>JBQTHA010000048.1:0-31997 GCA_052390375.1 Nitrosopumilaceae archaeon
GTTGTCTCAAAAAGAAATTGAAGAATCTCTGACCCTTTTGGAAAAAGATTGGGAGATAGATCCTGTACTTCGTGATTTTGTTTTAGGAAAACGTTCTGATATTGCAGATCATACTGAAAAAGTCAAGGATGTGATATTTCATATTCCATTTTTAATAAATGATAAAAAATTTGTCTTGTGGAAATGTTACTGGCCTGATTGTCATAATTGTTGTGATAGACAAGGTAGACTTCCTTTAACTTCTGAAGATTTGATTACCATAGGTAAGGGATTAAAGTATGAAAAAATCTCTGATTTTATAAAAAAAGAAACACTAGTTGCTTCTTGGAATGAAAAAGGACCATCAGGAGATATAACTTCTATGACTACAATTAATCTAAAACGAAAAGAAAACGAAACAGAATCTGATGATGGAACACACATCTCATGTAGATTCCTAGATGACAAAGGGGGATGCAGTATGCATCCTGACAGACCTGGAGTTTGTTATCTTTATCCATTTTCTACTTGGCTACAAAACGAAAAAGGTGCTGCTCGTGTACATGCAACATTTCAATTTACAGGCGATTGCCCTGGATTTTATCTTGCAGATTCTATAGATCAGATGAAGGAGGTTTTAGATGACTATTCTAAAATTATTTATGATTATAATATGAAATCTGCTAGAACTATTCGTGAGGGTTTTGGTTCAGTTAACTTTGGTTAATTCTTCCTAAGAACAGCATAGATTGAATCATTTTTTTCATCAGCAGAAAATATTTCTAACTCTAAAACATCAAAGTGGTGTTTTAGAATTTTTTTTAGCTGTTCTTTTTGATAGTAAATAAAGAGCAATCCCCTCTTTTTTTCTGTAATTTTTCCCTTCCAGAATGTATGAAAAGCAATTCCATCTTGATTTAGAACCTCTTTTTGTCTTGCTAAAGATCTTTTTAGCTCAGATTTTGTTAGATGATGTAGCACTCGATTTGAGAAGATACAGTCAAATTTTTTGTTGGTTCTGATGGTAATTGCATCAAGCTTTACAAGCTTGGAATCTTTGTGTGTCTTTTTGTATCGCTCTAGAAACCTTTTTGATTTATCAGAACCAGTAGATTGGTAGATTTTTTGCAAAAGCTCAAAATCTCGTCCTGGGCCCATACCAAGCTCAAGTAAGGCTGCATGTTTTGGAAGGTATTTTTTTAATATTTTGTCTATCTTTGGACCTTTCCAGTCTTGTGAACGTAAGATGTACTCTTCTATTCCTTTTTTTGTATTATAATATCCCATTTTGCAAAAAATTATGCTTTGGCTACTTTCATTAGATCACGCATGTGAATTTCCATTCCAAACCTTTCTTCATTCTTTTTCATGTAACGGAAAATAGCTAGGACATCAGCTAGTGATTTTATGATGGAAAAGTTTTTGTGAATCTTTTTTCTAACAAACTTGAATACCTTGCCGTAAATCTTATAGTAATCGTCTACTGCTTTTTCATATTTTTTTGGATCAGTCATGTGTTCAAGAAAGATATCTGCACAAATCATACTTGGGATTATTCCCTCACCTAATAGTGGGTATACAGTTCCAATTGACTCGCCAACTCCTACTACTTTGTCGTGATAGAATGGCTTGCAAAGGTCTGGTGTTGCTAGTCTGATAGGCCTTCCTACAGTTTTTGTTATTTTTCCACCATACTTTTTGAAGAACTTGTCTGTTTCTTCTACATGCTGCTTATTGTAATCGCCTGCACCAATGTGGGCTAGCTTTTCTCCTAGGGGAAAGTACCAAAAGTATCCACTCATTCCTGGAAATGGCTTTATTAGAAAATCATCAAAGGGAACTTTATCTTGGTATTCTATTTTGTATTCATATGTAGGTAGGAAAAAATCTTTTTCTAGTTTAGGCAGATACATTCTGTGAAATCCTGTACAGTCAACGATTAGGTCGTATTCTGATTCCAGCTGTTCTAGATTTGGTGCCTCTCCATATCTAACATCACAATCTTTTATGAAATCTTGAATTAATCCAATTTTATTATATGTGCATAATCCATGAAGACCAATGTCAAACTCAGTTTTGCTATTCATTATTACATGCATTTTTTTTCCATCATGGATAACGTATTTTGAAAAATCTACTCCTACCTTGTTGCACAGCTCAGTCATTGTACTTTTGATTGTACCCCAGGCGCAAATGGAATCATGCTTTTCTTTTTTTGCACGCTCGTATCCAACGACTGTATGTTCAGAGTTTTTTAATCTGGCCATAAGATAGCTGCCAGCCACACCCATACCCATTATCGCAATCTTCAATTTAGCTTTGGTTGGTTTATGTGTAATAAATAGGATTTTTCTAAACTAGTCCACTAACGTATTTAAATTCATAATCAGAGCTAATATTATGAATCGTTTCAACCTCTTGGAAGGTTTTGAGGAATCAAAATCTCGGGAGTCACTTAATTTACTCCTTAGAGATAGAAAAAATGAGTTTAAAGAACTAGCAGATTCAATTAAAATTCCACAGACCTCAGAAGATTGGGAGGTAATAGTTCTAAAGTTTTGTTTTGATTTTGATGAATGCTTTACCATTTGGAGTTCTTCTGAATCCCCAACCCCAACTCAAACCCAAAAATGTATGACTATAATGAGGGAGGTAGCTAAAGGTAAAAAAACTGTAACAGAAATTTCTCATATACAAAATATTGCATACAATCTTTGCAAAGAGTTTGAGAACATTTACAGAAGGACAAAGTCATAAAACTAAGAACACTGAATAATCTACTGGAAATTCTTAATTCATAGATTTTCTAAAGGTAATTCATGAAAGGTCAAGATAAGGGATTTGACTCTGCATACTATCAGAAAAAACGACAAAAAAAGAAACTAAAGAAAGATTAGGTTTATCTAGAATTCAAACATGAAAATCTGCATCTTGAAAAAAATTAGCATACATGCAAAAACAAAAGAAATGAAAGTTAATCCAGATTACTTTACAGGACAAGTACTTTTGCAAGAACTATCAAGTATAGTTGAATCTCAAGAACAGAAAATTTTTCATGTTACATTTCAAAACGGAGCTCGAACTAAATTACACACTCACACTGGAGGTCAAATCCTAATTGCTACCAAAGGAATAGGTAGTCTTCAAATGTATTTAAAATCAGGAAATGGTAAATCAAAATTTCTCATCAAAAAAACAGATAAAATCAATCTGTCTGAAGGAGATATTGTATACATACCTGCAAAAAAATTACATACTCATGGCTCTATTGATAAAAACAGAGTATTTTCACATATTGCAATTAATGCAAATACCTCAACTAACAAATCCGCAAAAACAACATGGTATGAATCAGATTTTAAAACTACAGTGACAAAAATACTGGTATAATTTTTAAAAATTAATCCTTTACCATTTATTTTCCAAAGTGGAATTCAAATGTGACAACATGTTTGAGTAAATTCTCATCATAACTTGGGCAGATCTATCAAAAGATTCTATTGCCGAAATCCTCATCTTAACATAAGTATTCAGAGACTGTGTAGATATATCAATTTGTGATGCAATAATATCTCTAAAAGTTTTAGTACAACTATCAAATGATTTGAGAGTATTTTCATCAATTTCTAATTTATCAAAGAACTCTTTTTCTGCAATGTAACACGTACCAAAGATTTGATCAAATGAATGTAGGTATGCTGTATAAAGATCAGTGTACTGTTGCAAGTATGCTGGAACTTGAAATTCCATTTTTTTAATTATGCTTGATGTATTGCTTTTCATAACATCACACACAGAAATTTTAGTTTGAGGTGATTTTTTGGAAGATTTTTTTATTTGAGTAATGTCTTGAGAAGGTTCAGGAAAATCTAAATCTGATGGTTTTTGAACAATTGAGGCCATTATATTAAAATTCAAAAATAGGTATAAAAACTCATGTAGGTAACTTCTGAAAATATATTCAATTTTTTAAATTAAATCCATAAACTCTTCTACAATTTTTTCATATATTTTCTAAGGTATCAATAAGGTATCATGAAATAATGTTTTTCAGTATCAAAAGATTACAAACAAATCTGAAAATTCTTAATTCATAGTTTAATGTAGAAAATAGGTGAGGAAATTCTTTGTTTGTTGGATTGTATTTATTTCTTTAATCATAATTGGTTCTAATATCAATCAAGGATTCTCATATGAAGAGGGAAAATACGAATACAGTGAACGCTACATCTATGGCACACCGCTTGTTTGCGTAGTAGAGTTTTCTGATCCTGAAATAGACTCCAAGACCATCAAAATGATGCTTGATGAAACAATACATGCAGTACAAGAATGGGAAGCAAAGTTAAAAGAAACAGAACGATATCCAAAAGATCAATACATTTGGGATATTGATTATACATTAATTTCATTAGACCAAAAAGATTCGTATGATTTTTCAAAATGTTACATTATAATTCAGTTTCAAGACATTCCATCTAATCCCGATTGGCAGTTAAAATTTCTTGGACTCACGGAGCCCTTACAAAGCGAAGATGATGTTAAAAGTAAGATTTCAATTTTTTATAGAGACATTATTACATGCAGGTCAACATCTAGGGATGCAAATTACGAATATACCTACTATGATCCATGTTACTCTGACAAACCAATTCCTAAAGATCAGATTGGAACAGTAGTTAGACATGAGTTTGGTCACGCCATTGGACTGGGACATTATTTATCAGATAATGAAGAAATTAACAACAGGTGGGCTACTGGTCAATCGCTTGCTCCATCTATTATGGTAAAGTTTGCAAATGAAAATGAAAAACTTCAGCAAATAACTCCACTAGACGTCCAAACGGTTGTATCGCTTCATGGAGACGATGGATTTTTGTCAGATGTAGTAGAAAAACCTGAATCTGAAAGTATTGTAATCACTAAACCTGAACCCAAACAACCAATTGTTGAAATCAATACTGAAGGTTTTTCAGAAAATATAGACGAAGAATTTGGTTACTCAATAAAATATCCATCTGGATGGGACATGGGTTCGAATTTAGAACCTGGTACAAAATCAGAAGTGTATGATATGATGTACTATGTTTTGACCTTGTATGATGAAACTGAGGTATGGGTCACACGTTTTGAAGTAAAATACATTGAAAATGATAAGTTAGCGAGTGAAAATCAAGGTGCCAATTACTTAGATGCACTTGTTGATGTTTTAAAAGAAGACTGTAAAATGTCGTCTTTTGATAATGGAGGTTTTACTTGTAAGAATCATTCAATAATCGATTCTAAAATTATTCAAATCAACGGAAGACAAGCATATCAAGTAGTCGAATCATATACTGAAACCTATCCAGATCAAACAAGTTATGAAACCACAAGATTGCTTACGGATATCCCAAGTGGAAACAATGTTTGGAGTTTAGACTCTATTACAGATTCAAGCGAATATCCAAAATTTGCGAGTTTAATTCAAGCTACAGTTAATTCATTTCAACTACTAGAAACGGAAGAAAATGTTAGCGCAAGTTCTGATACCATCACAATTCCTGATTGGGTTCGCAACAATGCAGACTGGTGGTCTAAAGGACAAATTTCCGATAAGGACTTTTCAACAGGAATTGAATTTATGATAAAAGAGGGTATGATTATAGTTCCTGCAACAAAAAGTGGTCAGGTTTCAGAAGATGCGGTTATTCCTGAGTGGATTCGTAATAATGCAGATTGGTGGTCCAAAAAACAAATTACTGATAAGGATTTTGCAAATGGATTACAGTATCTTATAGAAAATGGAATCATTGGAGTTTAGAAAATCTAAAAATTCTTAATTCTTCTTTCACTACTTTTACTCTATCAAAATAGCTGGCTTGAAAGGCCTAGCGTGTCTAGCCTTCCCCTTTGGATCATAAATTTCAGAATCAGATTCAGAAAATACCTGCACACCAACTCCAAAATCAGCTTTAGCCAAGCTAATCAATTCAGAACCAATTAATTTTTTCTCATCAAATTCTCCAGTTGCAAGCTTGCTTTTTCTAATCTCAACGGGTTCAGACAAAATATCCTTAATTGCCTTTTGCACAAAGTCTGGATTCTTTTTAATATCTGAAGTTTCTTTATTTGCAATCAAATCTTTCATTATAGCTCCCATGTTAGTTTGTCCTAACATTACCTTTTCTAGTATGGCATGATATGCTTTAGACTTGAATGAATCAGCAGTGTAAATTGTAATTTTTTTTGGAGTCATCTTTGTTACTCTGATAATATTTGAAATATCATCTACAATCGACTTTAGAAGCTCTTCAGATTGTATGGCATTTGCATCAATTGAATCAGCTGATACAGCAGGCCAGCTACTCTGAGATACCATTCCAGAGTTTCCAAGCTTCTCCCACATCTCTTCAGCTATATGTGGTGCAAAAGGAGATAGCATTGCCACTCTTTTTGCATTAATTTCATGCAAAATCCCTGTATAGTCAACCCGATCCTTTGCCTTGGCTCGTTTCAAATACCACTGTAAATCCCCCTCAAATGAGAACAAATTGCTATGTAATGCCTCTCGTAGCCTCATTTTTTCAATAGAAATAGCAATATCAGAAATCAAAGACTGTAATTTGGATAAAATCCACTTGTCTTCAGCTTGTAGTTTTCCAGATTTTCCAGGCTTTAGCTCAGAACATTCATCTAACAAAGCTACAAGCTTGTTTTTAATTCCAGATACTGATTCTAAATTAAAATCTGCATCTTGTAACAGCTCTGCAGATATTATTATTGCAAGACGAATTGGATCTGCACCATAATCTCGTATGGCTTGACGTAATGGAATGATATTTCCCATACTTTTACTCATTTTTTTGCCATCCATTAGAACCGAGCCATTGACAACAATTTGTTTAGGCCAGTTCTCTTCAGGAAATATTGCAACGTGATTTAAAACAAAAAATGTCAAATGATTTGGCACCAAATCTCGTCCCGAATGACGAGAATCAACTGGATAAAAGTAAGAAAATTCTTTTCTAATTTCTTCTACTATTCCTTTTGATACTCCCAATCCATCCGATTTTCCTTTTCCCAAAAGAACATAATCAAAAAATTCCTTTGATAGCTTGTCAGCTGATATAGTACCATCGTTTACAAACTTTGCAAGAATATAGTATGCCATGTAAATTACTGAATCTGACAAGCTTTCAACAATCCAGTCCTTATCCCAAGGAAGCTTTGTCCCCAGTCCATGTTGTCTTGCACAGGCTCGCTCTCGCAACCAACCAATTACATAATCAAACTCTCCCTGAATCTCCTGTGGCAAAATACTCATAGAGTGAAGACATTTTGTTGCTTGTTCCTTCCAAGCTTTATCCCCATAGTTTAGAAACCATTGATTAGTCAAAATCTTTACAACACATTCAGCTCCACAACGACATCTTACAGGAGAGTTTGTAAGCTCTAGCAGAATATCTGAATGTTTTTGTGCTGCTAACCAATCTTTTATCAAATCTTTAACTTCAGAAACCTTTGTTCCTGCAAACTGCTCGGTGTTTTGTTTTAGTACACCCCCGTAAAACTCCTTGCCATACACATCTTGTGTAGCTTCTTCAAGTTTTGGATCAGCTTGATTTTTTATTCCAAGTTTTTCTACAGCATCTTTTGCTGGAAACTCTCCAAATCCTTCTGTAGAAATTATTGAAATTGACTTGATTTTTGAGGCTATTTTGTGCCCATTTTTCTTCAAATCCTCCAAAGCCTGATAATCAAATGGAGCATGTGCTGGAACTGACATGACTAGTCCAGTTCCAGTTGCAGATTCTACAAAACTAGCCTCTAACATTGGAATTGATTCATTTCGGTGTGGAACAATTACCTCTTTTCCTACAAGCTCACTTCCTGCAATTTCCCCATCATAGATAATTTTTTTATCTAAAAATTCCAGCTTGCGTGCACATTCAGCTGATACAATCCATTTTTGTCCATCAACTGTTATTTTTTTGTATACCGTTTTAGGATTTACCCAAAGATTCGTTACGCCAAATAATGTTTCAGGACGAAGTGTAGCTGTTGGTATGATATAATTCCCAAACTTGAATTTAATCAAAATATATTCAGTAAAGTCTGGCTCTACATCTCCTAGTGTATCATGTTGCGAGACAGGATTCTGATCCTTTGGACACCACCCAACTGGATGGCTCCCTTGTATAATCAAATTTTTTTCTCGTAGTGTATTAATTTGCCATTCAATGAACTTTTGATAAACAGGATCTATTGTAGTAAACTCGCGTCGCCAATCAATAGAATATCCCATTTCTATCATGCCCGTTTTTATCTCTTGATGAAAGTAATCTGCAATTTTGATTGGCTCTACAAAGGTTGCAATGTCAGACTCTGTAACATGATAAATGTTTTTGAGTCCATCAATAATTTCTGCGTCACGAGCCTCAACTCGCTTTGCCATACCTAGTATTGGTGTTCCAGTATAATGAAATCCCATTGGAAAAAGTACATTGTATCCTTTCATTCTATAATATCTTGCATGAACATCAGCTAGTGTGTAGGTTCTACCATGTCCAATGTGTTGAGGTGAGTTTGGATATGGATAAGCTACCGTAATGAATTTTTTTTCTTTTTCATTGGGATCTGTCTCAAAGTCTTTTCCTTCACTCCATTTTTTTCTCCATTTTGTTTCAATTCCCGACCAATCAATTTTCATAAATTACACTAATCCAAAGCCATTGATTTTGCTTTCTTGACGGCCTCATCTTTTTTAGACTTGTCCTTTCCTCCGCCTTGAGCAAATCTTGCATTTCCTCCACCAGAGCCTCCCAAAATCTTAGAAATTTCCTTAGCAATTGCGCCTGCATTTTTGTTTTTAGACTGTTCTCCAGAGTAAATTATGGCTCTAACCGTTGATTCCTCATCAAAAATACCGCAATACGATGCCTTGGGATCATTTTTGATTAGTTTTTCTCCAAAATTAATATGAAAATACTCGTCATATTGGTCACTAGTAGAATAACAAAATCGTCCAGCCTCTGTTGTATGTACCTCAATTTCATCAATTTTTGATGTCCCAATTTTACTTTGCATAATTTTCTCAAGAAGACCAGGAATTTTTTCTCTTGCTTGCTCTTTTCGTTGTTCTCTTAGCTTGTCTTTTTCTTCTTTTGCAGCTTGCTCTTCTCTAATTTTTTCTTGTTCATTTTCATGTTGTGTAACATAATCTTGGGCAATTTTTCCTGAAACAAATTCTATTCTTACCACCCCGTCTTGAATTCTTTTTGTCTTAGTTATCTTGATTAATTCAATATCACGTGTTTTTTTAACATGTGTTCCACCACAAGCTTCAACATCAAAGTCCTTTATTGAAACAATTCTAACAGATTTTACTGGAACAACTCCTCCCTGGTAAATTCTAAACCCATACTTTTGCTCTGCTGTTCCTCTATCAAAATTTTCAATTTTTACTGGGTAGTTTTTTTGAACAATCGAGTTTGCCTTCTTTTCAATCTGTGTAACCTCTTCATCTGTCAGTGCAGAGTGGTGAGTAATGTCTAGCCTTGCGTGATCTGCCTCCTTGAAAGCAGAATTTTGCCAAACCCATGAACCTAAAATTTCTCGTGAAGACGAGTTTAGAATATGAGTACTAGTATGATTTTTTGTAATTCCATCTCTTCTTTGTGAATCTACAACACATGATACAGTCTCTCCTTCTTTTGGTATTCCCCCTTTAAGCTCATGAACTACCACATTTCCATGTTTTTCCACATCTACTACATTAAATCCTGCAATTTTTCCATGATCTGGTTCCTGTCCTCCACCTCTTGCATAAAATGAGGTTCTATCAAGCACTACAAACTTTTCAAAGGCTTTGAGAACCTTTGCGTCAAATTGGTGTGGATCATCTTTGTAGAATAGTAAATCCGTTTCAGGAATATTTTGTAATGGAAGTGTTTCTTTTTCCTTTTTTGTAACTGATTGGTGTAAATCAGATAATCGAGAGTAAAACGTAGAGGGAATTTCAGGAATTACCTCTAATTCCTTGAGATAATCGGGAGTAATTCCATCTGACTCGTACATTCTAATCAAGTCATCAACGTTAGGCGTTTGTTTTTTTGATTTTAAATTGTCAGCAATTTTTTGCATTCTAATTTTTGACTCTTCATATCTTTTTGCTTCAACTTCGATGATAGTCTTTACATCATTTTTTCTCTCTTTTAATTCTGGATAGGTTTTCTTAAGATAGTCAATGTGCCAATCAATCATTTCGTTTAGATCAAGATCAAGTCCTAGTCGTTGCATCGTTCCGATAATTCTTCTTAGAACTATTCGTAGATTATACCCACCACCAACATTACTTGGCAGCGCTCCATCAGATATTGCAAAAATCAAAGTTCTAAGATGGTCTGCAATCAAGTAAATTCCTTCAAGAGGATTGATAATTTTTGTTACCTGTTGAGAACTAAGACCTACATTTTTAATTGCTTGCTCTTTTACTTGTAATAGATTAGAAAATCCTCCTTGATTTTTTGCAATTTCAACAAAATACTTTGAAAGCAATTCAGTATCAATATCAATTCCAACTTTTTTAATCAAGTTTTTAGTAATTGGACCAAAACAGCAATCGTATGCAGTAGGAGTTCCCATAGTAATCCATGCAAACCTTTCTAGTCCTGCCCCCATGTCGATTACTTTTTGGTCTAGTGTAGTATGATTTCCAAGCTCCCCTTGAAATTCTGTAAAGACTGCATTTCCAAGCTCTAATCCTCTAACATAATATTCTAAAGATGAACCAAAAGAGCCACCACCCTCCCAAACATCTTCTACAAAAACAATTTCATTTTTGTTTATTCCAAATTGATTGGTAAGTAATCTAAAATCAAGATCAATACATTCGTCCTTCCAATAACCTTGAGAATTTGGAATGCTTAGTTGTCCTATCATACAAAAACTCGAAAAATGTCTACCTGTGACCCCGACATTTTCTAAATCCTTGAATCTAAGACACATTTGTGGAACAACTAGGGGATTTGCGGGAAACTCAAAGACAACTTTAGAGCCCATTACTCGCTGAAAATCAACTACAGATGCAATGGTAAAATATAGATCATCTCGCCACCTGCAAACTACTGGATACCGATTTACAGAAGTATGCCCATTTTTTTTAAAAAATGATTCAACCTCCTTCCATGCCTGAGAATAATCAAATCTTTTCTTTGTAGGTGGATTTCCTATAAATGAATAGGTATCATCTGAATCTTCAGGACAGTAGTTTCTATTATTATCCAAAGTCCAAAAAAACCGTCTACATTTAGCACAAGACTTTCTTTCAAAACCTTGTTCTTCAAATAATTTTACTTTGTAATATTTCACAGGATCTGCAGAAAATTTTGAAAGTATCTCCTCTTTGTCCATCTTGAAATGTCTCTAATAGACAGATATTAAGAATTTTGTAAATGACAATAGTTCCAATTTCGTTAAACCCCTTTTCGTTATTATAAGCATGCATAGATCGAAGCTAAGGTAAGATTATTAATCAGGTCTCTTTAGATTATGTTATTGAATACTCCCACTTGCATTGTAATGGCAATGCTTTTGATACTTCCTCTATTCTCAATGAATGCATTTGGTGTAGCGTCAATTGAACTAAAGTCATACAACACATCCATAGATCCAAAAGGCTCAATCCTAGTTATTGGTAAAGCTAGTGGATTGACTCCACACATACCAATCCAATTAACAGTTACTGATCAATCTGGAAAACTAATCTATTCTCCAAACGTTGAATTTGATGATGATGGTAATTTCAAATATCATATCCATCCAACACTTCCACAATTCTCAACTGGAACTTATACTGTTGAAGCAACTCATAGAGATTTAGAAGCACCTGTTCTACTTCAGTTTGAAGTTCATGGTGCAGTACAGGAAGAAGATGCAGAAATTATTCCAGAATTTGGACCAATTGCTATGGTAATCCTTGTAATGTCTATTGCAGGAATTGTTTTCATGACTGGAAAATACAAAGCACTAGGATTTCCAAAAATCTAAGTCTTAATAGTTTATTCTAATTTTACTAATTTAAAATATTAATGAAAAAGTGTACCAATTTCTAAGAATTATGTAGTTTGTGGCTTGAAACATTTTAGATGAATTATTGAAAAATCTATCTAGATTATTTTAGAACTATTCTAACCTTTTTTAAATTTAGCAGCAGCAATGCCCCCAATTGCAGTAATTCCTGCAGCAATTACAGCTGCCCATTGGTATAAACCAGAGTTATCTGCTGGTTTTTCTTCTTCATTATCTTCTATCACATTAACTGGCGGAGTATCTGGACAACCATCAGAGTCTTCAAATCCATTCATAGTTTCTGTTTGAGTGGGACACTTGTCTATTGTATCAATGATGTTATCATCGTCTTTATCCGTATCAGGCAATACGTCAGGACACCCATCTGTATCTTGGAAACTGTTGAATGTTTCGCCATCTCTGGGGCATTGGTCTTCAGTATTTATTATTCCGTCCCCATCAGAGTCTCTTACCGTTACCAGATCAGGGCATCCATCAGTGTCCTCAACCCCATTGACTGTTTCTTCCTGAGTGGGACACTTGTCTATAGAATCTGCAATGCCATCTTTATCCAAATCCCCAATAGGAGCTACATCAGGACATCCATCAAGATCTTCAAAACCGTTTACGGTTTCATTCTGTGTTGGACACTTGTCTATAGAGTCTGCTATCCCATCATCATCTGTGTCTTTAAGTGGTATAACATCAGGACATCCATCAAGATCTTCAAAACCGTTTACATTCTCTGCTTGTGTGGGACACTCATCACTATCATTAGGTATTTCATCATTATCTGTATCTTGAACTGGAACAACGTCAGGACATCCATCTGAGTCTTCAAATCCATTCATAGTTTCTGCTTGATTGATACATTGATCAACATCATCTGCAACTCCGTCACCGTCTGCGTCAGGTACAGGTGCAATGTCAGGACAACCATCCTCATCTTGATATCCATTCATAGTTTCTGCTTCATTGACACATTGGTCAGAACTGTCAATAATTCCGTCACCGTCTGTGTCAGCTGGAGGGATTTCTGTAGTGTTCTCTTGTGCAAAGGCTAGACTAGAAAATGACAAAGTTAACAAAAGAACTACAATGATACTAGTTTGTTCTACTTTATTCCATCTAGCCATTTCTTTCTCAGTTTTCAGATGTTAATTACTCTATTAAAAAACTTTGAGATTAGATCATCCAGAAAACTGGCCCGTTTGATACGAAGAAACTATTAGTTTATCAGTAAAGTAGATAAGCTTGGAGTGACGGATTGCCTTTTTACTGATTATCGGTAAATTCGGTTGCTGAAGACTTGTGTACGTTTTCGATAATATTTCTAAGAACTGTCTATTACGATAAATTAAATACACTTCTGCCAAGTTCATTTTGTGTTTGGAAGAAAAAAGGGATTAAAGGAAGGAGACCACGTTTTTTCATCAAAACAAGATGGTAATTATAGGAACTTTATTTTTGGTACAGTTACAGGAGTAAATGAATCCAAAATTGGAATAAATGGGTTAATAGTTAATCCAGTTGGCCTAAAAAATAAAGTTGAACAAGGAAAAGCTGGCACTCGTTCTACAGAGATTCTTCAAAACCCTACCCCTGAAAACTGTATTCATAGCCTAATCTATAGAATCGAACATGAAAATTTTACAGGTATTTTAGATTTGAATTCAGACAGACTTGTCCCGATTCCCCCAAAGGTATATGGTATATTAGACGGTTGGGTACGTGAATCACTTCCTGAGTTGTTAAATAATGTTCTTTCACTACCTCAAGGCTCTGAGAAAGAGCAAGCTAAAAGGATTCTTAAACAAAGAATGGATACTCTATATGATAAAAATTTGAAAAGAAACCTGTATTCAATATGTCGTAGCCTTAAGATACTCAATTAAAAATAAACAAAAATTTCTAACCTAAATTACTCCATAGTTTTATATTAAGCCATAAGGAAATCTCGAACAATGGAATACGTTTACGCTGCATTGATGTTACATAAACTAAAAAAAGATATCAATGAAGATAATATTTCTAACTTGGTAAAAGCCTCTGGGGTAGAAGTTAACCAAGCCCAAGTTAAAGCACTTGTAGCATCACTAGCTGACGTAAACATTGAAGAAGCCATAAAAGCAGCACCAGTAGCAGTAGCAGCTGCACCTGCAGCAGCACATGGTGGAGATGCAAAGAAAGTAGATAAAAAAGAAGCAGAAGCAGCAGCTGGAAAATCCGAAGAACAAGCAATGGAAGGACTTTCCGCTTTATTCGGTTAGATTTTTTAATCTTAGATTTTTACAAGAACAACCTCTAACATTAATTATAACTTGATTTAATCAAAATATGGTTTGGTAGATCTTTCTGTCCCTGCTGATGCATTCATCTACATTCTAGATCTTTTTGGAACAATGGCATTTGCTGTGACTGGAGCGTTCAAAGCCATAGAGCATAAATCAGACATTGTAGGAATTATAATTTTAGCAACTATTACCGGTGTGGCAGGAGGAACGATTCGTGATATAGTGTTGGGAAAATTTCCTCCTAATTCCCTCTTGGATCCAACTTATTTGATAATAACGGTAGTTACTGGAATCGTCTTATTTTTTCTTTATTCTAGACTCAAAAAACATTGGAATGTTTTTTTAAAATTTGATGCCATTGGTCTTGGCGTTTTTACAATAATTGGTGCTACCTTTGCCTTTAACATTTTTGGGTTAAACTTTCTTGCAATGGTATTAGCAGGAATGCTTACTGCTGTTGGAGGTGGAATTCTTCGCGATGTCTTTGTTAACGAAATTCCTATAGTTTTTGTAAAGGAACTTTATGCTTCGGCTAGTTTTGCAGGAGTTGTAGTATTCTATCTCATACTTGTAATTGGAGGAGAATTATATTTAGCAACAATAATTGGAATAATCCTTACAACAGGTCTGCGTCTAGTTGCAATGAAGTATAATTGGAATCTTCCAAAAGTTAAAGGAAATCTCTAATTATTTTAGTTTATTCTGGTTTGTAGTCTTTAGCCTTTTCAGACAAACTTGTGGCTTGGGAATGACCCTTTTGTAAAATCTGTTCTTTAGTTTCTTCAGTAAGATATCCTGCCTCTACAGATACAGAGCGCGAAGCATGTGCAGCCTTTGCTAGAATTTGTTTTACATTGTCTTTTGTTACATATACTGCCTCAATAGATAATGCCATTGCTTCTTGATGAGCTTGGATAAGTTCATTTCTAAATTTCTCAACATCGATTACAAGATCTTCTTTTGAATAATGAATCCCCTTTTCAAGCGCTGCCCCTAGAGAGATTCCAGCTTCAACTGCCTTTATGTCAAGTTTTCCTAGCAGTGTAGCCAACTTTGGAGAAATAATTCCACCCTTTACTACTGGAGTAGTATCTTTAGTAATCCAAATTGTTCCCTGATCAATTTTTGTCGGAACTCCAGCTTCCTTAAAATCAGTAAGAATAGGACCAGGTGCAACCCCAGTATTTTTTGCTGGAATAACAATATCCTTACTTGCAATATCTCCTGCTCGTGCAAGTAGCAATATCTTATTTTTACCAAGTAATACATTCAGCTTGAAAGGTGACATGTTTGTAAACATGAAAAGGCATTGGCCAGTAAGATCCGCAATAATATTTTTTATTCCTGGAATATCTAGAGTTTCAAGTGCTTTCTTTGCAACCTTGTCTTTAATACTCATTATTTCAACTTCCCCTTTGAATTTCTTTCTAAGAGGTAACAACTGAGAAGATCTGACTTTTTCCATTCGGACAAGTGCTATTACATCGTATTTCTTTGGCATTTCTTGAAGCTGTTGATACAACTGTGTTTTTCTTTTAGGATATCTAGTTCTATTTTCGTGCATTCTACTTCTTCACCAGCTGAGGTTGTTTGGTTATCTTACCCATTGTAGTCTTTACCATAATTCTTTTGATATTTTTATCACCGTTAGGTAATTTTTTTTCAACTGCACTTACTACAGCATTTGCATTTAATGCCAAGTCAGAATCCTCCATTGTTTCATCTCCAATTTTACAAGACATTGATAATGAATTTTTAACTTTAACTCTGACTGAGGATCTAAATCTCTCAAGAAATGATTCTATGGGGGCATTGAAAGGAACTGGTATGGGCATCTTTCCTCTTGGACCTAGAATTTGACCTAATACCTTACCAACTACTGGCATAAGCTTAGTGTCTGCTAAAAAGAAATCAAAACTATTAATCATTTTTCTGGATTCTCTTTTGTTGGCGGCTAATCGATTTAATTCATCATTGTCTATTACTCTGTCTGCCTTTGCACTTTTTGCCTTTAATCCCATATCTCCAGAGGCCATAACACATACTGCAGCTGGAGAATTTGTTTTTGGTAGCTGAACTGTTTCGTTAAGAGAAAATCCTTTTTTTACATCAATATCTTTGAAAACCATAATCAATTCTAAGGACTGTTTAAATTTACGTTCCTTATCTGCAGATTTTGCTTCCTTTATCATTTCTTTTAGTTGAGCTTCTGTAATCATTACGCCACATTTTCTGGAAAACCCACTTAAAATCGTATTGCATCAGAAACTTGCCGGAATCAGTCGAGTTATAATATTTTGACCATTTTACTGTATGGTGCAAGAAAAAAATTATTAAGATTATTCCGATCTTCTAGAAAATTTAAAATTCCTAGGATCTAAAACAGAACAAGCAAAAACCACACCCTATAAAATGTAACATAGGGATTTACCTATTAGTTCAGTTGCCCTGAATGGAATTAGAATTAAAAATTGTACGAATCAGTAGATTAATCATAATTGTATAATCTTACTAGGATTATACAATTGCAATTGTAAAAAAAAGAAAAAAGGAAGATTCTATTTTGTCTTTTTCATCTAAGGTACTAGAGGGTTGAGTTTGATTGAAGGTATTTCTTCGGGCGTAATATCTGCACATAGAACAAAGGCATTTAGTGTAACCGACCCTGGTCCACCCTGTTCATAGTCCGTTACAGTTCCCCATCCACTAGTCTCTTTTGGTTTACTTGGGATTTGCAGATTCTTGTTTTGTATATAGACGCCACCACTAAGCGCTACGTCGCCACTTTCACAATATACGTTTAGGTTAACACGATCTCCTGGCGGCGCACGATTGGAACTTTCTTTTACATAAGTTTCTACAGGACCTGCTGGGCCTTCTTTTCCCTTGTCACCTTTTGGACCGGCTGGGCCCTGTGGCCCTTGAGGTCCTGCAGGACCAGGTGAACCTGCAACAACTTCACCCTCTGCATCTGCAGCTAAAACAAATCCCGGGACGGTAATTATTTTTTCAGTGATCAAGAATTCTATACTGTCTAAGAATTCCTCAGTTGAGATTTTTTCCTCGGCCCAGAATCCAGCCACGCCTCTAAACCAATCTGGAACTCCCTCATCTGCTATTGCTTTCATCATTAAAGTCGAGCTTCCCATTAACAATCCAAAGGCAAAGGCGCCTATTGTTATACTGATTATAATTGATTTCAGAATCATTCTAGTCATTAACTTATAAAATCTCTTCTAACACATACGCTTTTCTGCTTTGAATTTCGTAAAGGGAACTAGCAAAAATTAGAACACTTAAGATTTCTGATCAGCCACAGTTATCCACAATATTGAAGTGAATTATTGGATAATCTTACTAGGATTACCCAATACTAACGAGTTTATTGACTAAGAGTAAAAATAGGAACCCATTCTTACGCATGAAAATTTCACACGCTAGCGTTTTGAGTAAATTCTATGATTAGTACCATCAACATGATAACATTTACCGTCAGCATGTAACAGTCTATCCCGAGGATGAGCAGGACATTCATATGTACAATTGCAAAGTTTAGCATGTTCAAGGCCAATCCTTGCCACATTGTTTAAAACTTGTGAAAAGCTAATTGATTGGTTTGATGTCTGAATTAATTTTGCCTGTCTTATTCTAAGTTTTTTATCCAAATCTTCGTCTAGCATTATTGATCGTCTTTTAGCCAATTCATGTTTTAAAGAAAAACCATCTATAAAAATGATTTACGAAATTGGCATCGAGTCATTTTGTTGTATAATCTTACTATGATTATGATTCAAAACAATTAATGGACAGTACACCTAATTCTCATTGGTGCCAGGTGTCATTTCTTGGTTCTGTGCAACTTTGGTTCTACTAACTATCAACGCAAGAATTACTGACGCAAGCGAGATGAGACCAGAAATAACAAATATTGTGTTGTATGCTGTTTCTGTTGGAAACTGTCCATCAATTCCAGGTATTGTTGCTTGGTTCATTTCCTGGATTATTCCTGCAAAAACTGGGCCCACCGACATGCCGACTAGGTCTAAAAGAAGCGTCATGCCCAAGGCAATTCCTACCATCTGCATTGGCACAGATACAAGGATTACGTTAAAACCACCTGCAGTTGAAAGGGATAGTCCTGCTGCAATTATTGTAAGCCCGATTGCCACCGTTACCTCGCTAGAATGAAACATTACCAAGAAAAGGAATCCGACTGTACTGATTATGGTCCCAATCAGTGTCAGTTTGGTGTTTTTGATCCTGTTGAGTATAAAACCCGAAACTACAGTTGTGATCAGAAATATTATCATAAAGGGCAACTGTACGCTTGCAACAGATAGAGCATCTCCGCCAAATCCCAGCGGTTCAGGGCTTCGCACCATGACTGGTATAGTCATGTACACAGTAAAAATAGAAAGAAAGACAAGCAACAAAATGATTGTAGGCGGCAAGAAGGTCTTGCTACGCATCAACTTAAAGTCAAGCAGTGGGGAGCGGACTCTTTTTTCTATTACAATAAGCGCAGCAAGTGAAACCCCTGATGCAACAAATAGTCCTGCGATATATTGTGCGGGAATGTCGCCTTCCAAGAACGTGAGTCCAGTCAAAAAGAAGATTATTGCCGCTGCAAGGGATATCGTTCCTTTTATGTCAAGTGATCTGTCAGTTTGAATGTTCCCTTCCGTTGCAGGGCTCGTAGTAGGTATGAATCTCAAAATTGTCAGCCACAGTGCTATTGAAATCGGAAGTACTGTGAGAAAAGTAGCTTGCCAGCCAAAGCTCTGAATTATTGCGGCGCCGCCAACTAATCCAATGACTGCACCTGCCGGAAACGTGGAGCTAAATATCGTCTGGGCCAACGCGAGTTTTTTCTCAGGAAATGACTCTCGAATAATTCCAAATGCAACGGGAAACATTCCCATTCCTACACCTTGCAGAGCTCTTGCTGCAAGCATAATTTCAAAGTCGGTTGCAAAGCGTGCAAGCAGCACGCCCATGGTGTAGATTGCCATAACTATAAGCAGAATCCTCTTTTTTCCGTAAATGTCGGATAATTTTCCTGCAATTGGAGTCATTACTGCTGCAGCTATTATGTATGCGGAAAGAAGCCAAGAAGAAGCACTGTATGTTATGCCGAAACTTTGGATAAAGTCTGGAATCGCAGGCAGGATCATTATCTCGTCAAACAATACGATTATGCCAATGGAGCTTAGTATGCATAATATTCTCCATGATGAACCAGAAATTCTTTCTTGTTCCAATTTTTTCCCTAAGAATTCGTCTCAAACCACTTTGTAGATAAACCTAACTCATCATTTTTTGCCAACAAACGTTGTGCGGTAGTTGAGATGGAGGATAGAAAAGACCTTCAATGAGATTTAGCAAATTTTCATTGAGCCAATTTACCGTATAATCTATACAGGATTATGATTAATTAAAATAGTTGTAGCCTAATGCATTTTATTTCTTAGGGGGTTGTTGATGAAACACTTTTTGCGGTCTTATTTTCAGAATGATTCTTTTCTCATCTTGACTTCGAAAAGGATATTTGTCCAATCCCAAATATCGTTTCGCTAACTTGTCAATGTGTGGATCAGCATTTTTCTCGGTAATTTCTTCGACTATACCTCTTATGGTTACCATATCATATGGATTGTTGTTGTCTGGAATAGATAGCGCAACGCGCTTATCATGCTTTACGTTTTTTTCTTTAATTCTTCCAGTGGCTGTGTTGATTAGAATCATGTTTCCATCATAATCCACCCATGTTGGAGCTACGTGCGGAGCACCATCATTCATTAGAGTTGCTAAAGATGCAAAATTTTTCCCAACCAGTAGTTTTTCAATTTCTGGAGTTATCATAACTAGGTTTATTGAAACTAATTATTATTAGTTTATAGATATGAACTCGATTCAAATCTTTACCAAAGTCAGCAATCTACTATACAGGATTATCCGATGTAATATAGATAGTATTATCCACAGTGAATTCAGATCATAGATGTAGAGGGTGTGCCTTTCTGCCTCCCCTCTCAATTTTCTCTTTTGACATGTGTCTAACAAGTAAAGTCTCAGCCATCTCTATTGCCCGCCGTGCAAGTTCTTTTGCCCCATCTTGTAGCTCTTTGCTGTTTGCTACATACTTGATGTTATTTTCCATATCCTCAGCAGCCCAGCCACGTGAGTGAGCAATAAAAGGAAAAGTGGGAAATACAAATCCAAGCTCAGAAAAGAATGCAAACATCTGACCTGCTACTGCCTGCACGTTGTCCTGTCCTCCAGTAATGATAAATGCCGCAACCTTGTTTTGGATGAGAACTTTGTTTGCAATTGTGATCTGATTCTGAATACAGTTCATTCGCTCTATCATTTTATAGTAAAGCGAGCTGGCTGCGCCCCATCGTATTGGAGTAGCCACAAGTATAACATCAGCCCAGTGAATTAATGCTTCATAGATTTTATCCATCTGATCAGCTGTGTCCATTTGGGTAATAGAACAAGGCCACGTGCATGCATGTGCACTCTTTGAATAGTATCCTTCACAGTTACGGAATTTAAGCTCGTTTAGTTTGATAAGCATGGCCTCAGCTCCAAGTGAGGTTTTTGCATGATTGATTGCTATTTCTAAAAGCTTGTCTGATGTAGAATATCTAGGATTTTTTGCATCCATTATAGTAGTTGATATTCCAACTACTCTGATTGGCCCCTCTTTTCTCTCAAGTGGTCGTTCCAGCGGATGTGGGGCATGTGGTAATTTGTGTCTCTCAGTTTTTGGTTTGAGATTGATAAAGAGATGGCCGTTATCTATGCGCAGCTCATATTGTGTAACACGGTCCTCCTCAAAGCCGGGCTCACCCTCACCACTTTTTCTGTTAAACTTGTAGTGATGCCAAGGACATACGACAAACTCACCATCAAGATGGCCTTGACCAAGCGGTCCTCCAACATGGTTGCATATACCAGAAATTGCCCCAAACTCTCCGTTAGAGTATGAGATAGCAATAACGGAATTACCAATCTTTATCTCTCGTATTGGAGGTTCCTTTAGAGAATCTGCAGGACCAATGTTGTGCCAGTTTTTATCTGACATGTCTAGTCTTTCAGTCTTCAGATGCTAATAATATTGCTAATTGCAAATTCGTTTCCTCAGCTCTCAAGCACATCTTTTTCAGGCAGATCAATTAGTAATAATTCTGTAGGTTTTTTAGATATGATAAATAGTTGATTCTCATTTTCAATTCTTGCAGCGTCTCTGGTTTTCATGTTAGTCTGGTTTAACTGAATGTCCCCATCTATTACAAAAAAATATGCTTTTCTCCCAGGTTTTGGTTTGTATTCAACGGTATGATTTGGCGTCAGTGAGGAAATAAAAAATCCCACATCCTGATGTATGTGCAATGCTTTTTCAGTCATGGTGTTATCAGGCGCAACAACAAGCAAAAGTTTGTCCAATCTTTCTTCTTTTGAAAATTTTTGTTGTTCCCATGACGGCTTTAATCCTTTCTTGTTTGGCAGTATCCACATCTGTAAAAGTCTTAATGGTTTTTCTGCAGAATGGTTGAATTCAGCATGCATTAAGCCAGAACCTGCACTCATTCTTTGCACCTCGCCTGACTGAATTATTCCGTGATTGCCTTGGTTGTCCTTGTGCTCAAGCTCTCCGTCTATTACATAAGTAATAATCTCCATGTCATGATGTTGGTGTAAATCAAATCCTTTTCCAGGTTTTATGATATCATCATTGAATACTCTGAGTGGTCCAAAATTCATCTTGTCTGGATTAAAGTACTCTCCAAAAGAAAAATGATGAGTTGTATCAAGCCAATCGTTTTGATTTCTGTAATGCTGGTCTGCTTTTATTATCTTAATCACAAGTAGATTCTTCATTTCTACTTCTTAAATAGCTCGAGGGTATCAAACTAAATTAACAAAATCCCTATAAGTGATTGATATTTCACATCGTGAACGAAACTATTCGGTATAATCCTGTATAGATTATCCCACAAAAATATTACATATTGAAATAATTGTTTGTTGGATTCTTAAATATGCCATTGATGGTAAGATGCAAGGGTTGTAGAGATGAATTTTTATCAAAATATCAAATGGGTGACACATCAAAATGGCATAAACCAAATTATGAGCTAATGATATCTCTAAAATGTCCCGGGTGTGGCAAGACAAGTGAATATTCAAAGGAGGATCATTTTTTTCAATGAAAATTTTTTATGATTTTTATTCGTTAAAGAACGAGAGTAGTTCTTTGTTGACTATGTCTTTGTGGGTTGAGCACATGCCATGGGGTGCACCTTTGTAGATCATAAGACGTGCATTCTTGATCATCTTTGAGGAAGGTATGGCAGAATTATCAATTGGAACTATCTGGTCATCGTCCCCATGAAGTATTAGAGTCGGCACGTCAAATTTTTTGAGATCTTCAGTAAAGTCAGTTTCCGAGAAGGCTTTTATGCAGTCATAAACTCCCTTGAAACCCCCTTGCATACATTGGACCCAGAAAGAGTCACGAAGGCCTTGTGAGACCTTGGCACCAGTTCTATTTGCCCCATAGAACGGTGTGGAAAAATCCTTGAAAAACTGTGAACGATCAGCGAGGACACTTGCTCTCATATTATCGAACACTTCAATCGGCAAGCCATTAGGATTGTTTGCGGTCTTGAGCATTAGTGGAGGTACAGCACTGATAAGTACTGCCTTTGCAACACGTTTTGTTCCGTGACGGCCAATATAGCGTGCAACCTCGCCACCACCAGTAGAGTGACCGACATGGATTGCATTCTTTAGATCAAGAGATTTGACTAGCTCTGCGAGGTCATCAGCGTAGGTGTTCATATCGTTGCCATTCGAGGGCTGACTAGAGCGACCATGTCCACGACGGTCATGAGCTATACAACGATATCCATGTGATGCAAGAAATAACATTTGGTCTTCCCAAGCATCTGCAGTTAAGGGCCAGCCATGACTGAAGACGACAGGTTGTCCGGTTCCCCAATCCTTGTAGTATATTTTTGTTCCATCCTTTGTCTTTATGGTTGTCATGAGATTACTAGCTCCGCTGCTTGTTTTGCGCTTGCAATGCTTGCATCAGATAACCACCCTTCTTGTCCAACCCAATCTCCAGCCACATAGAGATTACTCACCCCATCAACTTTTGGTGAGGGCCTTCCATCAAAACCATTCTGTGATGCAGTGAGAACAGCATTTGCAACAGTCATGTTTGGCAAAAATCTCTTTTTCACTAGGTATTTTTTCCAATTTGGTTGCATGATCTCTAGGAGCTGCTCTAGCTCTGATTCAATTTCCTTAGGATTTTGCTGATTGGAACTAGTGAGATATTTTGATATGTGTATTAATGCTCCGTTTTTTGGAGCCAATTCTCCAAACATAGAGTGGACTGAAAAATACAACGGCAAATCTATTCCGAGTGCAAAATGGTTTTCTGGGTTTGGTAGAATGCTTAGTGCCACATCTAGTGATGCGGCCTTGATTGGTATTGCAGAATTGGCAAAATTTTCTATTTGTGGTATCTTGTTGCCTAATAGCTTTGATGCAGCTGGTGGTGGTGTAGCCAAGATCACAACAGATGCCTCGATTTTGCTACCATCGTTTAGGGTTATACCTTTTACAGCATCATCAAATTCTACTGAGATTACTTTTTTGTTTGAAATTATTTTTGCACCAAAGGATCTAGCTTTTTGTGCCAATCCATCTACAAGTGTCTGCCAGCCTTTGTCAGGATATGCGACTCCATTGAATCCAAGTTGTAACTGAATCAGTGCCGTACCTGCACTTTGAATCTGTGGTTCGTTAGCATATGTGGCTAACTGTATCATGGCTTGTATGAAAGCTATCGCATCAGGTTCAATCACATTTTCATTTAACCACTCAGTTACAGTGACATTCTGTATGGCTGTGGTGTCAATTGATGACAGTGTTCCATAAAATTTTGCAAGTGCCTTTTTACCAGATTCACTTAATAGTTCTGATTCTTTGATGGTTTTTTCGCTAACCGGGAACAGGGATCTTTTTTTATTTTTCACTGCTTGAAATGTTGCATTTGCTACCTTATCTGAAAATGAAATTTCTAATTCGCTTAATACCGCTATTCCCTTTCCTGTAAGATACAGTGCGTGTGGACCTTGGTTAAAATAAAATCCTTCGTGGTTTTGTGTTCTTGCCAGCCCGCCATATTCAGATGATTGTTCAAATAAATTCACATCGTATCCTGCACGTGCAAGATATGTTGCCGCAGTTAGGCCTGCCAACCCGCCACCAACTATTGCAACGTTTTGTTTCATGATTTGGTAATGTTGTTTTCTCTATTAAGGATGAGGAATTTTTTGCACTTAAATAATTGCAAATTAATATCTCGGGAGTACGTCTATCTAACAAGTTGGGGATAAAGACAAAATCATCTGAAAGCGAAAGCATGACGTTTCGATTGGAATCTGCGTCACTTGAGAAGCTAAAATCCAAGGCAAAAGAAGAAAGAATCAGTCTCAACACGTTGGTCAATCAGATAATTGTTGGCTATGCCGAGTGGGACCTCACAGCAGTAAGTGCAGGCTGGATGGTCATGCCAAAACATGTCATAAAGAAATTGTTTGCAAAACTAACCGAAAAAGAAGTTGAGCAGCTGGCAAAAGAGACTTTTAGTGAAGTAAAAGATGTTGCCATATTCATGACAAACAAATACGACTTAGCAGCCTTCTTTTCTATCTTAAGGGTGAGATCCAAAAAATCTGGTTTTCAAGTAAAGGAAATGGCTGACAATAGCAAAACTACCTTCATTATCCAGCACGACCTTGGTGCTAAATGGTCGTTGTTTAGTAAAATATTCTACGAAGGAATATTGCACAGTCTGGAAAAAAGAGTGACCTTTGAGACAACTGAAAATACTATTGTCATTAACGTAGAAAATTGAGTTTTACTCTTGTACAAAAACTTCACGATGATTTTTAACTCTCTATATCACTATAATCCTAGTAAGATTATACAAAAGTACGAATCTGTTAAGGTCCATAACTTATTGGTGTTGACCTCAATTTTTAGAAACTCAAACAGAACAGGCAAAAAAGACACCCTATAATCGTTTAGGGATGTTCTAGGCAAAAATCAAACCTTTTAGAAAAATTTCTTCTTTTCTAATAATAAACTGAAAATTACAGGAACAATATATACAAAACTTACATTTATTACCTCACAGAAAAAATTTTCTAAGTATTGCACCGTTATGATGACTTGGATATGAAAATACTTTTTGAATTGACAAAGGATGCTAGTATCTCTGTTCCAAATCTCTCAAAAAAACTAGGTATTAATGCATCAGTTCTCTATAGCCGAATTAAAAGATTGGTTAAAAAGAAACTTATAAAAAAATTCACCATAGTTATTGATGATTCTCTTTTAGGTATAGATGTAAAGGCTTCTGTTGGAATTAATCGTGATCCTAAATTAAAAGAACAAATTCACAAAGCTTTGATGGCAACAGCAGAAATAGCTTCAATTTCTGAAGTTACCGGAAGATTTGACATTATAGTAAGAGTTTATGCCAAAAACCTAGAAGCATTACACACTATAGTTATTGAAAAAATTGGCAAAATTGATGGGATCCAAAACACTGAAACATTTGTTGAATTACAAAAAACCGACAAAGATCCTGTTTATCTTACATAGAAATAATTTACTTAAATTTTTCATCCCATTTACCAGCATTAATTTCTGCAGTAAACTCCTTGGGTGATTTTCCTTCTATTTTAATACCTAAACATAAACATGTTCCAACTATCTCTTTTGCTGCTGATTTTAGAGTGTTAGCATAGGATTTTTCAAATTTTGTCTTGGCCACCTTAACGATTCCATCTACCCCGATATCTCCAACCCAGGTAGCTCCTGAAGTGCCAGAACCTTTCTGAATTCCAGCTTCTTTAAGAATCAGTGCAGCTGCAGAAGGAATTCCTATTTCAATCTCCCATTTTTTGGTCTCAGGATCAACAGAAACTGTTACAGGAACCTTCATTCCCTCAAAGTCTTTTGTCTTTTCATTTATTGTGTTAATTACTTCCATTATGTTAACTCCCATAGGACCTAGAGATGGACCTAGTGGTGGACCTGCAGATGCTTGTCCTCCAGTTACCAATGCTGAAATTTTCTGTAGTTCTGCCATATTCATACACACTTTATAATGAAAATTTAATCCTTGCTACTAAGCACTAAGCTTCAAGTAGTTTGCATCTACAGTAACTGGTAGCTGATATGGTGCATCTAACAAAATAACTGTAGCTTCCTCTTTATCGTGATCTACTCTTGTAACAGTAGCCTTCATTCCTTTGAACGGACCACCAATAATCTCTACTACCTTATCCACAGCAAGTTCTGAAACCGTGGATTTTTTTACCAAATATCCCTCAATATCTTTGAATTCTAGTTCGCCTCTTAATTGTCCTCGAATATGTCTCACTCCTTGAATAGCATTAAAGGCCTCGTTTGCATCAATAGCCTCTAGAACTACATATCCTTTCAAATTATCAATTAACAACACTGATTGAATATTGATTTTTTTTGTATTTACTCTATTTTGTAAGAGGTTAAGTACAATTTTTTCTTGACCACCTGTAGTCCTAATTGCAAAAAGATGAGATTTGGTATCTGTTCCTGAATTTGTTGTAGGTTGTTTTACACTAGGTAGTTCTTCATCTGCCTTTACTATCTCATGTGTTTCTTCTGCCAATTTTATCTAACGTCCAAATGTTGCTACAGAAAATACGAATTGGATAATAAATCCAATAGTGCCAATTGAAACCATTCCTAAAAAAACCAATCTTAGATGTTGCATATAGTCATCTTTATCGGATTTTTTGGCAAGTTTCATTGTATTTACCATATTGCGCATGGTATTTCTCGGGTTCAATGCCTGTGATTAATAAAGTGTACTTATATCTTTTATCTAATGCAATTGCTAGTTGCGTACCGAGATGACCCAGCCGGCCATAACATGGCCAAATTCATATCACAAGAAATGAAAAATGATGGAGAAATTTATCGAGGTAAATATTTTGATCTTCTAATAATCTCAACCCCAGCAATTTCCGCTGATTGGCTTGAAGAAAAATTCTCATATGATGGATTTGTATTTTTATCAAAACATGCTGCTGAATCTGGTGTTTTAGCTCTTACTTGTCACAGTACTGGTAATTTTTCTGAAGCAAAGTTTGGAGGAAATGACAGACAAGTTGCCATTCCACATCCACATATTCAAAAATCTTATCTGCAAAAACTATGGCAAAATAGAAATAATTTTTCAGAGTTTCAAATTACTATCGAAGCTACTCATCATGGTCCCACTGATTTGAACAAACCATCCATCTTCATAGAAATTGGAACCACAGAAAAACAATGGAATGACTCGATTCTTTGTAATTCTATTGCAAAAATTGTAGTTGAGATAATGAAAAGTGAACAAAAATCAAATCCTGTCGCTATTTGTTTTGGCGGAACCCACTATCCAGATAAATTCACAAATGAACTCATACATGGTAAATTTGCTTTAGGTACTGTTATTCCAAAACATGCTTTAGATTTTCTAGACGAGGAACTTTTTTCTCACATATTAGATAGAAATAACATGGCAAAAACTGCTCTATTGGATTGGGGAGGACTAGGACAAAATAAACAAAAAGTTTTAGACATGCTAAATAATACTAATCTTGAGGTTATCCGACTGTGAATCTTTCTGAACTAGCATACAAAAAACTCACCAAAGTCCCTGAGGGTAATGTTACAACATATTCAGAATTAGCAAAAGCGGTCGGCTTAAAAAATGGTCAAAGAGCAATTGGACAAATCATGAAAAAAAATCCATTTCCAGTAATAATTCCATGTCATCGCGTTGTAAAATCAGATGGAAAAATCGGTGGCTATGCATATGGGGTAAAAGTTAAAACCAATATGTTAAAAAAAGAAGGAATAAAAATTCAAGATGGAAAAATTTTAGAATGGAATAAAAAGTTCTATAAATTCTAAGATTTACGTTTAGATTTAATCTCTTCGATTAAACTTCTGAGGTGTGCACTATTTCTTACAGTATTTCCTCCTACCATTTTGTAGAGAGTCCAAAACTCATTATTTGTAATCTCTTTTCTCTCCTTTGCAACCTTTAATCTATAACGTAATGCACGAACTTTGATAATGTGAATTTCTTTTCTTGCCATACGTGCCCCTCTTGTTCCTCTCTTTGAACCAGGTTTTGGGCCTCTTTTTCTTTTCTGACTTTTCTTAAACTGTGCTCTTCCTCTAGATGTTCCAACAATTGGTTTAATTTTGATAGTATTTGCTGTGATTAGACTTCGTATATTGTCTCTTGTAATTGCATCAGCAATATCATCAAGACGATCCGAATCAAATCTAACTCTATGGATCCCTACTCCCATAATTCGGGAAACTAGTCTTTTTTTTGCTCTAAGATTTACTACCACTTGCAGACACTCTCGCATTGAATACTTTGAATTTTTTTTCTATAGCTTTTACAATGATTTCTTTTCTCTTTTTTGTACCTACACTGTGGCCTATTCTCAAACCATCAGTTTTAGGATTAAATTTTTCTATATCGTTTAGATTGAAAACTAAATTATCTGTATATCCAGATGGATGAAGACCGCGTGCAATTTTAGGACCTCCATAACCTACTTTTACAATTCCTGGTCTTCCACGACGACTTTTCTGTTTTCGTTGATGGCTATCAATGCCTTTTGGTTTTCTCCAATTCGATTCTAATCTCTTGTATCGCCAACTTTCTGGTCTAGCAAACTCAGGTCTGTTGTTTGCACTTTTTTCTCGTAGTTCCAGTTTCTCCTTATTTATGGGCATCAAGTTGAATCCAGAATTTTTAAATAAATAGGTTCCTGCACGGCAATACCACAAACCAACTTTGAGAGGGATTATAAGGAAAATTAATCAAAGCAATTCCTTATGATTTATTTAGTATTTGTTTACTGCACAGCAATATTAGAGGGCCAATATGACTGAAAACCCAAAATCTGCCATCACAAGTAAATTCACAACACAACTAGAGAACTTTGGCATTACGCCATCTACTGTATATAGAAATCTTCCTGTGGCAAAACTAGTTGAAATCGCTGTCCAGAAAAATGAGGGAATTCTTACAGCTACTGGTTCTCTATCTGTCAAGACAGGAAAATATACTGGAAGATCTCCAGAGGATAGATACATAATATTTGACGATGAAACGCATGAAAATGTAGATTGGGGAAAAGTAAATCATCAATTCCCTCCTGGTAAATTTGATAAAATTTTTGAAAAAATGAAAAATTTTGTCGACGGAAAGGATCTTTTTATTTTTGATGGGTTTGTAGGAGCTGATCTAGAAAACAGATTAGCTATACGAGTGATAAATGATCATGTGTGGCAAAATCTTTTTGCAAGGCAATTATTTGTAAGACCATCAGCTGCAGAATTAGAATCCCACGAACCAGAATTCACGTTGATGTGTATCAATGACTTTGAAGCAATTCCAGAAGTAGATGGTACAAGTTCAAATGTGTTTATTCTAATTAATTTGTCCAAAAAACTAATACTGATTGGGGGTACTAGCTATGCAGGTGAGATGAAAAAATCAATGTTTTCTGTTATGAATTACATACTTCCCTCACGTGGAGTCTTTCCAATGCACTGCTCAGCAAATATTGGAAAGGGTGGTGATACTGCATTATTCTTTGGTTTATCAGGTACGGGCAAGACAAGTCTTTCTGCTGATCCAAATAGGATGCTAATTGGTGACGATGAGCATGGCTGGTCAGATAAAGGAGCTTTCAATTTTGAAGGAGGATGCTACGCAAAATGTATCAATCTCAATCAGGAATCAGAACCACAAATATGGAATGCCATAAAATCAGGATCAGTTCTGGAAAATGTGGTAATTGATAAACAAACTTTGAAACCTGATTTCAATGACAGTAGCCTTACTGAAAATACTAGAGCAGCTTATCCACTAGATTACATTCCAGGTTCTATTATCCCAAGTATTGGTGGACATCCTAAGGTAGTAATTTTTCTAACTGCAGATGCATTGGGTGTATTGCCACCAGTATCTAGATTGACAAAAGAAGGAGCAATGTTTCATTTCATGTCTGGATACACAAGTAAACTTGCAGGAACAGAACGAGGAATCAAGGAACCAAAAGCTGTTTTCTCAGAATGTTTTGCTGCTCCCTTTATGCCACGACCAGCTTCTGTTTATGCAAAAATGCTTGGTGAAAAAATAAAAAAACATAACACAATTGTCTATCTGATTAATACTGGATGGTCAGGAGGAGCTTATGGCTCTGGAAATAGAATTAAAATACAATACAGCAGGGCAATGGTCACAGCAGCACTAACTGGCGCACTTGATATTGTCAAGTACAGGCATGACGATCTATTCAATTTAGACATTCCAACAGAATGTCCAAATGTTCCTTCTGAAATATTAGATCCAAAAAATACTTGGATTGACAAGGACTCTTATGATTTGTCAGCAAAGAAACTTGCCCAAATGTTTGTTGAAAACTTTAACAAATTCAAAAACGTTCCTCAGGAAATCCGTAACGCAGGGCCAAAACTTCCTTAAATAAAATTATCTTCTAATTTTTAATCCTACCAAAGCTATAATGACTATAACTGAAAATATGATTAAAATTGGTTTATCGGGGATTTTTATTAGATGAAAAAGATCTAACCCTTTCGTTTCGGTAGCTGATTTTACTTCAACTATATCATTTGCATCAAATGTTTTTCCATCAATCATAATCTTTGATTCGATCCAATATACTCCAGGATTATAGACCGTTATTGTTGCATCTTTAGTTGGTGTAGCAGAAGTGGTATCTATTACTGAGTTGTCTTTGTCAATAACTGAAATTTTTGCATAGGACCACTCCTCAGGTGATGAAATTTTAAAATTCATTTCTCCATTTTGTTCAACTACATCTATAGTTGTATTAGTCAAATGAGATATAATTGGAATGTTATAGATTATTCCATTCTGTTCAATGAAAACTTTGTCTTGTATTTCACCAAAAAATTCTTTATTTATTGAGGCTGTGATATTTAGACGATCATTTTCCAACTTGTAATCAAAATCTACATAGTCATTTCCAATAAAGCTAACTTTGATATTTTCATTATTTCCATCAATACTTTTTATTTGTAAGAATTGACTTTGAACATTCTTTTCAGGTGATACATTGAATATCAAATTGGTTGGCTTGATAATCAGATTTGCATCAAAAGCTTGGGTCAAATTAAGACGACCTGAACCAGCTATTTCAACTGGAAATTGGTTTCCATATGCATCTGAAACAGAATTAGTAGTAGTTACCAAAAGAGATTTTATTTCAATTGGTTGCAAATCATATTTTTTTTGTAACAAGAGTGCTGCAGCACCTGATACATGTGGTGCTGCAAAACTTGTCCCACTAGTAAAATTGTATTTTCCGTCAATAAGTGTGGTGTTAACAAATGCACCTGGTGCAACAAGATCAGGTTTAATGTAGAATGGTGAAACTGGTCCTCTTGAGCTAAAATGTGCAACAAAATCTGGATGGTAAAATACATTTAAAGTTCCAGATGTTTTGTTTTGAATAAGTTTTTTTAATATCA
>JBQTHA010000049.1:0-2507 GCA_052390375.1 Nitrosopumilaceae archaeon
GAAATCTAGCCAAACTTAAATATAATCTGAGGATCCTAATTTCGATTAACTTGATCAAAAATGATCCGTTTGCAAACGCAACAAAACAACTTGATGATGCGTGTAAAATTTTAAAAATCGATCAAGGCACTCGCGACTATTTGGCTATGCCAAATAAAATGATTCGAGTAAAAATTCCCGTAAAAATGGATAACGGAAAAATTAGAGTTTTCACTGGTTTTAGAAGTCAACATAACAATGACAGAGGGCCATACAAAGGAGGGATCCGTTACTTTAACCCAGAAGGTGGAGTAGAGTATATGGAAAGAGAAGTAATGGCACTGTCAGCTTGGATGACGTGGAAATGTGCTGTCGTAGATATTCCAATGGGTGGAGGTAAGGGAGGAATCTTTCTTAATCCAAAGACAGAAAAAATCAGTAATGGTGAGCTAGAAAGAGTCACAAGAAGATTTGCATTTGCTATTTCTGAAATTATAGGACCACAAAAGGATGTTCCAGCTCCTGATGTTTACACAACTGGTAAAGAAATGACACAGATTATGGATACTTATGAAAAATTACATGGTGTTACGTATAACCCAGGAATAATTACAGGAAAACCACTTTCTGTGGGTGGTTCACTAGCCAGAAACGTAGCAACAGGGCTTGGTGCTGCATACTGTGTCAGAGAAGCAGCAAAGGTAGTAAAACTCAAACTAAAGGGCGCTAAAGTAGTCCTTCAGGGTTTTGGAAATGCTGCAACGTTTACTGGTGAGTATCTTGAGAAGATGGGCGCAAAAGTAATAGCTGCAAGTGATTCAAAGGGCTCTATAATTAATCCAAATGGCATTAAAACTAACAGTCTGCTAGAATACAAGCAAAAGAAGGGTTCTCTAGTGGGGTATCCAGGTAGTAAGAAAATCTCTACTGAAGAATTACTCACTACAAAATGTGATATTCTAGTTCCAGCAGCACTTGAAAACCAAATTAATGCAAAGATTGCAAATAATCTAAAATGTAAAATTATTGCCGAAGCTGCAAATGGTCCAACGTTACCTGAAGCAGATCCTATTATCTACAAGAAGAAAATAATAGTTATTCCTGATATTTTGGCAAACTCTGGTGGAGTATGCATATCGTATCTTGAATGGGTACAAAATAACATGGGCTACTATTGGACATTTAACGAGGTCGCAAAGAAAATGGAAGACCACATAACTAGAGGATTCAGAGATACATACACACTTTCAAAGAAACACCAAGTTGACATGCGTCGAGCAGCAATGGTGTTGGCTGTAGGTCGTGTGGTTGAAGCATTCAATCAAAGAGGCCTCTGGCCTTAGAATTTATTTTATTACAAAAAAGATTTGTAACAACCAAGTTCTTCAATAAAGCGTACTTTACCTTTTGTTATCGATACTAGTTTTCTCTTAAACGAAAGATCAATTTTTACTCTACGTTCTAACTGTTCAACAATTTTTGTAGTAAGATATCTTCCCTTGCGATCTCTATCTAAAAGAATTATCAAACTATTGTACTCTGAAACCAAGTCTACAAATTTCCTCAATCCCCGAAACTTGTGAAATTCTAGTACTCTTCCTGAAAATCCAAGCTTTCTTAATGCCTCAGAATCACGTTTTCCCTCTACAATTACAACACTATCTGATTTTGAATTGAGTAAAACTATGAAATTTTTGATCTCTTGAATTTCTTGTTCTGAAACCATCATGATATTGCTAACACTTTGACATATTAAGAAGCTTTTAGAAAATTAAGAAAATGACAGATGTTTTAGTAATACAAAATTCAAAATCTGAAGGCACTGGAACTTTGGGCAGTCTATTGGAATCTGACGGATTTAGGCTACGAACTGTTTATGCTAAACAAGAAAAAATTCCTACAGACGATTTTCCTTTACTTGTTGTATTAGGTGCTCCTGAGAGTGCAAATGATAATCTCTCTTATTTATTAAATGAACAGAAGTTAATTAGAAAATTTGTACAAAATAAGATTCCTGTGTTAGGAATTTGTCTTGGTTCTCAATTAATAGCAAAAGCTTTTGGCGCCAAGGTGTTTACTGGACATAAAAAGGAAATTGGATTCTATGATGACGTAATCCTTGATAACAAATCAAGATTATTTTCTGGAATAAAAAGCCCCATGACAGTCTTCCATTGGCATGGTGATACATTTAGTCTTCCAGATAATTCAGTAAGAATTGCTCACTCTCAAAATTATGAAAACCAAGCATTTCAAATTGAGAGTGCAGTTGGTATACAATTTCATTTAGAAGTGGATAAACCCATTGTTAAATTATGGTTAGACAAGGCACAAAAAGAACTCAAAGAGATTTCATACATTAATTCTAATAGTATTCGTCAGGAGATAGATGAAAAAATTCCATTAGTTCAAAACAATATGGAGATTTTTTATAAAAATTTCAAATCAACATTCCATCTTTGACCAAAGTTTAATATATGATTTAGATTTTCTTCGATCTAATTATGAACTCTGTTTCTCAAATCTTT
>JBQTHA010000050.1:0-9744 GCA_052390375.1 Nitrosopumilaceae archaeon
ACTTGTTGAGCTATTGAAATTCCTCCAATCCCGCTTTGTTCTATTATAATATTTGGAGGTTTTTGATTTAATCGGATTCCTATATTAGCTAACTCTGTAACAAGAACATCTTCGTGATATGGTTGAAAGACATCTAAAACCAATAATACTAAATCTGCATTTCTTGCAACCGCAAGAACTCTCTTGCCAAGGCCTTTGCCAGTTGATGCCCCTTTAATTATCCCAGGTAAATCTAAAATCTGAATTTTTGCTCCTCGATAATTCATCATGCCAGGAACAACTGTAAGCGTTGTGAATTGAAATGCCCCTACAGATGATTTGGCAGAAGTTAATTTATTAAGTAGAGTAGATTTTCCCACGCTTGGTAAACCAATTAAGACAACTGTTGCATCTCCTGCTCTCCTTACATCAAAACCATCTGAAACACTACCTTTTTTTGATTTTGTCTCTTGTTCTCGTTTTAATTTTGCAATTTTAGCTCTTAGTAAACCAAGATGATGTTCAGTTGCTTTGTTTACTTGTGTTCGCCCCATCTCATCTTGGATGGCCTTTATTTTTTCATGAATTCCCAATTATCTCAACTCATGTACAGACTTTCTAAATAAAATCTTATTATTTTTCTTAATCAATTGGATTCTAGTAATTGGTATGGTTTCAAAATTATTTGATTCTTTAATAAAGTCAAGTAATGGCAATTCTCTTATACTATCAAAATCCCTGTAAAATATCCTGTATAACGTGGGATCATCTGCAAATTTTGCTTTACTAAATATCTCCTCAATTATTCTTTTTTTAGTCATCGATGTCATTTTAATCATTGCACTACCCTATTTTCATTTGTAATCTGTAGATAATTTTTGATTGCGTAGCAATTATTATCTGGCTTATAATATTAGATTTATTGAAACAAAAAACATTTGCAGTTGATATTGATGGTACTATTACCGAAAATGGGGTGGGGCGAATTAATCTTGATGCATTAAGTGCCTTGCGTCATTTGAAAAAAATCGGTCATAACGTAATTTTTGTTTCCGGTCGATCTTCAGTTGAAGGATATTTGCTGTCAATCTTTGGAGGTATAACCCCAATTGCTGTGGGGGAAAATGGTGGTTGTATTACCTATGGACCTAATGACCATAAATTATTAGGAAATAAAGATGAGTGTTTTCAAGCATTTGAATTATTAAAATCAAAGATTGACAATGTGAATGAAAAAAATGTTTTTCCTCGTATGACTGAAGTTGTACTTGAAAGAACATTTGACATAGAATCTGCAAACAATTTTGTAAATAAAAATAATTTACCTGTAATCCTCTCTGATAGCCAATATGCATTTCATATCAATTCAAAAGGGATTGACAAAGCTCGAGGTTTCAAAGCGGTTATGAAAATGTTATCAATAACTCAAGATGATGTGATTGCTATAGGAGACAGTGACACAGATATTCCTTTGTTTAAAATAGCAAAAACTAGCATAGCGCTTGGAAATTCTTCGGAGTTTGTCCAGTCCCAAGCTAGCTTTAGCGTTTCAGGTAAAGCCGGAAATGGTTTAATTGAAGCACTTGATAAATTAGCGCCTAAACTTTCCGAGGTTTAGTAAATGACCTTCAAAATATTGCTTGAAGAAATTTACTTAAACATTCAAAAAATTATTGATGAACTTGGTCTACCACAAATATCATTTGTCGTAGAACCCACACACTTAAACTTTGGAGATGTTACATGTAATGTGTCATTCTTACTTGCAAAACATCTAAAGAAAAAACCGTACGATGTAGCAAAAATAATTTCAGAAAAATATCGCCCATATCTAGGAAAACTTATCAAAAAAGTGGATGCTCATCAATCTGGCTACATTAACTTTTTTGCAAATTATTCACAACTTAATGCGATTATTCTAACGGCCTCTATAAAAGATAATTATGGATTTCTGGATTTGGGTAAAAAATCAAAGATTGTGGTAGAACATACTAGTGTCAATCCCAATAAAGCGCTGCATATAGGACATGTCAGAAACATTGTCCTTGGTGATACAATTGCACGGATTCTTCGACAGACCAACTTTGATGTTAAGGTACTCAACTACATTGATGATTCGGGATTACAAGTAGCTGATATCATTCTCGGTTTCAAATATGGTGGATTTTCAGAAAATCCGCCAACTGGTCAAAAATTTGATCAGTATTGTGGGGATGTTGTTTATGTAAAGACTACTGAGAAATATTCCTCCAACCCCAGTCTGGAAGAAACCAGAAAAAAAATTCTACAAGATTTGGAAGATGAAAAATCAGATATTGCGAAATTTGCAGAAAAGATAACTAAAAAAGTACTCTCTGAACAGCTCAAAACATGTTGGAAATTATCCGCCTCTTACGATTGCCTTAATTTTGAATCGCAAATAATTCGTTCAGGATTATGGAAACAGGTTTTTGAAAAAATGAAAGAAATGAAATTAATCCATCTTGAAAAAGAAGGAAAAAATGCCAATTGTTGGGTAATCAAAGGAGAAAAAAATGAAGAAGATAAAGTTCTTGTTAGAAGTAACGGTACTGCAACATACATTGCAAAGGATATTCCGTATGCTGCCTGGAAATTAGGATTGCTTCCAGATCCCTTCTATTATACTCATTATACAACTCAAGAAAATGGAAAAATTCTATGGCAAACAACTCTTGAGAAAAGCACAGAATCAAAACAAGACTTTACTGCCGACAGGGTTCTTACAATAATAGATTCTAGGCAATCTAGACTACAGAAAATAATAACGAATTTAATGTCTGAATTCAAGTCAGATGAAAAAGCATATGTTCACCTTGGTTACGAATCAGTTACTTTAAGCTCAACTACCGCAAAAACACTAGGAATTGATACGCAAGGTAAAACTACCCAAATGTCAGGAAGAAAGGGTCTTTACGTTAATGCAGACTCGATTATTGATTTACTAGAGAAAAAAACGTACGAGGAAACTAAAATAAGAAATCCAGACGTAGAAAAAAAAATTTTACAACAAATAGCACATGATGTGGCAGTTGGAACCATTCGTTATGAGATGATAAAACAAGATTTGGATAAAATAATTACTTTTGATCTATCAAAATCAATGAGTTTAGAAGGTGATACTGCTCCATACATACAATATACTCACGCAAGGGCCTCTCGAATTTTAGAAAAGGCTGGATTCGTACCTAATTTTGGGGTCTCATTTGAATTACTGGATAATGAATTTGAAATTGCCCTCATTAAACAAATAGGGAAATTTGATTTACAGATTGCAGATGCAGCAAATAATTTTTCCCCAAAAGTAATTGCCAGATATTGTTATACTCTAGCTGTAACCTTTAATGCATTTTATGAACATGTAAAAGTTCTTGATGACAAAAATAAATCATTGATTAATGAAAGGTTATGTCTGGTTAGTTCCTTTAAATCAACTATTCATAATGCTTTAGGTCTTCTGGGCATTTTATCACCTAATATCATGTAGTATCAATCAATTGTTGTCTAGTCAATAGTTGGGTCTGTTCATGCCGGACATACAAGAGGATATTATCAAAATTAGTCATGAATATTATCATGGTTTCCAGGAACAATAACGCCATTTTAGTTGATAGTCCTAATTATTCAAAGCTTTGTGCATTCTGTGGCTCAGATTTGGATGTGGAAGAAGGTGTGATGATTTATGATAAAAATTGGTATCATAATGTATGCTGGGATTCTTTTGAAAACTCAAAAGAGGTAATTAGAAATGACTAGTGTAATTGTTGTTGATGATGATAGAGACACGGTGGAAGTTTTTTGTGAATATCTTGCTATAAAAGACATTAAAGTTTTAGGAAGAGGGTATGATGGAAAAACCGCAGTTGAATTGTATAAACAACACAAGCCTGACGTGGTACTTTTAGATGTAATGATGCCTGATTATGATGGTTTTTACGGTTTGGAACAAATTCGAAAAATAGATCCAGCCGCCAAGATAATTATGGTCACAGCTGATTTAACCTCTGATACCGAAAAAAAATTAGTTGAACTGAAAGCATCCGCAATGATCTATAAACCCTATGAAATTGATAGTGTCATTGAAACAATAGAGATGGTCAATAAGGAAAACGTTGTTTTATCTACAACTACTTCAAACTAGAAACTTTTATTAAAAAATTCCTAAATACTCAATGTCCTAATAATCACTGATAATCATGAAGATTTTAATCGCAGAAGATGAAGCCGATTTGTTATCTCAATACAAGGAGTTTTTAGAAAAAAATAATCACTCTACAATAATTACAAATGATGGTGACAAGTGTCTTTCTGTTTATCGTAAAGAATATGAAAGATGGTTTGACCAAAACAATGATGAATCAAGTTCAGATTCTCCTTTTGATGTTGTAATACTTGATTATCAAATGCCAAAAAAGAACGGTATGGATGTAGCAACTGAAATACTCTCAATCGTTCCAAAACAACGAATAATATTTGCATCTGCTTTTGTAGAAAACACCCTTAAAGACTCAATTAAAAATTTGAAACAAATTGTAGAATTAATGCAAAAACCTTTTTCATTACAGGTGCTAGTTGATACAATAGAAGATAAGGAAATTTATTACGAATTAGAAAAACTGAATGTTGATATTAAAAATTTAAAGGAATTGGAACCAACTCATGCCCAGGTAAGGGATTACTTGGATGCATTAAAGAAGATTCAAAAAGGAAGAACCTTCTAAAAAACTACCTAATTTAACATAGTAAGGAATTTTTAGAATTTCTCAAACTATATGTGCTGAATATTCAATAATGCAGTAATTTATTAATTAAAAAAATTGAGGACTAATCTATGAATAAAATAAAACAAGATTCCTATGTGTTATTTTTTTTTAACAGTACAAAAAAATGGTTAGCAAAAATATCAAAAGAAAAAGAACTTCATACTCATATTGGTGTAATTCGCCATTCTGACGCAATAGGTAAAGAGTACGGTTCAAAACTTGTGACTAATAAAGACAAATACGTCTATTTGCTTGAACCAACTATTCATGACTTTATTATGAAAATTCAACATGGGACTCAAATTGTATACCCCAAAGACCTAGGCTATATTGCAGCTAGGGCCGGACTTGAAAGTGGTCAGAAGGTTGTAGAGATAGGTACAGGAAGTGGTTCCCTTACCTCTTTTGCTGCAAGTATTGTAAAGCCAAATGGACATGTTTACACATTTGATGTTGATTCAGGATTTATGAAAATAGCTCAAAAAAATATAGAAAAAGCAAATTTGATAAAATATGTTACAATGAAGAAACTAGATATTAAAGTAGCAAAAAAAATGCCAGTATCAAATGCAGATCTTGTATTAATTGATCTAGGAGATCCATGGACTGTAGTTCCACAAGCTAGAAAGATGCTCAAAGGTAGCGGAGGATTATTTGCTATATGCCCCACAATGAATCAGCTCGAAAAACTCACCTCTTCATTAATTCAAAATGAATTTACCGACATTGAGTGTACAGAACACATTTTACGTACTATTGAAGCAAGAGAAGGAAAAACAAGACATTCATTCCAAGGAATTGGTCACACTACTTATCTAGCTTATGCAAGAAAAGCTTTTTTTGAAAGGGAAAAATTACGAAGAACAATCAGTAAAAATGATAAATCAAAAATAAAATGATTTCTATATCTGGAATCAATTTCCAAACATAATTTAAAATATACAATTTCATTTGCTAGTTAAACTAGGTCTGTATGATTCAAACAAACACATCCTAATAGCAATAAATGATGTGTTATTTTTTGACTAAGATTGTCAACCTATAAACTGGATAAGGCAGTTTCTGCAAAAGATAGCTCATCGCTAGATAAAAAAATTGAGAATCTAGTTAGAGCAAAAGAGAAAATTGAAAAAAGAGGACATCAATCTTCATTTGTAGAGCCTATTACAAAAGAGGATCTTGCAAAACTAAACTTTTCAGAGGATCTTACACAATTAAAAGCAATTCAAAGAGAAAGACTCCTTGAAGATATATCAAATCTCCTTAATGAAAAAATAAAGGAACTTGAACAAAACGAAAGGGAAAGCAAGCAGAAAGAACAAGTGTTATCTGAACTAACAGCTGCTTTAGATACTAAAGTAAATCAACTGGAATCTATTAATGCCCAACTTCAAGTAGAAAAGAAACATTCTGAGGAACTTAATCAGAGTTTAAAGATTGCATTGAAAAAATTAAGCGATGCTGAAATACAACTGAAAATAGAAAGAGACTGGTTCGCAGAGCAAGTTGAGAAAAAATCTATCGAAGTTCTAAAAACCATTGATCAGCTGATAAAGGCAGAAAATGCCAAAAGTAAGAGTTCTTAAACAATATTTGTAAAGAGACTATTTATTCATCTAAAAAAAATAAAAAGTCTATTGGCAGCAAAAAACCTTCAATCAAACATAGTTAAAAAATTCATTCCAGAAAGAAAGATAAAATCACGGAAGGGTGATAATGGCACAGTATTGGTTGTTGGTGGTAGTTACATCTATCATGGAGCTCCTATACTATCTTCCCTAGCCGCATTACGTTCAGGAACTGATCTTGTTTACACCAGTGTTCCAAAAATAAATGCACAATCTGCACGGGCAATTTCTCCAAATCTAATTGTCTTACCTCTTGTTGATTCAAAACTTACTAGGGGGGCTGCAAACAAACTTTTGGGACAAATTCCTCACGATTTGGATTCTGCTACAATTGGAATGGGATTAGCAATCAAAGATATTGAATCTCTTGCAACATTATTAAAACCACTCTTAGACAGTGACGTTAGGTTATCACTTGACGCAGGTGCCCTAGTCAGCGGCATATTACCTTTACTTCCAAATAAAAATGTGGTTGTAACTCCACATGCAGGTGAATTCAAAAAACTGGTTGGAGAGATTCCGCCAAATTCTGTCCAAGAAAGAACATCTATGGTTGAAAAACATGCAAAAAAAAATTCACTTACAGTCCTTTTGAAAGGACCCACTGATATCATATCTGATGGACAAAAAACTTTTCTAAATCCAAAGAATATACCAGCAATGACTGTAGGTGGCACTGGGGATGTGTTATCGGGTATTGTATCTTCCTTTCTTGCAAGAAACAGAAATTCATTAGAGGCTGCATCTGCTGCAGCGTATGTAAATGGTTTGGCTGGTAAATTAGTTCAACGGAAGATAGGATTGCATATGGTTGCGACTGACCTTATTGAGGCTTTACCAACCGTACTCAAACCTTTTGATCGTGTCAGGTGATTGACTCGAAAAAAGTTCTCAAATTCGTTGATAATAATTTGAATGGACTTGTTTTGCAACTTCAAATTTTGATACGACAACCCAGTGTATCTGCAAAAAATGAGGGTATAGAAGAATGTGCAAAGCTAGTTGCTAAAATAATGAAAAAATCTGGTATATCCTCTGAGATTTTACGTCTAAAAAAAGGAATTGCCCCTATAGTATATGGAGAAGTAAGATCGAAAAAAAATTCTGACAAAACAATCCTATTCTATAATCACTATGATGTCCAACCTGTAGAGCCTTTTGATCTCTGGGATGATAAACCATTTAGTGGAAAAGTCAGAGGAAATAAAATCTTTGGTCGTGGTTCATCTGATGATAAAGGAGAACTAATTACTAGAATAAAGGCAGTAGAGGCATATCTAAAAGCAACAGGCGATGTACCTTGCAATGTCAAATATGTTGTTGAGGGAGAAGAGGAAACTGGCAGCGCTCATATTGATAAATACCTAATAAAATTTAAAAAAAAATTTTCTTGTGACGGTGTAATCTGGGAATTTGGTTATGTTGATTCTAAAAATCGACCAATAATTGGGCTTGGCATGAAAGGATTACTTTTTGTTGAGCTGTCAAAAAGAGAATCGATAAGAGACGCTCATTCTAGTTTAGCTGTAATAATTAAAAATCCTGCATGGCGACTAATTGAAGCCGTCAACACATTACGTGATTCTAAAGGAAAAATTCTGATAAAAGATTGGTATAAGGAAGTTAAACCATTTACAAAGTCAGATCTGAAAATTCTTAATTCAGAACCCTTTGAAGAAACATCCTTCAAAAAAGAGTTTGGAATAAAAAATTTTGTTGATGATAAGAGGGACTTGGAAATAAAAAAGGCTCTAGCTGGAGGTACAACCTGTAATATTGCAGGATTTGTGTCTGGTTATACTGGTAAAGGTGCAAAAACTGTTCTTCCATGTGAGGCCTTGGTAAAAATAGACTTTCGTCTTGTTCCAGAAATGATTCCCAAAAAACAGATTTCTAGACTCAATAGACACCTAAAATCTAAAGGATATGGAGACATTAAGGTCAAAGTTTATCACGGTGAGGCTGCTGCGAGAACTGATCCCACTCATCCTTTTGTATCTCAAGTAAAAAATTCAGCTGACGAGATTTTTGGAAAATCCATTATAAACATTTCAAATGCAGGAACAGGACCAATGTATTCGTTTACTAATATTTTACATGCTCCTTGCATTTCAATTGGAAGTACCTATATGTTTGCTAGAATTCATTCTCCAAACGAATTTGCACGTATTGATCTTTTAAAAAAGACAACTAAGTGCATTTGTCAAATTCTAGAAAAATTTGGGAATTAATATTTTTTAAAAATCAATGTAAAAATCTTGGTATCTTTTTAATTATATGTGCTATTGACATTCGTCCAGGGCCTGCTACTATGATAACAAGACTAACTGCAAGAAGAAGTAAATCGTATTGATATGCACCATCCCCATTAAAATTTGATGCACCCTTTACATAGAATATCGCGCCAAGCATAATAATTGACAACAGAGATGCTGAAATTCTTGTTAAAACTCCAACAATCAAAAGAATACCTCCAATAGTTTCTGCAAGAGCTATTGGAATTTGTAATTCAGCTGGAAGCCCCAATGGACCTGTAAGAAAATTTACAAAACTTGGGGCAAACTTACCAGATCCGGCAATAATAAAAATTGTCCCTATAGTAGCCCTCAGGCCCAAAAATGCAATATCATGTAATTTATTTTCACGAAATACTGCTTCAGTCAATAAGACGACCAGGCCATAAAGTGGTTTTAAACTATTAGTGTCAATTATTTCACATTTGATATGTAGAAAGGACTTTATTGTACTCAGAAACAATCTGGAATATGTCATACATGTACATGCCTGGAGCTACAGCAGTTGGAATCACATATGATGAGGGTGTAGTTTTTGCAAGTGAACGTAGAATTGCTTATGGAAACTTTCTTGTAAGTAAAACTACAAAGAAAACATTTCAAATAACCCCAAAAGTTGGAGCAGCATGTGCGGGGTTGGTAGCAGACATGCAAATTTTATCTCTTCAGATCGCAGCTTTAGCCAAAATCAGAAATATGGAGCTTAAACGTGAAATTCCACCAAACTCTGTTGCAAAAATGATGTCAAATATGATGTACGAGAGAAGATTCTTTCCCCTCTTGACTCAGGTTATCGTTGGAGGCGTTGTAGGAAAACCAGTTATCTATACATTAGATCCACTAGGTTCAGTTCTTCCAGACGAATATGCCGCAGTTGGAACTGGTGCAGAGATGGCACTTGGAGTTTTAGACCCACAATTCAAACAAAACATGAATGAACAAGAAGCAAAAGATCTCGCAATAAAAGCAATTCGTTCAGCCAGTCTAAGAGACTCTTTTAGTGGTGACGGCATTGATATGCTTGTCATAAATAAAAAAGGCTCTACAATGTCTACTGAAAAA
>JBQTHA010000051.1:0-8662 GCA_052390375.1 Nitrosopumilaceae archaeon
TGAAGAATTAGAAATTGTTGTAGAAGACCCTCAAGGAATTGAAGTTTATGCAGAGTTTTTGAACATAGATTCCTCAGGGGTAGTGAATATAGAACTCCCGACTTTCCAATCGTCGATTGAGGGAACATATGTGCTATTTGCGTCCCAAGGTGAGGATATTGATATTGTTATAGTTGGTTTGGGACAACTTCCAGAGGAGAAGATAGTAGTAAAACCAGATAAACTCAACTATTCAACATCAGAGAAGGCATTATTAGAAATTAAAGGTCCAGCATCTGCAACAGTTTCATTATTGATAGTAGATCCTTCTGATAAGAACAAGTTTACTGATACTATAATTTTGGGACCAGATGGTCAATCACATTATGAATTAGATTTGAATGGGTACGGTTCTGGGGTGTATACCGCAGTACTTACTAGAGGAAACGCACAGACATCCGATGTTTTCTCTGTTGGACTTCAGACTGGGTCTGGTGAGATAAATGTACGTACAACAAAAGATACGTATCAACCAGGAGAGTCAATTTTGATACTTGGGGATTCGGCTAAAAATATGCTCTTAACTATAGAACTAATAGATCCAGATGGAAATATTTTCAAAACTAAAGATACCTTCACTAACAAAGATGGAATTTTCTCTGAGAGTTCGTTTAGAATTCCGGTAGAAGCTAAGGTTGGAACATGGACAATCCATGTAAAAAGCGGCCCTAACTTTGATGATGTTAAAATAACTGTTCAAGGCAACATTGAAGAAGGTATGGTGGTTTTTGTAGATAAAATTGAAGTTACGTCAGCTGGAAGAATTGTAACAATTAAAGGATTTGGAGCAGCAATTAGTCAGAATGTAGTAATAACTATTTTAGATCAATCAGATGTAGAGGTAACTGAACTTCGCGCAAGTACCACTGGTACTGGAGAATTTGGAATTCCATGGATTGTTCCAAGCGATGTAGCTCCTGGAACATACACATTAAAGGCAAAAGATCCCGTTACAGAAGTAGAGATTAATTTTGTTTTAACATAATTTTTTAATTTCCAAACTAGAAACAACTTTTATTCCTCATCTTTAGATATCAGAATAATGAATCTAAAAGAAAAAATTGACGAATATCCAGATTTTCCTAAAAAAGGCATTTTGTTTAGAGATTTCAGTCCAATACTAAGAGATCCATCAGCAATCTCTTATGTTGTTGATGAATTTTCAAAATATTTTCATACAAAAGATTTTGATGTTTTTGCAGGCATTGAATCTAGAGGATTTCTTTTTGCTTGTGCCCTGGCCTTACATTACAAAAAAGGAATGATATTGATTCGAAAAAAAGGTAAATTGCCTGGTAAAACGGAAAAAATTTCCTATAAGATAGAATATGGGACTGATACAATTGAGATTCAGAAGCACTCTTTGAAAAAAGGACAACGAGTTGTGATTTGTGATGATCTTTTGGCCACAGGAGGAACTGCAAAAGCATCTGCAAAGCTGATTGAAAAAATGGGTGGAAAAGTTGCTGGTTTTGCATTCATTATAGAACTAGTAGATCTTGGAGGTATGAAAGGAATTAACAAATACAACTGTAAGTCCTTGGTGAAATACTAATGAAATATCAAGCAGAAATTGGGATTTTTGGTGGAACTGGGATATATGATTCTGGTCTACTACAAGATACAAACGAAATTTCAATTGACACCCCATATGGCAAACCTTCTGACACAATTACAATTGGAGATTTCAAAGATAGAAAAATTGCTTTCATGCCCAGACATGGGAAAAAACACACCATACCTCCTCATATGATAAATTATAAGGCAAATATTTGGGCATTTAAAGAACTTGGCGTTAAACGAATTATTGCTCCATCTGCTGTTGGAAGTCTAAAAGAAGAATTTGCACCAGGACATTTTGCATTACCTTCACAGTTTCTTGATTTTACAAAATCACGTGATGGATCTTTTTCAGAAAATGGTAGAGTGATTCACATCTCAGTAGCTGATCCCTTTTGTCCCGAACTTCAAGATTTAATTCTAAAAGTTGCACAAAATCAAAAAATAATAATGCATAAGGATTGTACTTATGTCTGCATTGAAGGACCAAGGTTTTCAACTAAAGCTGAATCAAAATTCTTCAGAACAACAGATGCTGATATAATAGGAATGACCCTTGTTCCAGAGTGCCAATTAGCCAGAGAAGCACAAATCTGTTATGTTTCAATATCGAGCATAACTGACTATGATGTATGGGCTGAAAAACCTGTAACAGCAAAAGAAGTATTGGGAACCTTATCAAAAAACGTTGTATTAACAAAGAATTTGCTTACTTCAATTCTAGATAAGATTCCAAAAACAAGAGGATGCTATTGTGAGAAGGCTCTATCGGAAGCAGAGTTTTAATCATCAACAAAAGTGTCTCTTTTTAATCCCTCTGGGAGTGATAAATTTCCTTGTAACAAATTTTTTTGAAGAGTCATTATGACTTCTTCTACATCATATCCTAACTTTTCAAGGGATTTTTCAGTTGTTTTTGAAATTTTAACTCCTATGTTTTGACCTCCGATTCTTCCAAATGCAATTGCTGTAAATTTAAACAAGTTATTTTCTATCTCAAACTTGCCAATAATTTTAGCTGCCATTTGGCTTCCATGAATGTTACTGATGTTCACCTTAATGTCCATTCTTAAACCTAAATTTCAACAGCTCTGCCTATGTGATCATCAATTAGAAAACTCCAATGGTGATCATCTTCTATTTTAAAATTTTTGATTTTTAATTCAATGATTTTCTCATCAACTGTTTCAAAATTGATAGAGCCACTTTCTTTTATTTTGGTTAATTTCCACTTGTCTTTTCCTGTTTGAAATTTACTAACAATAACACACCATTTTTCATCAGGTGCAATTTTAGGCATTCCAACAATATCAGTAATCGATTCAATGCCTAGCTGCTTTTCTTCACAAAATTTTTTTTTACAAACTCCACATCTCCAAACATCTACTGAACCAATTGTTCTCTCATTTAGGTTAATGTTGACTGCCCCAAAATACACCGGCTGGTGTTTACAAGTTTCAGAATTTATTTCCACGATTTTCTCCTCAATTTTTGTTATATTTAGTCCTTGCATCTTCGTAAGGTCTCTCCAGCGAAACTCCAATATTATCAACGGTTACGTTCCGTTTGAATTCAATTTTTTCTCTTTCACACATTTTCCGATACATATTCACGGCAGTGAATCTAGGATGCATAGCTTCAAATTCGTTTTCAGAAATTTCTATTAAACTCCCAAGTTCGATTAGTTGTTTTGCAACAGATAGCGCTTCATTAGCAGGAATGTCAAGTTTTTTACCTATTTTTTCTGCGATCATTTTACCTTCCATTACTATCAAAAGAAAAACCTTAGCTTGAATACTGCTGAGTTTGATTATTGAAATCAGATCTCTCTCTATTTTGGAAATATCCACAATGATTAAAATTTATTTGATGTAATAAAAGTTCAATTTCTTAATTATGATCTTTTAATGAAAATTTTTTTTGAAATCTTAAACGAGAACCCCATAGCAATAAAGTGAATTATAGTAGCCATTATTGTTGCTAAAATTATATCATTTAAGACGTACCATACTATAAAAAAAGATGATAATGATGGAATTGTTATTAAAATTGCAATAATTGTTCCTTTCACAAAAATATCATTTGAGGTGTTTTTACTCTGTTTCAATTACTGTTCTAAGTAATTTTGGTAATAAATATCAAAAATACTTTATATTTGGTAAAAAGAAGTTTTCATAATTGGCAAGTTATAAAGGAACTTATTCAAATGAACAATCACTCAACTATGTTATCCCTATCATGGTAATGCTTTTTCTAGGAATAGTTTACATAATGTCCCAACGTTCAGGTCTGGGTTTTGTTAGTTTTGTCTTAATAGGAGCTGCAGCTATTACTATGATTTATTGGGTAATAGTACTCAAAAAAATGACAAAAGACCAAAAACCAAAATATGCTGCACGTGAACAAGAAACTAAAAGTTGGGTGTATGATCTTATCAAAGGAGATGAAGAAATTATCTTCGTTTCCGAAGTTCCTGGTCCTGAAGATAAAGTAATGGTGAGACTAATCGATGGAATCCTGTACATTCGTGGTTCTAGTAATTTTTCAAAAGAAGTTCCCATTGAAGGTTCAAATGAAATGAAGATCAATGACTTCAAGTATAGAAATGGCGTCCTTACATTACGAATAAAAAAACTATAAACTCTTTGCTAACTCTAGTTTTTCTGGAAGATATTTATCAGTGATATTTGTTAGCCCATATTTTGAAAATGCTTCAAGTTCTGCTTTTCGTTTTAGTTTTAGGAAAATTTCAAGTTGTTTTTTCCAATTACCTTCTTGATATCTAGGATCTTTTTGTAAATCAGTAATTCTTTTGATGTCTGATTCGGTCATTGGGATAGTGGGTAGTTTGTATTTTTCTATATCAGATGCCCATACGCCAAGCCATTTAGCATCAGGTACTGTTAGTTCTCTTAGATGTGCAGCATTTGCAGATCCTGATTTTATTACCATGGCAATGTGTTCTCCATAAACATCTCCGTCAGTTAAAATTACTACAGGTAAGCCCATTTCATCATGTAATCTTTTTAGCAAATATCTTGTGGATCTTGGAGCTTGTCCTGCAGTATCAACAATTATTGCCTTGAATTTTTTGTCTACCTTTTCTTCTACAAATCTGGTAAATAATCCACCTTTTTCTATTGCAATAACTAGTTCAGCACTGGTATCAACAAGTTCACAACTACTCAGACTTGGCCCAATTAAGTACCCATCAGGATGATCTGAGAGGTTTGATCTTTTTCCCTCATAACCTGGAACAGTATACTCGATTGTAAGATCACCAAAAACACTACTTCTCTCTTCAGGAAAAATATGTAGATCTTCTCGCGGTCTAGTCAAAACAGCCTCTAAATCTACAATAATGTTATCTGATTCAGGCTGATCTTCAAAGTCAACTGCAAACGCTTGTGAGGAATAATAAATATCTCGAAGTGTAGATGATTTTTTTTCATTAACTAATCGGTTTGCAAAAAATGCTAACCACATTAACTGCGTAAATGAGCGAAGTTGTGACATATTTCTAGAGCTTCTCAGACTTGCACTAGAGCCAAGTACGTATTGTCGTAATTTTGTATCATATACTATGTTACTTACGGATCTGTTTGGAACAGAAAAAGAAGGAAATTTTCCTTTTTCTAGATCCTCATAGATTTCAATTCCTTTATTTTTTAAAAGTTGAACAAGAGATTTTCTTCTTTCTTCCGTAGATTTTTTTGGTGGTGTTTTAGGTTTCGGCGTCAATTGATACTGCCTCCTTTAACATTTTTTTATAATCTGGTTCCTTTTGTTTACCTGCAAGCTCAGTACAGAACTGGGCAACAAGTGGAAGATATTTTAAATAAAGATTTGCTTTCTTTTTTTCCATCTCAGCTAATCCTCTTTTTGACATATACGAAGCTAATTTTCGTGACAAAAACTGTAGTGCTAGTCTTAATTCTCGTTCAATTTCAGGTCTGTCTGCAACGTTTTCTTTTCCTACTGTTTTATATGGAATTCTAGTGGAACAAATGTGAGATACTATCACTAGAGGGGGGTCTCCCTTGACTTTGTATCTACTCCAATCTATTTCTTCTACAACTTTTAACACTACATCGCTTCCTTCATCATAAAGTAATGGAATTCTATTAGCAAATCGATATACCTTTGTCCCTCCTGGTGGGATATCACCTCCATATGCGATTCCCATTTCAACTACAAATGGAAAGCCGGAATATGCTGATGCTCCACGTTGTATTACAGAAATAAAATCAGGATTAAAAAATGCCTTCATTCCTTTTTCTAATGGCTCAGCCCCAAGTGGAGCAAGACAACTTGGATCAGGGGATAAGAAAGTGGGAAATTTTTGCAAAGAATCACTTAGTTTTACTAGTTCTTCATTTGTCATAGTTCCAATTCGTTTCTCTGGTTTAAAGCCTGCAAAATCTGCAAATTTTTCTGCAGTTGTTCTACCAACTCTTTGAAATCGTTTTGTCAAGAAAGACACTAATGTTTCTCCTTGTACAGTATTGGTAAGCTGTTTGTAGTAATCAGTCTCAGGATCCATGTCAATTGTAAAAGATTTTGATTCGCCAAAATCCCAGTAGGTTAGTTTTTTACGTGAAACATCAATGTCATCGATACGAATTTTGCTTAATTTGGCAAAATCCATTTTAAGGAATGACATAACAGCAATTACAACTCGAACGTTACGTGATAAAGATGACCAACGTCTTTTAGCTCGTTCCATAATTTCTGTATAGTTTAGATCTTTTTTTCTTAATCCTAATTCTGTTTTTACCTTTTCAATTGTATTATTGTCAACAGCTGGAATAGAAAACTTTGAATCACCGATCATTCTTTTAATTGTTTCAACATCCACACCGTAAGGATGTGGACTAATAATTGTAGGAGCTGGAGGCATCGACCTTACAATTTTTGTGTAACGGAATTTTTCTCCTTTAGGATCATCAAATGTGACAGTGGCGTAAGGAGTGATAAGCGAGGTTTGATATACATAATCACGAATTTTTGCACCAGCTTTTGCATAATCGCCTTCTAAACAAATACTAATTGACAGACCAGGTTTTGAAGTATCTCGAGTTTCGTGTTTTAATATTACAGGTTTGTTTTTTTGTATATCTAAAAGCAATTCAAATTCATCTTGAATTTTTCCATCAGTTGAGCTTTTTACAAAAACTGGTTTATTTGTGGTAATTTGACCGTAAAGGATTGCCATTGTTGCTCCTAGTCCAAACATCCCTCTTGCTTGTTTTAATCCAAACTTTGAACCATAGAGAACTGTTCCAAAAGCTAAAGGAACGTGCTTAGATTCTATTCCTGGACCATTATCCTTTACAGATAGGATGTATGGTTTTGGGTCAGGTTTTTCTGGATCTACTGCCTTTATCGATAGGTGTACATCAGGAAGTATTCCCTGTTGATCACAAGCATCAAGAGCATTTTCAACAAACTCTCGTACAGCAGTATAAAGTGATCTTGTGGGATTGCTAAATCCTGCTAAATCACGATTTCTATAAAAAAATTCACTTGGAGAAATTTGATCAAATGTTCCTTTAGAAGACATCTTGATTCTCCCACAGTCTTAATTTCTCTAACTTATCTTTTCTCCTAGCAGTCTCAAGTTTATTATAAACTGAACCATGCATACTTCCATCAGAAAGAGAAGAAATTGCGTTAACTGCAAGTTTAAGTTGCGTTGGTGAACCAATAATTGCAACAGTTCTTCCATAGACTGAAATTTTAGTACCACTTAGGTGTTCCATATTTATCCTCGCCTTACCCCCTTCTCCAATAATTCTCCCTTTTATCCTTTCAACTTGTGCAGATGATTTTCCTGCAAACTCCCTCAAATCTATTACATGTAATGCATTTTCACCTTTTAGTAATCTCATTGCAGTCTCTGGGGAAAAGCCTCTACCAATTGCCATAACAATTTCCATTGCCTTAAATGGTTGTATATCATCAATTTTTCCCAGTCCGCTGATCAGAATTTCGCCTGTATCACTATTAATTTCTAATTTTACGTAGCAAGTTTGTTCGATTTTTGACTTTGTCTGACCAGATTTACCAATAAGTACACCTATCCTATCTTCTGGAATTCTAATTAATTTTTCAAAGCTCATTTTGTTACCTTTATCAAGACATCAACTGGATTTGCAACAGTCAGGCCTCGTTTTACAAAGAATTTTGTGATATTATTAATGTCTCTTTTAAGAAACTCGTTTGCGTTAGGGTGTCGTAGATCTACAGCAGAACCAAGATCAAAAAGTAGCAAGCCATTTTCCGTTTTGAAAATATTATATTCAGAAAAATCCCCATGTACTAATTTAGCCTCTTTGTACAGTCTTCTTAGTAATGATATGGCAGATTCATAATCTTGTTGATCTACCTGTGATTGCAAAAGAGTGTTTGTAGGAGCACCATTTTTTCCAATGAAATCCATAACAAGAATATTTTTAGTTACATGGATTGGCCTAACAACAGGAAGTCCTTTTTCATAGCAAAGCGATAAATTTCTGAATTCTTTTTGTGCCCAAAGATAGACTAGATTTTTTGTACCCTTTTTTATTCGGGAAAAACGTGGGTCGCCAATCAGATAAGGGGCACGTTTTTTGAAATTTGCGGTACTTACAAGATAGACCTTTAGTGCTATATCCTTTTTATTTTCATCAACTGCCCAGAATACAACAGACTCTTTTCCTGCTTTAACAACTCCGTTGATATATGATATTATTTTGGATTTAATCAAATCATATAATTCCATAACTGTTGGTTTATCCAAAACTTCGTTGACTACCTTATTTTTCTTAAAACCATCAAAAGTTCTCTTTCGTTTTGATTTTTGAGCTAGTTTATTTTCAATTCTAGATTCTAATTTATTATCTAATTCATCAGACAATGTAGTTCAATTCTTGTACTAAGTAAAATTGATTTCCCGCATATTTAGAAATCCTTTGGAATATGATTATTTTGTTTTAGCCAATCTACTTGTGGCAAAGTAAATCTCCATAAAATATCTCCTCTTTCAGCTTGTTTAAAATCCCATGGAGCAATTATTACAATA
>JBQTHA010000052.1:0-23598 GCA_052390375.1 Nitrosopumilaceae archaeon
TTCTGATGTAATAAGAAATAACCCAGAACTACAACAACTTCAACAACAATGGGAAACCATTAATAATTCTACTAGAACAAAACCTTAACTAGATTTCGTCTTCGTACTCGTATTCTTCTTCATCTTCCGAGTTTTCTGATTTTGGTTTTTTAAGAAATACTACTACTACTGCAGCGATACCAACCATAGCTGCAACTCCAACATAAACTACCCATTCAGGAAGACCAAGTGCCAAAGAATTACTAGAGGAACTAGATACTGTATAGTCAAAACTTTCCTTGCCATCAGAATACCCTGATGCACTTGCAAGTATTTCTATTGAAACTAATTCTCCCTCATTTGCTGTTATGTCCACATTAGCCATACCAGTTTCATCCGTTCTAGTATTTGCAGGTGTTACTGTAACGCCAGGTGCTGTAACAAATTTTATCATTGCCCCAGGAACTGACTCGGCATTTTCATCATCAATAAAAATTTGTAATTTCGTAGGTTCACCAATATTAAGAGGGATATCTATGCCATCTGCAAAGATCTTTAATCTAGGTTCATTTGAGACAGTACTGATTTTTGTTTGAGAACCTAGTACCCCTTTTATGTTAGCACCAATAGTGGCATCACCATTTTGCCCGTTAGAAGAAATTGGAAATGTTGCGTATGAACTTCCTTGAGAAATTGTAACATATTCAGGAATATCTGCAATTTTTGCTCCGTCCAAATTAAGATTAATTCTAACATCCTTTGTCGCAATACTTGGATTTCCTAGGAGATCTCTTAGCTGTACTATGCCATTATATGGAACCTGACTGTTAGCATCCAGATTCTTAAAGGGGATCTCAATTTCTATGCTTGATGAAATCTGGCTAGCAAAGCTAGTTGATGCCTCTAGGTTCAATTCTGCTTCAACTCCTATAGGAACTGCAGTTACAGTAATTGGCGAGCCTTCTATTACATTAAAGGAATCGCTAAGGAAATTTGCACTTGCAAAGGAATGATCCTTTTTAATTTCTAAAACATCATTTACTGGATTTAAAATGTATTTGGCGTCTTTTTCTAAAATTTTTGGTCTTGCTTTTCCATCAAGAGCAATTAAAAATAAATCAAAATATCCATTTTTGTCTACCACTATATTATCAGAACCAGTTGGAGAAAAAATCTTTGTATCAGTATGCTTGAATACATCAATTACCTCAGAAGTTATTGTTCCCGCCCCAATCCCCTTTACTGTTGCAGCCAGAGTAACCTCCCCATTTTTTTGACCACTTGATATTATCGCTGTTCCATACGAATACGAGCTTTCAATATTGCCAGATTCTTCAACATTAATTATTGAACTATCCCCTGAGATAATGTTTATTTTATCTACTAGACCATCTGACGCAAAATTTTCATTGGTTTGTACTGGATATAATTCCCCTTCACCAAGTGCTACGATTGGATGTGTGTCTTTTTTGTTTTTTTCTTCTATGTTGGTTACTTCTTCTATACATGGTACAGTTTCTCCATTCTCATTTACTGCTTCTGTACAGCCTTCATCACCCGCTTTTGCCATAATTTGATACACCAAAATTGATGTTGTTTTGCTTGGAATTTGTGGAAGGACAAAAAGACTTAGCGTACGATTTTCTGCCAAGGGATTCTCCATGTTTAGTGATTGTACAGTTTCAAATTGGTCTGTAGCGATTCCTAAGTCCTTTGCACTAACACCTATCATTATTTCATGTCCCTCAAAACCCGCAAGATTCATTTTTTCTCTAAAGTAATAACCAAATTCCCCTGTTTTTATTACAACATCTGTATCCTTCATCCTATCATCTAATTTTCTTCCAACAACATCCTCATCTGAGAATAACTCTAGTGTAACATCCACTGGAGTTACTGCAGGAAGTCCATCTGAATCAACTAAACTCACAAAAACATCAATATTTCTATTAACATCTGCCGATATTTGTTCAGGAAATACGTTTATTGCAAGTGCAACAGGCAATGAAGAAGTAATTTCAATATTTTCAGACGTATCTATTCCCAAACGATAAAAAGATGCTCTAAGAAATCCATTGCCAACTTCCTCATATGTATTTATGACTCCCCAGGCATAATAGGTTCCCTTTTTTATTATCATCTTATCTGCACTAGTATGAAGAAGTGATTTTTCATAATCTAGCTCAATTTCAATATCATATGGGGCTCTGATAATATCTCCATCAGATGTTTGCAAGTACACTGAGAAAGGCATCTCAGAGTTTACATGCATGTTATTAGTTGGAAAATTTATTTTAAGACTAATGCCCTCTGGCATTGAATCATCAGCACCACCAACTTTGAAGTTTTTAAAATCTGATTTATCATTAAATAGTGTCGAAATAGTAGTTTCTCCATCTTTATCTCCAGTTTGTAAATCAAAAACTGCAAAATTATGGCCTTTAGGAATTGTAACTGAAGTTGGTACAGAAACTATCGATGGATCATCTGATTCTAATCCTACTGCAATATCTTGGGGGGCTTTGACAGCCAACCCATTTTTGCTTACCAAATTCACATATCCGACAGAATGTATAGAATTATGTTCATCTACATATGATGGCGAAAGTGATAATTCAACTAGAAAATTTTCTAGATTATTTGAATTAGTTTGAGAAAATGCAGGTACAATATTTGCTGGCAGTAATATTGAAATCAAAAATAAAATGGCTAGGGCGTTGATTTTCATTTTTTAGCATACCTCCATAAAAAGGAAAAAAGGGGAGTGGGGTTAACCACTTTGTTGACCAACGGAAACTGTTCCTACAAACACATTACCGTTAGAAGTTGTTAGCTTGAACTGTGAAGAACGTCCTATTCTTAGGTCGCTATCAAGATCCAGTACTACAGTTGCACTTTGACCTGGGGCTAATTCGCCTGCTCCTTGAGCCAATAACGTATCTGGAGTTCCAGTCAGGACTGTATAGTTGCCTTGTGGAATGTTTGCACTATTGTAAGCACCTAAGCCTGTAGATGATGCATCAATGTATTGATAGTTGTATCCACCAAAACTTATCTCGCCGAGGACAATTTTTTGTACACTGTTGTTGGTAAGATATATGGCTACTCTTTCACCTTGATCTTTGGTTGCATCTGTATTTCCACCAGAGCCAGCAAGCATTAGATTTCCATCATGTGCTTGTAATGCGGTAACTGCTCTTGAATCATAACCTAAGATCTGTACTGATTCAATTTGTGGCGTTCCACTGATTTGTGAAGAGCTAAAGAATCCTTGTGCAAATACAAAGATAATTGTACCTCCCACAACTGCGATTGCAACCAATAGAAGAGTTGCTATAATTGGAGCAACTGCTTTGTGACTGGTTTTCAGTTCTTTTTGTTTTAGGGTAGTTGTTTTCATTTGTTGATATAGGGTATCTCAGGTTGGTTGTTAACCGGTTTTGTGTGCATAATGCACAGCAACATGGTCTACCAAAATAGGGCTAAAAAAGCCTAGATCTAGCATAAAAAAGAAAAGATTGATTCAATTACAAATCAATATGACAATTCAAATTCTTCACTATGAGTTTCTAGGACCAATAAAATTAGCTGAATGGGGGCCTCCAATGGGTCAAGTGGTCTTTGTAATACTGGCGCGCAACAAAGACATTTTCAACATTATTTACATTGACCAATCAGAAAAAACAAACGAAACTGATTTTTTTACAAAAAATAAGAAATTCAAATGCTGGCTCACACATACTGGCTCTGAGGATAATCTTTACCTTTCAATTTACCCAATGCTAGGTTCAGACGAAAAAGAAAGAAATAGAATTGTAAACAAGGCTTTAGAACAATACAAACCAATTTGTAATGTGGAAGATTAAATAATGATATTTCAACACAAACCTTTAAGATAATTTATGAAATGTCCTTGTTGTGGCTCTGAAATGAAAAAAGAAAGAGAGTTAAAAAATTCAATTTTAATGAAATGTGTTGGATGTGGTTTAAGTGATACCAGTATAAAATTATGAATTAATTTTATTTTGTGTATCAAAAAGCTGAAGCGTGACAAGATCTATTGCCTTTTTCAAGTGTTCAAATTCATTAATAGAATGAATTTGACCTTCCACTAAAACCCGTAGAACCTTAACAATCCCTTTTTGGTACTCATCTGATGCAGAAACCTCTAATGCATTAATTTTTGCTAACAGATTATCGAGATCCTTTCTCATTTCATCTGGAGGTAAATGTTTTTTCATATTAGAATAATTTGATTTGGTTTGTTATATGAACTATTTACCTACAACAATTCTTCATCAATATCTTTTATAATATCAAGATATTGCTTACAAGTACAATCTGGAATTTGGCAACTTCCTAATTTTAGAAGAGAAGTACTCTCATTAGACTGTTGATGAGCTTGGTCCGTATGATGACACCTTCTACAATTCACGATTCAAAGAACATTTGACTTTTATTTAAGGCTAAAAATTTATTGTAATTCTGTCTGAGTTGCTATTTCAAAATAATTCCTAGCTTCCTCTACTTGTCCAATCTGTGCAAGAGCAAATGCCTTCTTTTTTAATGCGTTGATGTTATCTGGCTCTATTTCTAAGGCATTGTCAAAATATTCCATTGCATCAACATACTGCCCTAGTGAATTAAGAACAGATCCTTTTCCAATAAGTGCTTTTATTTCGTTTTCGCCAGAATCAAAACTTTCTATAACCGCTCTATCATAGTAAGACAAGGCATTCCTAAATTTTCCTGCCTTTTCAAATTCAACAGCTTTTGAAATTAACTCCTCAACCGATAGATTATTGAGATAGTCTAGGTACAACCCAACTTTTGATGAATCCAAAATCTCTTCAATATCTGCGATAAATTCACCATCATTCATTTTGCCAGTTCTCCAAGAGTATGCTTTTGTTTCTAACCATTCAAGAAATATTTTCTCATCTTCAGATGAAAAATTGGAATCCTGTCTAACTATTGACATATTCAAATCATCAAAATTTTTAGTTATTTTCAATGAAGTATCTTCTGTTAAAGTTCCATTATAATTATCATTTTGAGGTTCTGATAGAATTAACAAAGCAGAATCTTGAAAAACTCCGTTGGGAATTATTCTATCATCACTTGCCTTTCCAGATAAAATATTCAAACTATTAATATAATTTTCATCAGATATTTCTCCATCAAGCCACCAGTTTGTAATTTCTATGATCATCGTAGTTTGGATTGGAGATTCTAACGATACTTTTTCTATTAAAGGAAGAGGAGGATCTTTTCCAATAGCTGGTACATATGGAATCATTACCACCCAATCTGATCTTTGTGTATCTATTGTTGTCTTAATTGTAGAACACAAATTATCATACACTCCTTCTACACAACTATCAAATTTGTAATCTAGTCCATGAATTTCTTTTTCTACTACATCAAGGTTAAATCCCAAGTAGTTTAAAACAAAATGTGACAGCTCATGACTTAGAATCCAAACAGGATCTGAATACTTAAAATTTGGGCAATCACAAATAATTACCGTATGATTAGTGCTCAAATCAGATCCTTGGTGCATGTAAAGACCTCCAGTATTAAGAGAATGTAGCTCAACTCTTCCTTTGTCTCTGTCATAAACTAAAATTAAGAGTTCCAAATCCGATGGCTTTTCATATTCTTCAACAAAACTAATTTCAGTATAGCATTCCGGTTCATACTGGGAATTCTCTAAACCATAAAGGTCAAGATATTTTTCGGTAATTTCATTATATTTTTGTACCATGTAATGGTGATAACCACTACATGCTGGTTCGCTAGAAATAACTATTAGCTGCCAAGTAACTCCAGATTGATGAGATGCCAATGATTGGCTAGGAGAAAGAATAGTCAAGCTTACCAAAATTCCTAGAATTAATACAAATGAACTATTCCACACATTGAAATCTTATCCAAATCCATAAAATTAGATTATGCTGTTCATTTGATTGAACATATAATTTACAAACTTTTTCGAAACCAAACCTAGGATTTGTGACTATTATCATTCGCAAATATTATAATCCCCCAATTACATTTGACCATAGAAGAATTTGGCAACAAAAAGAAAATCAAAAAAGAGAACTATAAGCAGAAAAGCAAAACCCAAATCAAAGTCTAAAGGAAAGAAACAGCCTTTTGGTGGATATGCAATTAGTTTTTCAGGTAGGACAGAAACTGTTGAAGAAGTTTTTGGTAAAGGTAGTATCACTCCAAGTGAAATGACAAAAAGGATTTGGAAGTTCGTTAAAGCTAAGCGATTGTCTAATCGATAAAATCATACAAATTGTATTAATTTAGCAATTAAGGAACTAAAACTGCGCGTGCTTCTATTTCTGAAGTTTTGAGTTTAGCTAAAACTTCATTTGCTTGCTCGAGGCGATAAACTTCTGAAAAAACTTTTATATTTTTTTCATTTGCAATTCTAATTACCTCTTTCATGTCGTTTCTTGATCCAATTAAAGTTCCACGAATTGTTTTTTCTTCAAATGCTACAAAATTAGAAATCTCACAAATTGTTCCAATAACTACTAATCCCCCTTTCTTGATTGCTTTGATTGCAGTATTTGTTACAATATCTGCTGGTGCAAATACAATTGCCGCATCTAGCAAACCAACTTTTTCTTTTAATTCGTGTAAGAATTTTTCTTGATCTTGACTGTAAGTTATCGTTATCGACGCTCCTAATTTTTTTGCAATCTCCAAATGTTTTTTATTTCTTGAAATTGCAATAACCTCAACTCCTTCTAAAATTGCAAATTGAACTGCCATGTGACCAACTCCACCAATTCCAAATATTCCGATTTTTTTATTTTTAGATGGCTCACTTGCTTTTACTGCCTTGTATGCAGTAACGCCAGCACAAAATAGAGGTGCAGCATATTCTGGTTGCATTGTTTCTGGGATTTTTGTTGCAAAATCTTCTATTACAGTTACATATTCGGCATACCCACCCTTAAGCGATTCTCCCAAAACCTGCATTGATTCACACAAGTGTTCATTTCCTTCTTTACAGTATTGACATTTCATACAAGATTCAAGTAAAGGGGATATCCCAACTCTATCTCCAACCTTAAATTTTGTAACATTTTTTCCAATCTTTACTACCTTTCCTACAACTTCATGTCCTGGAACAGTAGGAAGTATAGGCGGTATTCCCAAATCTTTCCAATCTCCTTCTATTCCATGTAATTGAGAATGACAAACTCCGCATGCTTCAATTTTAATCAAAAGTTCATTAGGCCTTTGAATTTCATGTCTATCAATTTCAGTAAGCTTTAATGGATTGGTTTCAATTGGTCCTAATTCAGATAATACCATTGCCCTCATTTTTTCTCCCATGGAATTTCATTTCTTAAACTGTATTTTTACATTCCTTGATATCCCTAAGATACGAATATACCCGCTATAGGTGAAATATTTGTCGTGACCGAAGAGATTACCCAAGAAGATCATGAACGAGTCAAACTATTAGGAATTGTCTCAAAAAAAGGTCTCAAAGAATTGAACTTTGAACAATTAAATCGACTTCAGATATTGGTAGAAAAAAAAGATTATAGTCATAGTAAAAAAGCTCACAAATCAAAAATGAAACTACTTGCCAGAATTAATGTGGCAATTTACGAATCTGAAGAAGGAAGAGAAGGAATTTGATTTTTAAGCTTCAACTGTCTTATAGTGCCTATCTTCTACCATTTGCACTAAATTTGTTATGGATAGAGGTTTAGTAACAATATCAACATCTTCAAATTTTTCTAAACCCATTATCAACTGGTTTCCATAAGCAGTTGCAAAGACTATAATCTGTTCGGGATTTATTTCTCGAATTTCCTCAGCCAACATTGCTCCATTCTTTAATGGCATGTTATGATCAATTATTATTACATCGTAAATTAGAGGTTCTTTTTGGCCAAGTGATTGACGTGCTCTACGATACTCATTGATACATTCAATTCCATTATGGGTAACTTTCACCTTATGACCTCTATCTTCAAATCCCATACGGTATTGTTCAGCAATGTCTTCTTCATCTTCTGCTATCAATATGCTAATAGGCAATTTTTTGACCTTACTATAGTATATACTTCACAACATTTCTTTTGTTGTTTGTTATTTACAACACACATTTAGTGAAAATTTTGAATCTTCGTCAGAATTTCTGATTATTTTGTATTACTCACTAAACATCTGGCAAGTAACTACAAATAGATATTCACTATAATGAATTTTATGCCTGAAAATAGTCTTATTCACGAAACCAGTCCTTATCTTTTACAGCACGCAAAAAATCCAGTACAATGGTACACTTGGAATGAATCTGCTCTAAAAAAAGCAACAGAAGAACACAAACCTATCTTTTTGAGTATTGGTTATAGCTCTTGCCATTGGTGCCATGTTATGGCTCATGAATCTTTTGAAAATAATGAAATTGCTAAAATCATGAATGAGAATTTTATTAACATCAAAGTAGACAGGGAAGAACGACCAGACATTGATGACATTTATCAAAAGGTTTGTCAGATAGCAACTGGACAAGGTGGCTGGCCGCTAAGTGTCTTTCTTACACCTGATCAAAAACCATTCTATGTTGGAACCTATTTTCCAATTTTGGACTCGTATGGACGACCTGGATTTGGAAGCCTGCTTATACAACTTGCACAATCTTGGAAAGAAAAACCACAAGATATTATTAAGACAGCAGAAAATTTTTTAACAAATCTTCAAAAAACAGAATCTATCGGTACTTTTGCACATCTTGATAAATCTATTCTAGATGAAGCTGCGATAAATCTAATTCAATTAGGTGATCCAATACACGGAGGTTTTGGAAGCGCCCCTAAATTTCCAAATTCTGCAAACCTTTCTTTTATGCTAAGATATTCTAAACTGTCTGGGATTTCAAAATTTCAAGAGTTTGCATTAAAAACATTAAGAAAAATGGCACAAGGGGGGATATTTGATCAACTGCGTGGAGGTTTTCATCGATACTCAACTGATTCAAGATGGTTAGTTCCACATTTTGAAAAAATGCTTTATGATAATGCATTGATTCCTATTGTCTATGCAGAGGCATATCAAATTACAAAAGATCCATTCTATCTTGAGGTTGTAACAAAAACTTTGAACTATGTATTAGAGGAAATGACTTCAACCGAGGGTGGATTTTATTCTGCGCAAGATGCTGATTCAGAAGGAGAAGAAGGGAAATATTATGTATGGAATAAAAATGAAATTCAACAAATTTTAGGTAGTGACGCTGATGTATTTTGCCTATTTTATGATGTGACAGATGGTGGTAATTTTGAAGGCCAAACCATTTTGTGTAACAATATTTCTCTATTCCCTGTAGCCTTCAAATTTGGCAAATCAGAAGATCAAGTCAAAAATATCCTAGACTCTGGTATCAAAAAGCTTTTAGATGTACGTTCCAGAAGAATTCGCCCAGGATTAGATGACAAGATCTTAACATCATGGAATGCATTAATGATTAGTACTCTAGCTAAAGGATTTAGAGTATCTAACGAACAATCCTTTCTGAGTGCTGCAGAGAAATGTATTTCATTTATAGAAAACCACCTAGTTAAGAATGGCCAGCTTTTACGTACATATAAAAACGGTACATCAAAGATTCAGGCATACCTTGAAGATTACTCCTATTTTATCAATGCATTATTAGACATCTTTGAAATTAAGCCTGAATTAAAATATCTTGAAACCGCTCAAACTTTTGGAAATTATCTGATTGATCATTTCTGGGATCCAGTCCAAAAAAACTTCTTCATGACTGATAACACTCATGAAAAGTTGATAATTAGACCTAAAAGTAATTATGATCTTTCCATGCCATCAGGAAATTCAGTTGCATCTTACTCTTTTTTACGTCTCTATCATTTAACGCAAGAAAAAAAATTCTTAGAAATTTCCTTGGCTGTGATGGAATCCCAAGCTACGATGGCAGCTGAGAACCCATTTGGTTTTGGATATCTTCTAAATACAATTTACATGTATTTACAAAAACCACTTGAGATAACTATCCTCAATCTCAAAAACACTGAAATCACCAAATATCTAACAGGAATGTTTCTTCCTGAATCCATTCTTGTAACCGTAAGAAATGAAAACCAAATAAAAAATCTTGCCAAGCTTCCTTTCTTTGCAGGAAAAGAATTCAGCTATGATAAAACCATTGTTTTTGTTTGTAAGGACTTTACTTGCTCCTTACCACTTGAATCTATTTCAGAAATAGAAACACAACTTTAAGAAATTTTTCTAATATTGATTTCCAGTTTTTCGCCAACCTGTGGCCTCCCCATTCGTTCGTATCTACTTTTTGGCATCGTAATGGTGACTGAAGTATGCTGGTAACTCTTTATCTGGATTGTAGGTTGGGCTTGAAGTATTGCCTCTAATAATGGCGTTACCTGTTCTTTTATTTCAGGATCCAACTTCTTTGCCACTGAATCCATTATCATTTGTTTTTGAGAGACTGGCTCTGTGAGCACATCTTCCGCTAGAGTCATTTGTACTATCTGACCATTATCGACAATTTGTTGTATTCGATATTCGGTAACTTCTGTCATGCTCAAATTTCCTCTTGATTCTCATTTATCTCTAATGGTATGAAAATCAATAGAAAATACATGTGTAATCAAGTGATAATCTGTGCATTTGAACAGAAACGATGTTTGTAATAATTTACATACATTTTGATTTAAGTTCTAATGCTTAGGTAATCTTCTGGTTCGTAAATATATTAATCGTAAAGAAGACAGAATAATTTCTAAAGATGAATCTAGCTATATTGCAGAGATTGGCAAAACTGTTGAAGTAAAAGACGTAATGGATGTTGGAGATAGATCTGTAACATTAGGATTTCATTTGAATGATGCAGAATCGGTAACATTTACAGATCGATTACAACAAAGAGAAAAAGAAACAAAATCAGGTTATTTGGCTGCAAAGAATGCAATTCGTTGGGCATTAGATGCAGCTGGAAACACAGGTCAATACATAAAATATGTTAATATGAAAATCGATAAACATCAAGAACAAATTAATCATATACAGGAATTACATCAAAGATTTGATCAAGAAATTGCAATGTTACAATCTCAAAAATTAGAAAAAATTACTCTTGATAAAAATTCTCTTAACACAATGGATATCAAATCAGTTACAACTGTACTTGATCAATTATTACTAGGAAAGCGAAATACAAAATCAAAACTTCAAAAGTTAGAGTACGAGTGTGCATTAGCAGAAAAAGAGCTAGAACAACAAGAATTCCAAATAGAAGAAGTGCGTCATAATCTCAAAGAAACTCCCTATGGCGGAACTAATGTTTTTGATATAGTAAATAATACCACTGCTCTAAAAGTTATCAAAGAAGAAATGCATCGCCTAGGTAGAGAAAATGATATCAAAAAATTATCTGATGCTATTGATGTTATAGTATCCTCATTAGGCTCTAAATCCTAATTTTTTGAATCAAAATTTTAGATATATCTGAACTCAGTTTTTTCTAAATTACTCTGTCAATTGCCCTTCCATCGTAGGGCTTGTAAATAATATCAGTTGCTTTTAATTCCTTTAGCTTTTTCTTAGTTGTTGGAGAAAAATCAGCAGTCACCATGATGATCTTTGCATCAGCATCTGTTTCTCTAATCTTCTTTAACGTATAAAATCCATCATAATTTGGCATAATTACATCCAAAAATATTACATCTGGTTTTAATTTCTTGTATAGTTCAAAACCTTCCTTCCCATCCTTTGCCTTACCTATTACACTAACTCCTTTATTTTCTAAATAATCTGAAAACATCTCCACTGTATCTGGATCATCATCGACAACTAATGCTGTAGCATTTTTTTGTACGCCTGTTTTCATTCTAGGAGATTCTCCTTCAACAGGAGCTTTTTTATCAATTTTTACTTCTCCTCCCATTTTCCACATAAACTTACATAAGCTTTGCATGTTACTAGTAATTTCATCTGAATTAGTTACTAATGCAGAATCATCACTTGCATGAATTCTTGAGGTCTTTGATGTATAGCCAGACATGATAATTTGAGAGGAATTGCAAACTATTCTACCTTGTGAAGGTAATTTTGCAACTTTAAAATAATTTAATCCTAAATTTTTAACACAATCGGTTTTATCAGAAACTTCAAACTCTGTCATTAATTTAATCTCTACTTTACGTTTGAGTGCTTTTTTTATGGCAGCAGGAATATCTGTATAATACATTCTAATGAGATCAGATGTTGATGTAACTATATACATTTCATCTTTTGTCTCATCAATAATTTTTTTTATTTCATTATAGATATTATCTCTTCCTGAAATTACTGAGAGTTTAGGAAGATTACTCACCACACTATGTCCTTTTAGCTTTTCTAGATTTTCAATTAAACGAGATTGATTTTTTTCTAATCTTTGAATTCCAGATTTTTTCTTCGTTAAGAGAGTATCAAATGTCGTTTTAGGATCATTTGCAGAAAATAAAATTGGTGATGAAAGAGTTGAAGTTACATATCCTTCACTTCTCAAATTTTCAAGTATTTTATATCCCTTAACTCTATCAGTATTTGTAAAATGGCTAATCTCACTTACTTTGCCTGTGCCAATCCTTAACACCCCAACATATACTCGTGCCTCTTCTTCTGTTAATCCATAATCCTCTAACAGTGGCATAACCTCTTCTTCTTCAGGCAAGATCAACTCTTGGTTCTCCATATCAAATTAATGACAAATTTGTGACATATCTGCCAGTGTGTGGGTGGAACGAACGAACTTTTTGAAAAATTTTATTCGTTAGGAATTTGCTTTTCTATTTGTTTTTCTTTAAGTTTTCCATTTTTGGTGACCTTAGGTAATTGTACAGTGAAGACTGTAGGATTGTTTCTCACAGAAATATTGCCTCCATGTTTTTCTACAATGCTGATACAGCTGGCTAATCCCAAACCAGTCCCTGACTGTTTGGTAGTAAATAAAGGCTCAAATATCTTATCCATATTTTCTTGAGGAATCCCCCGACCCTGATCTTCAATCTCTATCAAAACATCATCTTTTTGGTCTAAAACTCTAATTGAAATCTCTCCTTTACCATCCATTGCTTGTGAGGCATTTTTCAATAAATTGCTGATAACTACTTCCATTCTATATGGATCACACTTTATCGTAGCAGAATTTTTTGGCAAATTTATCTTAACAGATTTTGGTATGTCAGTACTAAGAATGGCAGATTCTATTACTGTGATAAGTGAACTATTTTCTAATTTCAAAGAGGCTATATTCACAAAATCAAGTACATCCTCAATTTGATGCGACATGCGAGAAACTGCTCTTCCAACCATTGCAATTTGATGGTTAATGTTTTCATCCATATTATCATTTAATCTGAATTTCAATATTTCCATAGAGTTTTTGATGACAGATAGTGGATTCCTGAGATCATGTGCCAAACGACTCGATAAACTTCCAATAGATGACAGTCTTTCTGATGTTACTAGTGCTCTGTTTAGTTTTTGAAGTTCAGTTGACATCATATCGATATCTTTTCCAAGATCAGAAATTTCATCATTGCCTTTCATTTCTGTTTTAACAAATTCTCCTTCCGCAATTTTATGAGCTGTTTTTCTTAGTTTGATTAGTGGCCGTGAAATTGATTTTGTGATAAAAAATTTGAAGGCCAACGATGCTCCAATAAAAATATTTAATACAATTAAAATTTGTGTAGTGGTGTTATCAACAAGTGATTCCACAACTGCTTGTCTGCTTTTCACTTGAGGCTCAATAAAACTATTTGCAGAAAATATGTTTTGATTAAGTAATTGTCCACTATTTTCAAAATCGTTTTTCAATGCTAACACTTCCTTTACATTATTTCCATTAGTATTCAATCTAATCATTTTGCTAGAAATTATTATCATATCATTCCAATTTTTGGAAATATCGTCTACATAAATATTAGATTCTGGAAAATTTTCTTCCATAAGAATAGAATATCGAGTAAAAGATTCGGCAAATAACGATTTTGCAGTTTCCATTTCATAAATTTCATTTTCTATTTGTTCTTCATAATCAGATATTGTAAATTCATCTTCTTGATTGTTTATCGTATCTTGTAAAATCAATACTTCTAAAGTAGATGATAAAATCAGAGCGTTGGCTAATCTCATATCCTTTAATGCATCCCAAGTTGGTAATGTCTGTGCACTTAAATCAAGAAAACTATCCTGAACTTGTTTTGTATTTAAAACTGCAATAATGGATACCATCCCAATTAGAGAAATTAAAAGAATTACTTCTAAAGAAAACTTTGTTTTAAGCCTCATGAATCCCTCCATTAGAGGTACAATTTTTTCTAGCTACCTCTGATAGCCCATATACTAGTTTCATTGCTGATATTTTGAACGTATTTTTGGGATATAAGAAAAAGTTTGTAATTCATTACAAACACAGAATCATCTAGTTTCAGGCGTAACATCATCTAGGTAAAAAATAATGGTTTAAGCGTATGCTAATTCTAGAGCATTGGTAGTGACTCTATCGGTGTTATTATTAAGCTGGGGTACATTTGCAAATTTTACACCAGCCAATGCAATTCTTAATTGCGATGGTCATATAGCCACAATTATTGGTACATCAAGCGATGATCTAATCAACGGTACTCCTGGAGACGATGTGATTTTGGGATTAAGTGGAAACGATATCATTAATGGTAATGGTGGAAATGATGTAATTTGTTCAGGTAGCGGATCAGATATCGTGACAACTGGTTCTGGGAACGATTATCTTCATGGTGAAGGTGGGGTAGATACGTTTCATGCTGGTGATGGAAATAATACTATAGATGCAGATTTTGGAATTGAAGGAGATATCGTGACAACCGGCTCTGGTGATGATAATATCCTACTTGGAGCAGGTCATGACCTCATTGATTCAGGAGACGGACACGATAAGATTATAGCTGGACTAGGAAATGATGTCATTCAAACCAAAGGTGGGGATGATAAAATCTACGGAGGCGATGGTGCTGATACTATTGACGCAGGTGATGGTGATAACTACATCGAAGGAAATCAAGATGTGGATGTAATAACATCAGGTTCAGGAAATGATAAAATCTACGGAGGCGATGGTGCTGATACTATTGACGCAGGTGATGGTGATAACTACATCGAAGGAAATCAAAACGATGACATAATAATATCAGGTTCTGGAAATGATAAAATCTACGGTGGCGATGGTGCTGATTGCATTAATTCAGGAGGTGGAACAGATACTATTGATGGTGGAAGCGGAACAAATTCAGTGAATATAGGGATTTGTAGAAATGATGTTCCTGATGTGGAAATTCCTTTTCCATCTGAAGGACAAGTCTTCACTGAAGGTACTCTAATTGCATTTTCAGGCTCGGCAGTTGATCCAGAAGATGGCATAATTTCAAATCTCTTATCTTGGACTTCTAACATTGACGGCGTAATTGGCTCTGGAAATTCATTCTCATTATCTACTCTAGCAGTTGGTATTCATTCTATTACAGCATCTGTGATAGATTCTAATGGTAACACCGCCTCACATACCCATACCATTACTATTACTGGAATATCCATGCCTGAACTCAATATTCTCTCTCCATCTGATAGTAACCGCTATGATGAAGGAGCATCAGTTACATTTTCTGGTACAGTTAATGATCTTGAAGATGGTATTATTTCAGGTTCTATTATTTGGACTTCTAATCTTGATGGCATAATAGGAACTGGAGACTCTTTTTCTATTTCAACTCTGTCTGTAGGTACTCACACAATTAATGCATCGATTACAGACTCGGATTCTCACACTAATTCTATTTCACTAATCATTACAATAGGACCAAAAGTGACTGAAGAATTGACCACTTTGATATGTCATTTCCCTCCAGGGAATCCATATAGTTGGGAAGAATTAATGATTGCACCAAGTGCTTTGCAAGCACATAAGGAACATGGAGATCAGGTAGGTCCCTGTGTAAATGATGATGATTTAGAAAAAAGATTGGACATAATAAAAATCAAAAAACAAAGAGAGGAAATGAGCAAGAAAAATGAGTTAAAGGAAAAACGAAATGAGCTTAAAGAAATTCAAAATGAAATCAACCAGCTAAAGAAGAATATAAAAAATGATGAAGAGTTAAAAGATACAGTCAAAGAGTTAATCAGCGACATTAAGGAAACACTACAAACTTTAAAATCAGATTTTGATTATGATAAAGAATACAAAGAAGAGATCAAAACAGAATTTAAAGAAATAAAACAAAAAATTTACGATGATTTGACAGTCCCAGAAAAAAATGCTATACACTCAGTTGATTCTAAAATATCAATTCTTTCACACAGTGATGATCCTAAAAGTGACGCTAAAAAATTAGGACTAGATTATAAAAATGGCATGACTACGGTTGCTATTCAATTAGATGATGATAATACAAAAGTTCTACATCAACTAAGATCCATAAGTACTATAGATGCCAAAAATAACAACAATGTTCAGATTACAATTAAGCTAAACGATCTTCCCAAACTTAGTTTAATTCAGGGTATTGAAAACATTAGGCCCCCATTTCCAGCAGTACAATTTGAGGAATCATTGTCAGAAGGAGTGTATTTTATGAATGCAGATTTGGCACAATATGCAGGGATTACAGGTAAAGGAATCAAAGTAGCTGTGTTGGATTTGTCATTTACAAATAATCCAAAAATTTCAGATAATATAGTTGAAGTCAAATCATTCAGACAAGGAGTATCTGTTTTACCTGATAATTGGGATGGAGATGAAGCCTTGCATGGAACCGCAGTTGCAGAAATTATTACTGATGTTGCTCCAGATGTTGAACTGTTTTTGTATTCCATGGAATCAGACATTGAATTTGCCGCAGCTGTGGATGAAGCCATATCCAAAAATACAGATATTATAGCAATGTCTGCGGGTTGGCCTAACTTCCCAACTGATGGTACCAGTCCTATCACAAAGAAGATTGAAGAAGCAGTAGAAAATGGCATTGTTTTTGTTGTACCAGCAGGAAACTTTGGCAATAAGCATTGGGAAGGAAATTTTGTGGATTCTAACCTCAATAATTGGCATGATTTTTCAAATACTGATGAAGGTTTGTCAATTACAGTAACAGAATCTCGAATCGCAGAAGAAAAACCAATTATCGCTCATATGATGTGGGATGTAGGTCTAGGCGATGTAGCTGATTTTGAGCTTGTACTTGTTGATCCGCTAGGACAAATAGTTGATTTCTCTGCAAACAAGCAAGAAAAGAGTTCAGATAATCCATTTGAATATATTTATCATCTTCCTGATACTGAAGGCATCTATTCTCTTGGAGTTTTGTATTCTGGGGATATGATATCTCCTAGCAATAGACCTCATGCAACTTTGGAAATTTTTACTGTAAATGATGAACTTGAATATCCTGTCATACAAAGTAGTGTGTCAGTTCCAGCAGACGCAAATGGTGCAATAGTAGTAGGAGCTGTAAACCACCTAGATGGAATACTTGAACCATATAGCTCACAAGGACCCACTAATAATGGTAAATTAGCTCCTCATGTAGTAGGACCTGATGGTGTAACCACCTTAGCTCTAGACGGCAAGCCATTCTATGGAACGTCAGCTACTACTCCATATGTTGCTGGTTTAGCAGCATTAATTCTTGAGAATAATCCAGGCATGTCCCCAGAGCAATTATTGACTAAGATTCAACAGAATACTGAACCTGATATGTTTTCATTACAAAATGAGTATGATTTTGCAACAGGTTATGGAACTGCAAGTGCAGTTTTCCTAATAGACGACTCGGAGGTTCTGCAATGAAGATGAATAATATTATTAAAGACGAGCTTATGGGACGAAATCATTTAAGTTTACTTGTAATTGCTGGCATTACATTTTCTGCGATATCATTTTTTATACTAGATGAAGAGATACAAGAAGTTTTTTCATATGCAGAAGTAACTCCAGTTCCAACTAACATTTGTGAGAATGGTTTATGTTATTTCAGAGATGCCAAAGAAACATCTACTCACATGTTTGTTCAACTAGAAGAGGAATTATCTAAATCACAACAAGTTTTAAAAAATGAAGAATTCACTAATCTTAAACTTGTAAAGAATCTCCCAATAAAAGCACCTGAGATATCTGGAAATAAAGTCATATTATTTGCTGAAAAAGATAGTTTCATTAGAGAAGGTGTACAAAACAGTAACGAAGGCTCAAACCAAGTTCTACGAATTATGGGCACTGGACCAACTAACAACAGGGCTTTAATTGCTTTCAATCAAGACGATATTCAAACTGTAGCTACTGGTAAAACTCTGGAATCTGCAACTCTCAAACTGTACATAGAAAGTAATAATCATAATTGGGGAGACGGGCAACTTATCAACATCCGCAGCTTTGAAACTAATTGGCAAGAAGGTAACGGAATAAGTTTTCCAGTTAGCACTCTGTTGAATCCTAGCGATGGGGTAACTTGGAATTGTCCTACCGATTCGGATGACTGTAGTAATCAGTGGAACGGAGGAAAATTTGACCAAAACCCAACTGATTCGATATGGGTTTCAAATCAAGTCGAAGGTTACTGGGTAAAGTTTGATGTTACTAACGATATTCTAGCTTATCTTTCTTCAGAAGAAAATTTCGGGTGGATCATAATGAAAAGTGACGAAAACTCGGAAGGTCAAATAAACATTGCATCAAGAGAGGCTCAGTCACACATTCCAGAATTAGTGTTGGTGTTTTCTGATGATTAGAGTCAATAAAATAAAAAACATTGTTCCTAAAGAAAAAATTTACGTTATTTTTAGTATGATGATTACTTTATCCCTTATTCTCGTACCTACCTTAACCAAATCATATGCAGCAGAAGATTCTTCGGTAGAATGGCAATTACTCTATATCAAAAAAGATGCATGTGGCCCTAAAGATAATATGGATAAAGTTTACGCTAGCCTTACTTCCAAATACTTTGAGCTTTACCAGTTAGCAAATCATAACTCTTCGGTGGATTGTATTTCTGAATCCCAATTCAAAGATTTCCAAAAATCTGAAAATGTAAACTTGTTGATACTAATTTTTGATCAAGCTTTAGGAAAATCAACTTTGCATCCTAATAACCTCGATGGAATTTATGTGCATTCAGGTAACAATAGAACAATTAACCATCTATTAATGATGTGTGATTGTTCTGATTTTGCTTCTGGTTACGACACTACATTGCCTTCTTGGATATTATCTCACGAACTTTCTCACTTTGTATTGTCTTACAAAGGCTTCTCTAAATCTGATATTAAAATGAAAATTCATGAAAAACAAGATCAATATGATACTTGTGTAGGATCTAATTTTGATGACAATAAATGTAATGAATTTAAAATAATAGTTCGAGCTGATTCTTCAACAAAGAATTATGTTATGATGGCGCCTTATGAACCAGCTATTGGTAATACTTTGATCAATTACGCAATAACTAATTCAAATTCTGAATTAATTAATCTTCAACGGGATTTGACAAAAATGTGGATAACAAATACAATTGATGATAAAGCTTATGAGACCACTCTCAAGCATTTAGTTAATCCTGTAACAAATTCTACATCTGAGGACATTAAACTTGCTCTGGAATTTCCAAATGGATTTATGATTAGGGAACTTTCAAAACCATCTGAGATTGATTGGAAACAATATCTTAATCCAATTGCTGATAAAGAAAAATCATTTCAAACTGTACTAAACTATATCCCATTTAATTTAAAAGATCCAGTGAGCGAATCCAACATAGAAAAAATGCCTAACTGGTTTAAGACAAGAGCACTATTATGGTCAGAAAAAAGAATTAGTGATAAAGTATTCTTTGATGGAGTTGAACATTTGGTTAGAATGGGAACCCTAAAGTTAGATTAGGAAAAATTTTTCTACAGATTAACTCGTTTTTTGCCTATTCCTCTAAGCTCTGGATTGTAAGAGTCTTCTATCATAGCTTTTTTTATCAGAGGTGCTCTATCTTTTAGAATTTTATTAAATTCCTGAATATCTTCAAGACTAGGAGTCTGTTGCATGTTTTTGTATGCCTGTAAAAATCCAGAGTAAACACAACCAGCAATATAACCAAATGCTGTATCAGCTACCGATTCTACTTCAGGAACGTATTCTTCAGCTATTTGTTTATACGATGAAGCTTCACTGATGTAGTAGTCGACTAAACTGTCAATAAAATCTCTTGTGTTTTTTGAAATTGCCATATAATTACAGTCAAACATTGATACTTATAACATTAATTTTTGAGATCAAGCATAACCTGTAAATTTCTTTAACATTAGAAGTTACAATATGTGGAAAATTGAGCGTGAAGAAGATTATTTTCGAATATATGACTCAAAAAAAGATATTGCTGGTTATTTTGATCCTGATTATGGGAAATTATTTCCAAAAGAAAATGAGCGTGAAATCATACAACAAATGTATAAGAATCGAGACAAAATTTCAGGGGGGTTTTTCATGGTTCCTATGGTAAAATTTGGAATATTTGATAATGACATTGAAATAGATATTGATAGATTAGAAAAACAAATTGCGTCAGTTGAACAGAGATTATCTCGTTGGAAGGATTTTCTTTTAGAAATTAAAAATGAATTCCATGGTATTAGAGTATCTCATACAGATCAAGATATGTTAAGCATAACTTTTCCAATCAAATTTGATTTCCCCACTTCACTTGAAAAAAATCTTTTACTAAAAAAGTTAGAATCTACTTTGGACTTGTTGCAGAAACAAGGTTTACTATAACCCTACTTGAATATCTTGTCAGTCCTACATATGCTGAAACTGATGATACAAGTAACATCATAGAGCCAAATGGAAATTCAGGCACTGCAGTATATTCTTCTGACTCTGCTACAAGTGAATAGTCTACAACAGAATTTGATTGTGTTTTATCCGGAATTGATACAAAAAAGAAGGTCTCATCGCCAGCTCTCAGATAATCTGGCTCTACATGTGTTTTAGAAACAGTCACAACATTTCCATTTCTGTCATATAGAGTAGCTATCACCACAACCGTATTTGCAGTTATATCTCCATGATTTACAACAGTTCCAGTTATTGCCAAATTATTAGAATTATCTATTGAAAAGTCTGATTTTATAATATCAATGACTTGGTTTTTAGGTTCAGTCAATTTGTAGCTTATTTCAAGAGAATATTTATCAATGCCTTTTGCATCATTGCCTAAAATGACTATGTCAAACGGGCCTTTCATTTGAGGCATAATTGTATTTAACATAGGGGATGTCTTTACAGTATTCATCAAAATACCATTTGAAAATAATTTGGCTTGGACTTGAATTTGATTTAATGGCACATTAAAATTATTTTGAATTTCTCCTACAATGTGTAAAGTGCCATCATTTTCAAAATATTGCTGATCATTTTGAATTGATATTTCAGACCATGCACATGGAAACCCTATTAACGGAAATACCAACAACATGAATTTTTTCAACAAAAGAAATCTAATTTACATATTTAAAGAAGTTATGGGTCAATTCCAGTCTTTACAGCATTAAATTTTGCTAACGCTGCCATTTCGTATCCAAACGATTCTTCCATTAGGGAATCAGATCGAATTTTTGCAGCCATATCTCCACTTTGAATCCAACGGATTATTTCTTTATCACTTTCAAGCTGACTCTGAGTTGATAATTTGAATAGTTCAACAGATGAGGAAAATACCTCAGGCGGGTCTAAAACATCATATCTGGAAACTAGTTCTTCCATTTTTGAAATATGCATATCTGAATATCCTAAAAATTCATCTTTACTAATGTCTCCCTCTTCCCATACGGTAATCTCTGATTGGAAATCCGTTTGGATTTTTTTTAAATCCTCTTGAATTCTTTGTAAATTATTCCCAAAAGTAAACCCTTTGATTCGGGTCTGCTCTGCAGAATAATAATACGTGATCACAAGACCAATTACTATAATCATAATAATTCCAAGAATAATATTTTGTCTTTTTTTTCGTGACATGGCTAATCTGTGACAATTAAACTCTAAGGTGCTATTAATTTTCTATTTTATGCATGTTTTCTAATAAAAAAGAAAAAAAGGGAAAATTTTCTTTATTGTCCTGCTACAACGGAATAACTTACGGTAAACGGAGTTTCATTCATGGTATGAACTGCAAGAGCGTTTCCTGCAAATGCCCATGTTCCCATGTTTGTTTCGTCATCAACTAAGGTTAATGCAAACTTTGTTTCACCATCTGGGGTCCAAATTGCCTGGCCCATGTCTTCCCCAGCAGCTAGTGGTCCATGAAGGGCAACCAACTGGATTGGTTCTGACGCTGAATAGGTTAAGACTCCACTGTAAGTTTTTTCACTTGGTGGCAGTATGATTGCGAGTTGATGTGTCTCATGACCAATTCCTGGGTCTAGCATTGAATCTAGGGTTCCAGTTATTACAGTATCGGACATTTCATTTTCCATGTAACTTACTGAGTAGCTAACAGTAAACGGATCTTCATTCATGGTATGAACTGCAAGTGCATTACCAGTGAAAATCCAACTTCCCATACTGGATTGTGGATCAATGAGAGTTAATGCAAACTTTGTTTCACCGTCTGGCGTCCATATGGGTTGTCCATTATCTTCTCCATCAGCTAGTGGTCCATGAAGGGCAACTAGCTGAATTGGCTCTGAAGCATCGTATGAAAACAATCCCTTGTAGACTTTATCACTTGGTGGCAAAATAATTGCAAGTTGATGTGTTTCGTGACCTATGCCTGGGTCTTGCATTGATTTGATGGTGCCTGAAGCACTTTGCCACATTGCATGATCACTTTTTTCCATTGGTGGTATCTCTTTTTCTGAAACCGGTTCACTAGGAGTTACTTCTTCTTGTTTACTGGGTGTTTCTTCTTTTTTCGGAACACTTGGTGTTTTAGTTTTTCCTCCTGTCTCAGAACAAAGTTTGTCTCCACAAACCTTATCCTTAGTTGCTGAACCATATTGTTGTGATGGTGTACCGGCACTTTTTGTTACAGCATCTGCTTGCGGTAACAATTCAACTGAAACTGCGATAGCTGAAGTCATTAAAATTGTTGTCAGGAATAAGACTGTTAAAATTTTTCTAGTCCTTGTTGGGAGTCAGAGAATATGAGCTATAATAACTATTCATTGCCAAAATCAAATCGAGTGGCCTGCTAAATGAGATATTTTTTTAATTTTGTATTTAATTGAAGGACTGGATTACTAAAGTAGTTTAGCAAAATTGAAATGAATTTTTCTAGTCTATGTATTTTCCTTCAGCATCAGTTTTTAGTTCTATTACCATCACTGAACCACTAATAAAAGATTCATTTCTAATTGTTCTAACTCGGCCTATCTCTAAATGATATGGCCAAATCTCAACTACAATGGCTCCAACCTTAACGTTTTCTGGAGCATCAGTTAATACAATATCCTCTTTTTTTATACCATAGGCTTGTAATTTTTTTAAAGAGTGTTCAACTAGTGGTTCAGGATTATTGTGATTAATTGCCCAGACAA
>JBQTHA010000053.1:0-11457 GCA_052390375.1 Nitrosopumilaceae archaeon
CCAACCCTTTACAGATATAGGACCAGTATCATCCTCAACATACATTTCACCTAAAGAAATTGATTCGCCAGTTTTTGTTTGAACTTCACGGCGTTCAAGTTTCTTCAAAATTATAGCTTCAATACAACAGTCATCCCCTATTTTTACATCAGAAATTTTTGTTCTAAGAGCTGATAAGAATGGAATATTTTCATTCTCCACTTTCCTTACAAATGAATCATTATCTAATACGATAGAGTTTCCATATGCTTTTGATGGCATGCATTCAATAATCTCCCCTTCCTTGAATAATTTTATTTTTCCAACCAAATCCGTAATTTTGAACATATTTTTATTTGCATCAACACCAAGTATCATACTCTTTTCAGCATCGTCTTTTGAAATTGATAAAATTCGCATTACAACTGGTTTTACCTCTTTTTCACCTTCAATTCTCATTATTGTGGCTTCATTACCATGAATTTCGAGACCTTGATTGCCGGTTTTTGTTCGAACTCCAAAAAGAGTAGATTTTGCTCCTGGAAAAATCATTTTAGGAATAGATGATTCATCTTTTCCCCATAGAACAACCCTGACAGAATTACCATCACTTCCTTTCAATCTTAATCTTAGAGCTTTTCCAGGCTGACCACGGGAATTTGTAAATTCCATAGTATTGATAATTCCATCAATTGTTCCTGAAACTACCAAGTTGTTTTCATTTTCCTTAATTGAACTCACATCTTTTGTAATAAAGTCTATTGCGGGAATATCACTATCAATATCAACGGTTTCAATATTAGATCCTGAACCAATGTTAATTGTAGGACTTCCATTAAGATCTGATTTTACATATGCTTTAATGATTTTTATTAGAACTCCAGGTTTAAGATCTTCAATCCCAGGTAAGTTTGCTTTCTCATCCCAAAGCTTTACACTTGCAGTCGCATTCTCATCATACACAGTCATAGTTCGTAAAAAGAAAGGTGTTCCATCTTTTCTAGAATATTGTTTTGCTGGAGAGAAATTCAATACACGGGTTTCTAAAGAAATTTCTTTTGCCCCAACGTAAAGATCTTTTAAGCCCATCTCAACTTTTAGAGGTTCTGATAGAGATACGCCTAGATCTGATGCTATAAGGAAAAGTGCGCCTTGATCGGTAAGGTATCCAGCTCCAATTTTTTCTTTCTTCTGCTTAATTTTTTCTTCAATATCGGATCTAGTAAGTTCCGATCTTTGTTCAAGAAGTTTATTCAAAAGTGTCTCAAATTCTGACAAATCAGTGTTTCTTACTATTATGTCCTAATAAAAATTACATTAACTAAATTAGTGGGCAGATCGCAGGCCAAATAATGTCTAGCATAATTGCAAAATCTCTATACAAATCATATAATTCGATAAATGCTGTTGATGGAATAGATCTCTCTGTTAAATCTGGTCAAGTTTTTGGGTTTTTAGGGCCTAACGGAGCAGGAAAATCTACAACAATTAAACTTTTGACTACTCTGATCCCACCCACTAGTGGAGAATTGATCATTCTAGGAATTAATGCCAAAGAGAATCCTCTAAACATACGACATAGGATAGGAGTTGTTTTGCAGCAACCAAGTTACGAACCTTCTCTTTCTGTTGAAAAATCACTTGAAAAATATGGATTAATGTGGGACGTACCTGGAAAAATTAGGAAAAAAAGGGTCGAGGAATTACTTTCTAACTTTGACTTGAATAAAATTCGTAAAAAGAAAACCGAAGATCTGTCCATTGGTCAAAGACGTAGGCTCCAGGTAGCACGAGAATTCATGCATGATATGGATCTTCTTTTTTTGGACGAACCTACCATTGGACTAGATCCTTCCGCTAGAAGAAACTTACTTGATTTTTTAAAAATGAAAGTAAAAGACGGACTAACCATTTTTTTTACTACTCATATTTTAACAGAGGCTGAATACCTTTGCGATGAAGTTGCGATTATAAATAAAGGAAGAATTATTGCAGTAGATTCTCCAGATGATCTTAAAAAGAGATTTGGAAGTAAAAAGACAATAAAAATCCATTTATCTCAAGTTAATGAAAAACTAAAAAATTTATTCAATGACGTTAAAGATTGTAAAATTGATTTCAACTCAGGCACAAATATTACAATTATTTCTGATGAATCTGAAGTCGTATTGATGAAAGTTTTACAAATTTTGAATTCTAATAATATCACAATAGAAGATCTTTCTGCCATGCCGACTAATCTTGAAGAAATATTTCTTAAAGTAGTGAATGAATCAAATGAATCCGATACTTAGATTAGTTAATAGAAATCTCACAATTGCCCTTAATCCAGGATTTCTAATATGGCAAGTAATCTTTCCTCTGATCTATATTTTTGTTGCCGGATTTGCATATACGTCACTTATTGACGTCGTCCCCTTTGAAAACAGAGAATTGAATTATCCTGCATACTTGTCTACTGGCATGATTGGTTTTAACATAATGAATAGCACGTTAATTTCTGGAATTATAATCTGGAATGATAGGCGACATGGAATGTTTGAACAAATTTTATCTGGTCCATTTACACGAGCTCATTACATTCTAAGCAATGTTGTCACCATAGGAATTGTTGGCTTAGTAAGTGCAACTTTAATTGCATTTATAGCTTATCCTGTTTTTTCAGAATCAAGCGAATTTTCATTAATTACTATACCAATTATTATTTTTGCTTCTGTTACAGGTTCTCTTTTGTTTGGTTCAATCGCATCAATTATTTCAACTAGATTAAGATCAAGTGAAGGATTTAATGTAATTATTAATACGGTGTTCTTGTTTTTTGCATTCGTTAGTACTGCATTTTATCCTGCATCAGGTACACCAGAGCCGCTTGCTTCGGCATTTTATCTTAATCCATTAACATATCTGGTTGATGTAATTAGGGCTGGAGTTTTTGGCAGCTTTTCTAATTTTGTATTACTGGAGATGTTAATTTTAATTGTCCTTGCTTCTAGTTTATTTGTTGTAGCCACAAAATTACTTACAAAATTAGACTTCTAGAATTTCTCATATGGTTATTCTAATAGAAATGAATAGCCCGGCCCAGATTCGAACTGGGGTCAAGGGCTCCAAAGGCCCCTATGCTTGACCACTACATTCGGTGGAATAATCCTCTACCGGGCTGCCGGACGTGGTTTTAAGTTTAGAATCCCTTAATGTTATTTTCTATTGTTGCAATGTAATCTAATAAAGGAAAAAATCTGAATATTAGAACTTAAACCGATGTACAAATTGCTTTTACAAGTTTAGTATAAGGATCTTCCATAGAGTTTAATGCCTTTTTTGCCCTTTTTTTGTAATCGATATTTGAAGAGCTGATGAATTTTCTTATAGATCGTACTAATTGTTTAGGATTAGTCTCTCTTTTTACAAGTTTTTTCTTGACAAGATAACTTTCTATCAAATTTGGTACTGCATTATAGGAAATAGTGGGAATTCCAAGTAATGCAGCTTCAGCCGTCATTGTTCCTCCTGAACCAACAAAAACATCTACATTTGATAATAATATCTTTCCATCTATTACTTTGTTTAAAATTTTTATCTTTTTTCCAAATGTTCGATTAAGAAATTGTATCTGAGAACTATATCTACCCAAAACCAAAATGTTTTCATTACTAAATTCTTTGATTATACTTTTAATAATCATAACAGTTTTTTTTGTATTTTTAGCAGAGTAAGCAGCCTGATCCTCTTCTACTCTAATTAGAATAGTTTTTCTTTTATTATTAAATGGAAGTTTAATTTTCTGACCAAGACTTCGTTTTGCTATTGACGCAGCATCTATGCCTTTGTATTGTAAAATATTTTTTTTGTCTATTCCAAATCTTATGAATTCTTTTTTTGGAATTACCCAAGGAATAAGTAATTTTTGAACAAGAGGAACTGATAATCTCATTACTGCCTCAGCATGAGGAGAATCTGAAAAAGCGATATGCTTTATTCCTAATCCAAAGGCAACACGTGATGCCTCGGGTGAACAAAAACTAACTGCAATATCAGGTAAATGATTGTTAATAATCTTTGAAAGCTGATTTATTCTATTGGTACTGGCATTCAACTTATCGTATTTTTCAGCCCCCCCATGTTTTCCCACAAATATTAGGTTCAGTTTTCTTAATTTTGCGAGTATAATCACTTCTCGATAATTTCTTGAAGTGCAGATTACATGTTGATTTTTTTGAAATTGTCTAATCATAGGTTCAAAAAACAATAATTGCTTTGGAGTTAGGATATCAAACCAAATTTTCAAGTATTTTTCATTGAATTTGGAAGTTCAATAAGTTTTTCTTGGGTTATTTGCCTAGCTCAAATGAAATGGGGGGAGCTAAAGTTGTTGTTTATGGGCTTAGTACTGAAGGATACTCTCTTGCCTGCCAAATGGCAATTAAAGGCGCAGATGTCCAAATTATAGATGAAACTACACCATCGGCTATATCCATTAAAGCCGATATTGCAAAAACATATCCAAATGTTTCTTCATTCAAGGAAGATGAACCTTTATTGGCAATGGAACCAATTGACATAGCTGTATCAAAAGCAAAATATCTCTTCTTTACTCCAAGAATCAGAAAAACAGGGCAAGATACTAAAACTGAAGTTCATTCGAAATTCAAAGATGCAACTAGTCAGCTAAAGAAGGGTAGTTCTGTAATTTACAATCTTGGCACTGGATTTGGTGGAAATAATGAAAATATTTCATTACTTGAACATGTAACAGGATTAGAGGTTGGGAAATCTATTTCATATTACTATTTTCCACTATCAGACCCAACTCAAACACCAAACGTAATTGGTTCTTTTAATAGCAAAATAGATGAAACACTTTCTGAATTGCTTTCTAGTGGTAAAAAAGAAAAAAAATTTGTAGCTATTTCTTCTTCAGAACATTTTCATGCGATAAATATACTTTCTAGATTTTCTGGATTATGTAGTGTTCTTGAAGTGTGTAAGTTTGCACTAGACGATAATACTAAATCTGATTTAACATCTGATACTTTTAATGATATTTTTTTAGATGATATGATAAATAGTCTATATGATCTACGTTCCTTAGGAACTTCTATTGAGGGCGCAAATACTCTAATGTATTTAGTTAATGGAAGCATCAAGGGAATTGATGGTTACATTAAACGATTAATAGATGAAATTAGATCTACTCTGAAGAAAAATGATCTAAAAGCTAGTCGAACAAAAATCGCACTTTCGTGGACATTGGATCAGCATGCTATGCGAGGAGATAAAATTGAAATGCTTCAAAATCTTACATTAAAGTTACGGGATTATATTGGCGATGTAGAAGCCTTTGAAGGCCCAAATTATGACTTGTTTCACAGTGATAAAACCACAGTAGTTGTTGTTTGTTCTAAATACGATTATGAAAACATCATGAAAAAGCGAAAAGAAGCTGATCTAATCATGATTAAAACAAATCCATTATGTGAGATTATACGATAAAAATAAAATTACCTTGAGAGAAAAAAACTTCGGCTTGTCAGAAAAAAATCACCAAGATTTAAAATCAAAGAAATCATTTCCAATACAAGAGGAATCTGAAAATAATACTGTTCAAGAAGAAATAGGACCAGAAAATGAATCCAATGAATTACTAATATCTGAATTGGAGCAGAAATTAGAAAAAGAAGAACAAAAACTAGGTCTATGTCAAGAAAAGTTAAAACATGCACTAGCTGACTTCCAAAATTTGGAACGTAAAACAAAATTAGATATTGAAAATGGTGTAAATTTAAAAATTGACAAGTTTATGCTAGGTTTTCTTTCCATATATGATGATTTTATCCTAGCAAAAAAAATTATGAATGATGAAAAAATAGATGTTTCAGGTTTAGAATCAATAGTAAAAAATATGAACTCTCTACTATCCGAGTACGGAGTTACTCAAATACATGCATTAGGAGAAATTTTTAATCCAAACTTTCATGAGGCAGTCTCAGTTGTGGAGGATTCCTCCCTTGATGAAGATACTATAACAAAAGAAATCAGGAAGGGATATATTTCTCAAAACAGGGTAATTAGGCCAACCATAGTAGAAATATCAAAAAAACCAAAACTAGATAATTCAAACGGTGAACAAAATGGCTAAAATAATTGGAATTGATTTAGGAACAAGTAATTCAGCTGCTGCAGTAATGATGGGAGGTAAACCTACTCTTATTCCAGCAGCAGAGGGTACTACCATTGGCGGTAAAGCCTTCCCATCTTATGTGGCTATCAGTAAGGATGGGGATCTAATTGTAGGTGAACCAGCTAGACGTCAAGCTATAACAAATCCCGATAATACTATAGTTGCTGCCAAAAGAAAGATGGGAACTGATCATATCTTTAAAGTTCAAGGAAAAGAATACAAACCTCAACAAATTTCTGCATTTATTTTACAAAAAATAAAAAAAGATTCCGAAGCATTTCTTGGTGAAAAAATAGAAAAAGCCGTTATTACTGTTCCTGCATATTTTGATGATAATCAACGTCAAGCAACAAAAGATGCAGGTACAATAGCTGGTTTAGACGTTGTAAGGATTATCAACGAACCTACAGCTGCATCTCTTGCATTTGGATTAGATAAATCAAAGCAGGAAATGAAGATTTTAGTTTTTGATTTTGGTGGAGGAACCCTAGATGTAACCATCATGGAAATGGGTGGTGGAGTTTTTGAAGTAATGAGTACTTCTGGTGATACTCTGCTTGGTGGAACAGATATGGATAAAGTAATTATCGACTATGTTGTTGACGATTTTAGAAAAAAAACTGGTATTAATCTTACAGCAGACAGTACTGCAATGACCAGAATTCGAGAAGCCTCCGAAAAGGCAAAGATTGAGCTCTCAACTGTGATGGAAACTGACATTAATTTACCTTTTATTTTTCATGATCCATCATCTGGAACAAAAAATCTTGAAATTAAACTAACTAGAGCCAAATTTGAAGAATTAATCAGTTCAATAGTAGAAAGATGTAAGCCATCAGTTGAAAAAGCATTAGAAGATGCTAAACTGTCTAAATCTGACATCTCAAAGATTGTGCTTATTGGAGGACCAACTAGGATACCATTGGTTAGAAAATTCATCAGTTCACTTATTGGTAAAGAAGCAGAATCTGGAGTTGATCCAATGGAAGCTGTTGCCATGGGTGCAGCAATTCAAGCAGGTATCATAGCTGGTGATGTTACTAGTGACATAGTTCTACTTGATGTAACTCCATTGACTCTAGGCATTGAAACTCTTGGTGGTGTTAGAGAACCCCTAATTGAAAGGAATACCACTATCCCCACTTCAAAAAGTAAAGTATTCACTACTGCTGCAGATAGCCAAACTGCAGTTACGATTCATATTGTACAAGGTGAAAGACCAATGGCAGTTGATAATGTGTCACTTGGAAGTTTTAACCTAACTGATTTACCACCTGCTCCAAGAGGAGTTCCACAAATTGATGTAAAATTTGACATTGATGCAAATGGTATACTTAATGTAACAGCAACAGATCTTGGAACCAAAAAAGAAGCAAAGATTACAATTGAGGCAGGTTCAAAATTATCAAAAGATGAAATTGAAAAATTAAAACAAGATGCGGAAAAATTTGCTGATGAAGACAAAAAGAAAAAAGAAGCAATAGATATAAAAAATGAAGCCGAAAGTTACATCTATACTACTGAAAAACTGGTAAATCATGATCTTAAAGATAAAATCACACAAGAACAGGGTATAAAAATAACAGATGCAATCCGGGAATTAAAGGAAGTTCTTAACAAAGATGCTGAACAGATCAAAATAAAATTGGATGTTCTAAAATCCCTAGTAAATGAAGTAACTACAGAACTTTACAAAAATGTTTCTTCTCCTAGTGCCGACCAACAAACAGGAGAAGGTAAGCAAGGGGGAGAACAAAAATCTGAATCTGCCTCTGAACAAGGAACAACAAAAGAAAATAGTTCTAATTAGATAATTTATACTCCGTGAAATTATTACGATAAATATGAGTGCAAAACGCGATTATTATGAGGTTCTAGGAATTTCAAAAACAGCACAAGCTAATGAAATTAAATCACAATATAGAAAACTGGCTCTGAAATTTCATCCTGATAGAAACAAATCAGCAGAGGCTTCAGAACATTTCAAAGAGATTTCAGAGGCCTATGCAGTGTTATCTGATACTGAGAAAAGAAAACTCTATGATCAATACGGACACATAGGAGTAGATGGAAAGTATAGTACAGAAGATATTTTCAAAGGGGCTAGTGGAAACTTTGATGACGTATTTAGTGATCTTTTCGGTAGAAGTGGTGGTGGATTTGAATCAATTTTTGAATCACTTCTAGGTAGAGGCGGTGGCTTTGGAGGATTTAGACGACAAAAAGGCGCAGATTTACTTTACGAAACTTCGATAACACTTGAAGATGTTTTTCATGGTAAACATATGGAAATTGATCTGCATAAGGATGTAGAATGTTTATCTTGTAAAGGCTCTGGGGCTGCTCCTGGTTCATCTCCAAAAACATGTAAAACCTGTAATGGCCAAGGTCAAGTAAGGCAAACAAGGAAAATGGGATTTGCATCTTTTGTTACTGTAGGCCCATGTACTTCATGTCATGGACAAGGACAAATAATTGAAAAACCATGCAAAAACTGTAAAGGTAGTGGCGTGACAAAAGGTATTAGACATCTACCATTTGATATTCCCCCTGGCATTGATACTGGAGATTACACTATTCCTGGTGAAGGAGAATTAGTCTCTGATGGGATAAATGGAGATCTCATTGTACGAATTAGAGTTCTACCCCATTCAGAATTTAAAAGAGATGGCGGGGACATTTTTTATGATAAACAAATTAGTATAACAGACGCAATTCTTGGAAAAAATATGGAAGTTCCAACTTTAGAAGGAGTAGAAAAAATCAATGTTGAAGAAGGCAGTCAACCAAATACAATCATTAAATTAAAAGGAAAAGGTCTTCCACGAATAAATTCTCGTAGTAGAGGAGATCAATACGTGAGATTGGTTGTTAATATTCCTAAAAAACTTGATAAACATCAAAAAAATCTTCTACAAGAATTTGGAAAAACTTTTGATTAAAAAAATAATTATTGCTTTAGTAAAATTTTAACTTTTTTTAAATATATTATATTTTATCAATTTTTCTTATATCCAAATGATGACCTTGTCGTACATGAAATGCATGGTTATCTTTTATCAATTCAGCAATTTTTGACTCTGAATAGTATTTTACGTTATAACGGCCTAGAATTTTTTTGCAGTTGTTACAATAAATCTCTCTAAATTCCAATTATTAGTATAATTCTAGTCTTGGGTATGTTTGTATTTCGTATAATTTCAATAAAGAAACTTATTTCAGACCTCTAAATCTACGGTGCGGGAGTTGCCAAGCCTGGTCAACGGCGTAAGGTTCAGATCCTTATCTCCTAGGAGTTCGTGGGTTCGAATCCCACTTCCCGCATTAATTTTTAAAGCCAAAAGGGGTTAAGGAACAACTTTAAACGATAGTAAATACTAAGGTGTTCTATGGGTAAAGTAGTTAGAGTGGGTGGCAGAGGCACCTCACGAAGAGTATCTGACAAAGAAGCAGATAATTGGACCGGAAAAGATTATGCAGACCTACAGAAAAAACGAAAGGACGCTGCAAAAGATGTTTATGTCTCAATGGGACGTGGCACTAAAAAAATTAAACTCGGCGATATTGCAGAAACATCTGGTAGACCAACAGGCAAAGGCAGATGGGTTTCAATGGGACGAGGAACCGGTAGACGAAAAATCGAATAGAAAATTATCAATTCTTGACGATATCTAGTGTTTTTTAATTACCATAATTTTATTTTCAATTATTTTTGTTAAGGTATTCTTTAATCATTCTTTGTAGCAATAGGTTTACTTTTTCACCTGAAGCTTTCCCACGGGTATTTTTCATAACACTCCCCATTAATGGACCAATTGCTCGAAGTCCCTGAGCATCTATAATAGCAGAATTCTCATTAATTACAGTATTACAAATCTTTTCTAATTCATCCTCACTTAAAGAAATCATTGATGTTTTTTGGATTGCTTCCTCAACTGATTGGGTTTTACCTGACATAATCTGTTCAAAAATAATTTCTATCGACTCTTTTGTAATTTTATCTTGGTTAAGAAATTCAAATGATTTGATAATTTCTTCAGATTTTAACAAACTAGCATCCAAATCACGTCTTTCCAGATTTGTAATTGTAGAGCAAAGTATCGACGCAACAAAATTAGGAGAACTATTCTTATCTGTACAAATCTTTTCAAATAATTCTAAATACTCTGAATCAAAAATTTGTTCTGCAAGTTGAGGATTAAGATCATACTTTTTTTGAAGAACTAATAACGATTCATTCCATGATTTAGGAATGTTTTTTTTTGCAAAATCTATTTCATCATCAGTTACTATTATAGGTGGAATATCTGTCTCAGGATACATTCTCGATGCCCCTGGTCTGGGTCTAAGATAAATCGTCTCTCCAGTTTGTGTTGCTAATCTAGTTTCCGCAGGAACGCCTTGTTTTGCTTGTTCTATTCTATTAATAATGGAGTTTATTGCAAAATCTATTTTAGAATTTTCTCCAGCAATTATTATGAAACTATCATTTTCATTATTATCTAATAATTTTTTTATCTTTTCAATATCTGAATCATCTATCCCATAATTTGGAAGCTCGTCAGAATGAAATACTCCACCAATCCCAAAAAATCTAACTAGTTGACCAATTTCTTTACCAAGTCTAATGGCTTCATATGGTGAGTAACTAAACATTCCTGAAAAATTTTTAATTTTAATAACTTTGATAATTGACATATCTTTTAAAGATTTTTGGATTATTTTTGATTTACAATTCTTCATAAGTTCAGTTATATCAAAAACATCTTCTTGACTTGAAATTTTTTCAAGTTTTAATTTTTGTAACTTTTCTGAAATTAATAGGAGTCCATGTTGCCTTTTTGCCTCATATTCTACAACTTTTTCAAGCTGATCCAACTGTTGTACTCCTTTTACTTCAACTATTCCGCCACCACTAACTGAAACATTTACATCTTGTCTAATTGATCCTATTCCTCTGGTAACCTTCTTTGTTGTTCTTAACAGTCTACCAATTGTAAGCGCTATCTTTCTTATTTCTGAAGGGCTAGCGCTGACAGGTTCTAAAGCAATCTCTACAAGTGGAATACCCAAACGTTCAAGACTATAATCTCTCTCTGTTTCTCTATCTGCTAATAATTTTGCGGCGTCTTCTTCAAGACAAATTGATTGTACTCCAATTTTTTGCCCGTCAGCTTCAAGATATCCTCCTTGAGATATTATCATAGTTCTTTGAAAGCCAGAGGTATTGGAACCATCAATTACCATCTTTCTCATTGGATAAATTTCGCTAAAAATATTTGATTTCAAAGAGCTAG
>JBQTHA010000054.1:0-1629 GCA_052390375.1 Nitrosopumilaceae archaeon
AACTGCAAGTGGAATAATTATTGGATGGGTTTATTTCAAACATGGACTTGTTTCGGCAATTCTGGTTCATTGGTCAACAAATTATTTTATTTTTTCATATGTGAATTTCCTTGCTGAGATAAATGAACTTACAGTAAAAAATGCTTTTTCTCATTCACTAACTAATAGTTTGGAGATTCTATTTGTCATGACAGGGGTTTTATCAATTGTGTTAATAATTGTAAATTATCTGAATTTGAAAAAGGAAAAAAACTTAGAGATTTAGAGATATTTTGAGTCCCTTGTATCTATTTCTTATAGTTACTTCAGTAACTCCTGCAGCTTCTGCAACATCGCGTTGTGTCTTGTTTTCACCATTTGTCACACATGCCACATATAATGCAGCAGCTGCCAGACCCATTGGATCCTTTCCAGCTGAGATTTTAATTTCTTCTGCAGTTCTCAGAATTTTTGTGGCTTCTCGTTTAGTTTTTTCTGACAGGCCTGCCTTGCTTGCAATTCTTGCAATACATTTTATTGGATCTACTACTGGCATCTTTAAGCCAAGCTCTCGGAGTAGCAATCTATAACACCGCGCAATATCTTTTCTTTTAATGTTACTTGAATGTCCAATGTCTTTTAGGGTTCTTGGAGTTTCAGTATCACGACATGCAGCATAAAGTGAGGCTGCGATTAATGCAGAAATTGATCTTCCACGAACTAGGCCTTTATCTAATGCTTTTCTGTAAATATATGCAGCTTTTTCAATTACTGCGTCACCAACAGCGAGTTTATCTTTGAGTCGATCAAGTTCACTAAATGCTTGCCTAAAGTTTCTATCAATTGGTTCATGAACCTGGCTTCTACTATCCCAAGTTCTAAGACGCTCAATGGTACTTCGCATTGATGCAGAAAGAGGTTTTCCAGTTGCATCTCTATCGGTTGGTCCTATAATGGTTGCAAGCCCCATATCATGCATTGCAAGGGATGTCGGAACACCCGCACGGCTTCTACCTTCGTGTTCTTCTTTAGAGAAAGAACGCCACTCAGGTCCAGATTCCACTGATTGATCTGTTAAAACATATCCACACTTTCCACAAAAATTCTCTCCAGTATTAGTGTCAGTAACTAGAGTACCTTTTGCACATCTAGGGCATCTATCTTTTGGATTAGTACCTTTTACCATATCAACAACATCTCGCCGTTTCGATAAATTCTCGTATTTATACATTGCTGTACAGTTATTTATAAATTTATAGATGGGTTTACTAACAAGTTAGGAAATTTTGCCGATTTTACTACTGATAGTGGGTTTTTCATTTTGTGAAAGCAAAAATTCCAGATCCTCCTGATTATCAATATCTAGCATAATTCTCCTTAAAAGAACAAGGGAGGTATTTGCTGTTAGGGATTTTCCAACCTCCAGATGAATCTTGTAGCTATCTTCATCATAATGAGTTTCCATTAAATGTACTGGCATTCTAAGTAATGCGTTAGTTCCATCAAACCTTTGAGAAGGAACAACTAAAACAGACTTGGGGGATTTTTGAAACCGAATTAAATTTTCAATGTCTTCAGGTTGTATAAAGGGTATGTCTTGTGGAAAAACAATTGATGCATCAAATCCATTTTTCTCAATATACTTGTCTG
>JBQTHA010000055.1:0-4041 GCA_052390375.1 Nitrosopumilaceae archaeon
AAAATAAATCCAAAAGCCAGAATATTTACTCTTGATACTGGAAGACTAAATCAAGAGACATATGACGTAATGGATGAAATTCGTAAAAAATACAGTACTGACATTGAAATTACATTTCCAGATGCTAAAGAAGTTATAGAGATGGTTCATGTTAATGGAATGAATCTTTTCTATGATAGTCCTGGAAACAGAAAGTTATGTTGTGGTATACGAAAAGTACATCCACTTAACAAAATGTTATCTACACTTGATGGTTGGATTACTGGTCTTCGTAGCGATCAAACCCAAAATAGGGGAAATGCAGCCAAAATTGAAATTGACGAACAACATGGTGGTATGATAAAATTAAACCCAATTATAGACTGGACTTGGAAACAAACTTGGGATTACATTAAAGCTAATAATATTCCATACAATAAATTGCATGACAAAGGTTATCCAAGCATTGGTTGTGAACCCTGTACAAGAGCCATAAAACCTGGGGAAGATCTACGAGCAGGCCGCTGGTGGTGGGAACAAGATTCCGAAAGAGAATGTGGTTTGCATATGGACCATAAAAAATAGATACCTTGTCCCAAAGCTATGGAATAACTAAACCACATGGTGGCAAATTAGTAAATAGGATATCAAAAAAAGACTATTCTGGATTATTTTCGATTTCCATTAGCGAAGATCTTGCAAATGATATTGAAAATATTGCAGATGGAATATTTAGCCCATTGGAGGGATTTTTAGGTCAACAAGATTTTGAAACTGTTTCTAGTAGAGGAAGACTAGCAAACGACATACCATGGACAATTCCAATAGTCCTAGATGTTGATAAATCAACTGCTAAAAAAATGAAAGATGCTGGTGACGTTCTTTTAAAAAATTCTGAATCAGATGGATTTGCAATTTTAAAAGTAGAAGAAACATATCATTATGATAAAGAAAAAACTGCTAAGGGAGTTTATGGAACTACAGATACAAAACATCCAGGGGTTGCAAGAACAATTACAATGAAAGACATTCTGGTAGGCGGAAAAATTGACTACATAAAAAGACCAAAAGAAAGTCAGATAAGAAAATACAGAAAATCTCCAATCCAAACTAGAGAAGAATTTCAAAAAGCAGGTTGGAAAACTATTGTAGCTTTCCAAACTAGAAATCCTCCCCACATTGCTCACGAAATGCTCCAAAAAACCTCACTTACAACAAGGGATGGTGTTTTTGTTAACCCTCTGATAGGGAAAAAAAAGTCAGGTGATTTTGTTGACGAAGTCATCATAAAATGCTATGAAACTCTCATAGAACATTATTATCCAAAAAACAGATGTAAGCTTGCCACTCTGCATACTGAAATGAGATATGCAGGTCCCAAAGAAGCAATACACCATGGAATAATGAGACAAAATTATGGTTGTACACATATCATTATCGGAAGAGACCATGCAGGAGTTGGTAATTACTATGATCCATTTGCTGCCCAAAAAATATTTGATGACTATCCTGATTTGGAGATCACACCGATTTTCTTTCCTGAATTTTTCTATTGCAAGAAATGTCTTAATTTTACAAATGAAAGAGTTTGTCCTCACGATGTTGAATCAAGAGAACAGCTTAGCGGAACAAAACTTAGAACAATGATTCTAGAAGGTAAATCACCTTCAGAGTTTATTCTTAGACCAGAAGTTTCTAAAATTATTATGGATTACAACAAACCTTTTGTTGACTAGATTTTTATTCGTGCAGCATCGAGCTTAATTGTGAAGTACATTCTAGCTTTCTTTACATTTTTTTCAATTCTTCTTATTCCTGTTTATGCTCAATCTCAGCAAAACCCTTCATTAGTTTTAGAAACAATTGAAATTCCTTCAAATGATTTTAACATAGTCTCCCGTGATTCAGTAATTATGGATTTAGAAAATCCACATTCGATTAGTTGGCAGATAACAATAAGAAATAATCTAACATATGCTAACCCAAACGGTAACGCAGTCATTAGATTTTATGATCTAATAAATCCTGAAAAATTTATTGAGATTGGAATGGGTAATCCACCTGAAGAAAAATTTTGGTTAGCAGTACAGATTCCAGACGACACGGGATATGTAGTCGTACATAGTAAATCTGAGCGAGGGTGGATTCAAACATCAAATCAAATTATGGCATATACTGAGAATGCAGGATTAACTGTAAACAATGGTGAAAGGATAGTTCTTACAAATTTAGATATTGGATCTTTTCAGATTGGGTCATATTCAGTTTTTGGGATGGAAAGCTCAACTGATCCTCCTGCAATAAATTCTGGTAGTCTTAAAATGGAATTTATGTCAGGAGATCCTACTAAAAATCAATATGCTCTTTTTCCATTCTTCCTAGCGGGTGGAGTTGGAATAATTGTTGCAATCTTACTAGTTACTAAGAAGCGTAATTAGTTTTATAATATTTGCAACGGTTTCTGATTTTACAAACAGTACATTGCGGTGATATCGGCTTGCAGATATTTTGACCGTACATAACAAAGGTATCATTGATTTCAAGCCAGTATTTTTTTGGTATCTTTTTCATTAATTCAAATTCTGTATCTTCTGGCGTTTTTGTATTAACAAGACCTAGTCTATTTGAGATCCTATGAACATGAATATCAACAGGAATTGCTGGTTTATCAAATGCATAAACTAGAACACAGTTTGCAGTCTTTCTTCCAACTCCTGGTAACTGTAGAAGCTCATCTATGGAACTTGGAACCTTTCCCTTATACTTTGAATCAATTATAGATGCAACATCAATAATGCGTTTAGCTTTGACATGATAGAATCCAATTGACCTTATTGTCTTTTCAACATCTCTGACTTTGGCCTTCGAAAGTTCATGCGCAGATTTATATTTTGAAAATAATTTTTTTACAACCTTCGTGGTATTCTCATCTTTTGTTCTAGCAGAAAGAATAGTTCCTATAAGTATGCTAAATGGCCCGCCAGTCTCTGCCTCATGGAGTTCTCTTAAGGCAGTCATTCTGGGAGGCTTTACTGCATTCATTGTATTCATCATACCGCGAAGAATCGCTTTCATAACTATCCGTAGAATTGATTCTATTAGAATGTAAACCAAAAAAACAAAAACAAGCAATACTTTTTCCCATTTTTGTAATCTATCATACAAATATTATATCTGTCATAGAGAAGAATCTATATTGGAACTAACAAAAGACGAAGAAGCAGCATTACAGGGTGAAAGTGGTGAAACCTTACAACTTGCCTACCGAATTTTAGTAGCAACTGGCGAAGCTACTGACGCTGAAAGACTTGTTCCAATTAAATGGGCTCATGTATCTGGTGTGAACTATAATACAATTGGTGATGCCGGAGAAGAGTTTCTATCCAACCTCAGTAAAAATGCCAAAGTCAAAGTACAAACTACTGTTAATCCAATGGGTTATGATATTGATAATGTTTCAAATTATAATTTGGACGAGGAATTTATAAAAAAACAAGAAAGTATTAGAAATTCATATGTAAAAATGGGAATAACACCATCATTTTCTTGCATTCCGTATGAAATATTTGATTTACCAGCAAAAGATACTCAGGTATCATTTGCAGAAACTAATGCTGCAATCTATGTCAATTCTATTAGTAATCTTAAAACAAACAAAGAGAGTGCATTTAGTGCATTAGCAAGTGCTCTTACTGGAAAGAGTCCTTATTCTGATTTACGAAAAGATCTTGATTCTCCAAATCTTACAATTAGAATGAAGTTAGACAATCCAAATGAATTAGATTTAGGAATGTTAGGATTCTTTGCCGGAAAAATAGCTGATAGTTCTGTTAGAATTTCTGGCGTAAATAAAATGGATAGACGTAGTTGCAAATCACTTTGTGGTGGAATGGGTACATCCGGGCGATGTGGAAAATTCATCTTAGATGATAACAATGATAATTCTGAAAAAGTTGATTTTGATAAAGAAGAAATGAAAAAAATTTACGATGAATTAAACACTACTGACTCTAGTGATCTAATTACACTAGGTAGTCCACAACTAGGTTTAGAAGAATTATC
>JBQTHA010000056.1:0-2535 GCA_052390375.1 Nitrosopumilaceae archaeon
TTGGATACGGATTAAATCAAGAAATTAGCAGTCCTTCAAGATTCTACATTTGAGTAAACAGTATTACATAAAATTTGAACCAGAGGATATTAAACAATATCACATGATAGTCTGGATTTCAACAGATTTGAACTTCAATTTCTGTTAAGATTTTTGTTTCTCATGTTCGAGATTTTTTAAAGTTTCAATCATCTTTTTTGTCACTTCAAGCATTTCTTGTACTTTCACTTCATCTATCATAAAAACATCCTTGACATCTTCTTTAGGATAGATTGCATTTAATCTCATATCATATAGTCTTTCATAATTTTTTGTAAATTCTGGATATTCCACATTAAATCCCCGATAGAACTGTAACAAGTTTTTATGTTTATCCCCTTTTGTTTTTTCTCTTGCTACAGACATAGTTTGAGCTGATGCTAATAACTCGACACAATAAAACAAGTTACCAATAAACGAGGAATACTCTTTGCGCTTTAGTGCATATTCAGCAGCATTATAGAATTGTAATGCTATTTGGAATATGACTTGTGAATGTCTAGCATTGTAAATTAATCTAATATCTGGCTCCCATCTATTTTCTATTTTGATTATCATTAGATGTGCTGCGTTCGGATTATTGTCTTCCGTAGGTTTCAACCAACGAACTTTTTCAATATTCTCAAGAGGTATTTCTTGCCCAAGTTTTAATTCCATATCTTCTTTAAGGTTAACACATGCAGTAAACTTAGTTTCTTCATTAATTCTAATCTCATTTTTAGAAGAATCTTGATAAAAAATAATATGTGCTCTCATTGGATAAATTATTTCCTTAATTACATTATTTTGTAATCTTCTTTGTATTTCAGGATAAACATAATCATCTAATACATTATGACATATTGAACTCTTCATTTCTGGATCTATTTTATCAGTTCGTGCATCCCTAAGAATTGGTACCAGATCTCCTTTTTTAGCGGATTGTGTAGCAAACCCTGCAGGTGATACAAATTTCGAAAATGTCGGACTTTGTTTAGATGTAGGAAATGTAATAATTATATTTTCTTTCATTAAAAATAGTTTGAATTACTAATTCAAATCTGTTGGGTATTGTATTATCATAGGAATTTTCCAATGGATTAATCACAAGATTCGGATCTTGGAAGATTCAAACACGTGTAGCCTTAGGTTAACCCAATATGCAATGCTACAAAACTTCATTAGCTATTAACGAAAAGGATTAACAAATGTCAATGTCTGATGATGACTTGGATTATCATTACAAACAAATTGTAAAGAAGAGAAGGAACCATCAAATTTATGCTGGAATTCTTGCAGTTGCCGGGATGGCTATTTTTATGTCTGTTGTAATAATAGGTGGTTCAATTCAAAGTCAAACATATGATTTGGTATTTTGGGGATCTTTACCTACACTAATTATTTCAGCAATTGTGATAGCCATCCTAAAACCAAAATCTAAGAAGTATAAAGTTAAAAAACATCATTTGTTTTTTGTAAAATTTTATGAGGCATTCGAATCTCTTCAAAATTTAAAAGAAAATATGGAAAAATCTCGAACAGAACTTTATGAAAATAACATAAAAGATGCAAAATTAGAAGTTGAGGTTTTAGCGGATCATATTGATGAATGGATAGTTAGTACTTCTCCTTATGCATTACAAGAATTACCGAATTCTTTAAGCAAGGCACTTAGAAAAAGAATCATTCCTGTTATCAAATCTACAGACGAAATGAATATTATAAAATTCTACACTTTGCTGAAAGATAAATGCGAGTTGTTGTATACCAGAGAACCAACTTATGAAGAGTGGTCAATTTTCAATAAAAAATTGAATTCGATTGGAGCATTACAAGAGGGAAAACCTACAAAGAGAAAAATATCAAAACCACTTTTTTTACTAAAGCCTTATGTTGGGGCACCTTTGATTTGGTCAACATTTACTGGTATTTTATTTTATCAAAAACCAGAAGATTACATCATTCCACTAGCAATTATAACCGGAGTGGCATTTACAGCTGCAACATTCCTTGCTTCTGAATATGTACGAAGTTATGTTTCTAAAAATCAAAAACAACAATTAGAAGAAAAAATGGATGTGGAAATCAAACCCAACGATTCAATAGCACAAAAAAATAGCCAAAATGTTTTGAAGAAATTGAACGAAAATCCAAAAGCCAAAAATGAGTATGAAACGCAACATAATCTATCGGATCCTAAAAAATTAGTATCCGAAATACCTCCTGAGCCATTCCTAAATATTTCTATCCCTCAAACAATTTACCACAATGGTGATTTAATTTCTGGAAAAATTTCATACTATGGTCTTAGAAAAGGCGAAACAATTTGGATTGGTGTTTCGGATCCTTCAGAACAAGTAGTTGCATCTAAAAAACTAAAAATAAAAGTTACAAAAGGAGAATTGAAATTGGATTTATTTGAAATAAAAGGTTGGGATATTAATGGAGTATATACCCTAGAAATCAGTTCTGAATTTGGACCCAAATCTTTCATTCAATTTGAGTATCAAAAATGAA
>JBQTHA010000057.1:0-14177 GCA_052390375.1 Nitrosopumilaceae archaeon
GTAAGGCAATTTTGGAATTAATACATGATGGAAAAATTAATCGAAATGAGATCTTTATCAGCACTAAAAATGGTTATGTAACAAACGATGGTGATATTAAAGAGGATTTTTGGCAGTATGTAAACAGAGAATATGTTGCAAAGGGAGTAATTCAAAAAAATGACATTTCATCTGGCTACCACTGCATGACAATCTCTTACCTTGAAGACCAACTTGAACGTAGTAGAAAAAATTTAGGGCTTCAATGCATTGATTTAATGTACCTTCATAATGCAGTTGAAGGTCAAATTCAAGACGTTACAAAAGAACAATTTATGAAAAACCTGCGTATGGTTTTTGAATTTTATGAATCCAAAAGAAAGGAAGGAAAAATCAGATTTTATGGAATGGCTACTTGGGAATGCTTTAGGGTTCAACCAGACAATCCAAATTTTTTAGAGTTATCTGAAGTCATGACTCTAGCAAATGAAGTTGGGGGTACAGAACACGGCTTTAGATTTATTCAGGTACCATTTAACATGTACCTTGATCAGGCATTAATAATGAAAAATCAGTCATTTAATGGAACACATAATTCTATTTTACAAGTTTCAAAAAGTTATGATGTAGGCGTTTTTACAAGTGTTCCTTTGATGCAGGCAAAGCTTCTCTCGCCAGGTGTAATGCCTGAATTTAATGATCTTAAACCCTCATTGAGGGCTTTACAATTTACTCGTTCAACGCCTGGGGTGCTTGCTCCGCTTATTGGCCACAAGTTAGAACAGCACGTAAACGAAAATCTTGAAATTATGAAAATTCCACCAATTTCTGAAATTGAATTTCAAAAACTAATCAAAAAATTGGCATCATCTCAAACTAGTTAAAATTTTATTTTTCGTTATGATTCGAGAATAATCCCGCCAAAGTTTAGAATTTCGCTTGAAATGTTTGGCACATATTGGTCAATTTCTAAAACATATCCTTCAGGAACGTTTGCTTGAATGAAGAGCTGCTCGCCACTAAATGGTCTATCTTTATCAGCATACACTATTGCAAGTACTGCTAATTCGTTATTGTCAATATAATTATCAAAATTTTGATTTATTATCCAATAAACAAATGCAGTAGTGCTTGTAGGCTTTTGTACATCTACATAGGGATTATTATCAATCATGCCCATGTTTTTTGCATCTTCTACTGCCTCCTTTAGAGAATTATAGGTTTTATCACGTATGCTTCCAACATAGATATCATCGTAGTTTATCATATAATTATCAACTTTTACAAGTTTGTATGACACATCCATAATTTGTGGATCTACATTAACTGCACCATCTGATGCCGTTCTAACCGGTGTTGCTGTTGCCATTATTTTATGTGAAGATACATCTGCAAATGCAGAAATTTTTCCTGCTATTACCAACCGTTCATCTATTTCATCTACCGCCTTATCAACAACTTCTTTTTGAGTATTGTTAACTGATAATCCTATGTTTACAAATAATATTACTAAACTTACTGCGATTGTAAAAAATGCGGCTATGCCAGTATTGTACATTGGGAATACTGCTCTATGTAGTTTTTTCATTATCTTATCCTATAATTTTCAAGTAAGTTGATTCAGTATTTTCTCTCGTATGTTTACTGCGAACAGACAATTTCTCCAAAAGTTGACTATGGATTCATTTTAGAATCTTATAAATAGTAAAAACTAAAGTGGATAACTGTGCCTGTTGATCCTGTGTGTGGAATTGAACTCGATGAAAATTTAGCTCTTATTCATGAGCATCAAGGAAAAAAATACTATTTTTGTTGTAATGGTTGTAGGAAAATATTTATCAAAAAACCACGAAAATGGAAGAAAAAATCTTAGATAGGAAAACTACCACACATTATACAAAATTTTGAACCAGGTTTTACTTCGAATTGACAATTTGGACATTTGGTATTAGAAGAATGCAACTTGTATGGGGGTTCAAAACATTTTCTGTATATCTCATAATAATGTAGAGATTCTTTTGATTGGATAGAAACATTATCAGAAACTTGAATCTGTTTAAATTTTGTATTAAAAATATTGTCAGAAATTAAGGTGTTAAATAGATGTGTTAGTCCTGTAGTGCCTGCACCATCTTGCATTGGAGATTTGTTTCGCCACACTATAGTTTGAGGGAGTTTATCTTCAAAGGCTTTTCGTAAAATCCACTTTCCATATTTTTTTCCATCTTTTTCTCTTACTTTCAAATTTGCAGGAATATTTTTTGCAAAATCTACTACGTTTTTATCAAGAAATGGAGTTTCTACCATTATCCCTAATGCCTGACCAATTTTTTTGGAGGGAAAATGCATTATTTTCCATATTCTTTCAAGATCTTTTTGTAGTTCAACATCATTTTTTTTCAAAAAAAAGCTATATCCTGCAAAAAGTTCGTCTGCTCCATCACCTGTTATGATGCTGTGTTGGCCATTTTCTTTAGCAGACTTTAATGCAAGATATATTACAACTGAATTTCTAATTTCTATATCATTGAAAACCTTTAGGATCTTTATAGTCTCCTCAATGGCAGACAACAAATTTTCAGTACTCACTATTTTCATATTTAATTTAAGATTGAACTTTTTTGCAACAAGTTGACAAAATGTCAAGTCTGTTGCAATAAAATCTTCTGTACTAATTGAAATTGCGTTACAACTTTTTTCCTTAAGAAAATATGCAAGAATGCTACTGTCTAGCCCCCCAGACAAAGCAATGGTTCTTGCTTTGCAAGCCGACATAGATTCTTCTAAAACATCATATAGGTCTTCTAAAAATTTTTGCAATATTCCACATTGAATCTGAAATTATATAGGTTAACCTAATTTTGTCAAGGTAAGTAAAAAAAGTGTAGACATGAAGCTCGCAATCTTCGTATGTACCTTTAAATATTTTATCAAGTATTTTTCCTACATGTTACTGCCAGCTGAAATTGAATCAAAAACTTTGATTCCTGCATTGCGAGCAATTTTGGCAAAAAAACTTGCTGAAGACCACAAAATTAGGGAGGATGAAATTTCTAAGATGTTGGGAGTAACACAGGCAGCAATAAGTAATTACATTAGAGGTACAAGGGGAGATCCAAAATTGATTGTCAAACTTTTATCTCAAAAATCTGTTGCAGAAATGATCTCTGAAATTAGTGAGAACCTTGCTTCCAACAAAGCGTACACTCCAGCAAGTTTATCAAAATTTATCGGTTTATGTAACTACATAAAGTCAAGCTTGCTGATTTGTGAGATTCACCACAACCTTGAATCAAATATTGATGAGGCTGTATGCAAAGAATGCGAAACTATGCTTCTTAAAGGACCTGGTAGCGTCTATTAGATTACTAATTTTTTTGTAAAACAATCTCAATAGTTGAAAGCATTTTTCCAATGCCTGCAGGCATTTCAGTATCCACTAAAATCTTTTGAATTTTTGAATTTCCTTTTAACATTTTTTCCGTAATTATATTAGCTATTGCCACTGCATTTGGAATAGAATCCCCTTTTGCTCGAATAATTACTTTGTTTGATTTTCCTAAAAGAGAAATTACATTTATGGCTTCTATCATCACTGGTTCGTTATGAACATTAAAAATTGGTAACTCATCATTTTGATTAGCTGAAATGGATGACAATAATTTACTTTGACTAGAATCCTCCATCATGCTCAACCCAATACAGGAAAAATTCTTGAGTTTAAAAATATTATCGACGAATCATCCATTAATCGAAGTAATCAATGGGTATATTTTGAAAATCTCCATTTGGTAATTTTCTTCTAATAATAATTGGAATTGCGCGTTGTTCCAGTTCTTCTAGTGCGATATCTAGGGACGTACCTGCAGTTTTTGGAATTTCAATAAATGGAGGCGCACCAAGTGAAAGCTGTAAAGCTCTTGCTCCCATAATTCTAGCCTTTTCAAATCTAGTTAATGTTGGAGGTCCTATCATTATTTTTCCTTTTCCTGTTATCTCAATTTCTTTAGCTTCATGAACTGGATCTATTTCTATAATTTCTCGATTCTCAATTACTTTGCATTCTTGATCTAAAGCGGCTAATTCTTTTTCGGATAGCTCATCTTTTCCTTCTTTTATTTTTCTATAAGCAGTAATGGCATCATCAACACTTTTTCCTAATTCTGATCCATCCTCTCCATTTTCTTCAGCAGGTTCCTCGACTTCTACTATAGGTTCAATTATTTCTGTTTCTTCTGCTACTTCAGACAAGTATACAATTTTCAAAAAGCGGTAATATAATCGAATACGAACTAAAACAAAGATGTATACGGATTTTTTGTATCTGTTCTAAAACCTAGTGTTTATCTATGGAACTGAGACGCTACGATAAATGGAACAAGACTCTGTATCGAAAATCAAACTTATTCTAGAATTACGTGGAAAGGCAAAACTAAACTGTGAACTAAAGCGACATCTTTCCCCAAGAACCGTAGGGATTATCTCAAGATGCTTGCCATTAGAAGGAAACGCGCATTTACTAGGTAACAGTATAGCTTATTTTGAAACTTCAATCGAATCAGGTATTGATAGACCAAGAAAAGAATTCAAAAAAGGTGATATTGCTTTTTTACCCGCAAATGGAAGTATTTGCTTTTTTTTTGAAAATACATCTTCAACGAAAACCATGACTCCAATTGGAAAAATTACTTCAGACAGCACCGTTTTACAGAACATAAAACCAGGTGATGTGATTTTACTTTATGCCGATATTGGTTGATAAATATGGTGGCCACTGTAACCGCCAACTCTTTTAACAATACCTTCTTTTGCTAATTTTTTCAAAAATGCATTTGCAGCAGAAATCTTAACTCCTGTCTGTCTTGCAAGATCTTGAATTGTAATTACCTTTGCACTTTTGATATATTTCATAGCCTGTTCTTCATTTACAATTACTGTGATCTCAGCTTTTGAAGAACCCTCTGCTGATTTTTCTTTCTTTTTTCCTTTCTTTTTTACATCTGATTTCTTTGAAGAATCATCAGTCTGAGATTTTTCCTGTTGAGCTGGTGATTTCTTTTTTGCTCCACCCATAGAAAAATTTGAAAATTTATCCTACTTATAAAGGTGGAGGCTATTTCATAATTTATTTTTCTTTCAAGCGCTCTACAAATATTTCTGTTAGCCATAACCATAAATTTTTTTCATATATGAGACAAGTTCTTCTCAATTGAGTTTTACGTAAACTTACTTGGTTTTTTGGTTCGGTTGTATTCAGTGTTAAAACATCAAAAAATCTTCATAATAGCAATTGATTTATTCAAACAGGTTTTAAGTAACTTTTAAAATTCTTACGTCGTAGCATTTCAACTATATATAATATCAATCCTATGAGAAATTATGGGCGTTATTGCAAAAGGAGCAAAGTGTAATGTAAGCGGTTGTAATAATGATGGGATACGTTCACTAAATGCCACTAAGGTAGAAAATGCGGGTTTGCAGGTTTCATCGAGTGGAAAAAAAACCGTTCTTTGTAAAGAACACTATAAAGAATGGAAAAAAGCATCAAAAGATGATCGTGATCTTGAACGTGCAAGATTTGACAAGTTCTAATTTTATTTTAGGATCTAGTTTAATGTGCAGAATATCTTTGCCGTAAAAATTGTGATGATCCACACACGAAAAAATTTCTAGCACTAATTAATACTAACAAATTAAAATTATGTTCTTATGAGGCATACGAATCTAGCATAGACAGTAAAATGAAAATTATCGATGTTTCTAACCCTATGCGAGTTAATCGTTTACCTGATAACTCAGTGACATTGCTTTCTCAAGGAAATTATTCTGAACATGGATTTATGATAAAAAACGTAGAGCTTCGACTTTATCTTGAAAAAACAGATGAAAAACTTGGACCTTTTTCACTGATTACTTCATTTGTGGAAACTGACAAAGGTACAATTGAAATGACATATGAGGAAGGCTATATTGGATTAAATCCTCTTGAAAAGATAAAGGACTTTCTTATCTTGAACCTCGGAATATCTGGAATAATTTTACGTTCTATTATATCGCTTGAATCGTATCAGCAATCTAGCTAATCACTGTTTATTTTCTTTTACAAACAAGCGGCTTTATTCTCTTTTTGTCTATAATATATAATGACTTTAAAGGTTAACAAAGAAAGAATCAAAGCTATTGTTATAGACGATGACGAAGATTCATCAGATTCAATTTGTCAAGCACTTGAAATATCTGGAATAAATGTAATCGGTAAAGGTTTTGATGGAGAACAAGCATATCAATTGTATAAAACACTGACACCAGATATTGTTATTTTGGATATGAATATGCCTAATTATGATGGAGCGTATGCTCTTGAAAAAATTAAGCAGGATTTTCCAGATGCAAAAATAGTAGTAGTGACTGGTTTTACTAATTATACATTTGAAAAAGAACAAGCCGACGCAATTTTTACAAAACCATACGATCTTGAGCCCTTTATAGATACAGTAAATAAAATTGCCTTAGCTACTCCAACACTAGTAAAATAAATTATTAAAAAACCACGCATTAACTCTAAAATTCACTGGATTTGATAATTTTTAAATTTTAAAGTATTAGATACCTTTATTTCAATAACCTATGAGTGTCAAACTATGCGTATCCTACAATTACATTGTAACAGTATAGAATTCACTCCTACAAAAAAAGAGATCAAGTCAGCCGAAGAAATTACGCCGGAAACCAAACATCTTGACGAAGTAGTTGTGACCTTTATTGCTGTAGAAGAAGGCGATGATAATACCGTTGCAAAAAAAGCTATTACGGAAATTAAAGATTCTATGGCAAAGGTTGGATGTAAAAAATTATTGTTGTATCCTTATGCGCATCTTAGCTCAAAACTTGCATCGCCAACTTCAGCATTGTCCGTTATCAAAGAAATGGAATCACTTGCTACGGATCTAGATGTTTCAAGAGCACCATTTGGATGGACAAAATCTTACAAATTAGATGTAAAAGGACACCCACTAGCTGAAAATTCCAAAGTAATTACTATAGGGGAAGGAAAAGACAATACATCTGAAGCAGTCAAGTCTGAATCCAAGATCAAGTCATACTGGTATATTATGAGTCCAGATGGAACAATGAAAGAAGTTGAAAAATTTAATTTTTCGCCATATCCTCAACTGGAAATTCTAACAAAATATGAAGCAGCAAAGAAAAGATCTGTTGATGAACCTCCTCCACATGTCAAGCTAATGAAAAAGATGGCAATTGCGGATTATGAACCTGCATCTGATTCTGGCAACATGCGATTTTATCCTAATGGGAGACTGATTAAATCTCTAATAGAACGATACGTATCAGAAAAAGTTCTAAACTATGGTGGATTTGAAGTTGAGACTCCTATAATGTATGACTCACATCATCCAAGCCTTGAGAGTTACTTTAATCGTTTTCCTGCTAGACAGTACAACATTAATTCCGAAGGTAAACAGCTAATCTTGAGATTCGCTGCTTGTTTTGGGCAGTTTTTGATGGCATCAGATTTTCAATTATCTTATAGAAGTTTGCCACTAAGACTTTATGAAATGACAAGATACAGCTTCCGACGTGAACAATCAGGAGAGCTCGTTGGTCTTAGAAGACTGCGCGCATTTACAATGCCTGATTGTCATGCCTTCTGTAAAGATATGAACCAAGCAATTGATGAATTTAAAAAACGATTTGAATTATCGCGTGAAGTACTTCACGGTTTAGGGTTAATTGATTCTGATTATGAGATGGCAATACGATTTACAGAGGAATTTTACAATCAAAACAAACAGATTATTCAAGAAACTGTCAAAAAACTTAACAAACCAGTTTTGATAGAAATGTGGAAAGAAAAATTCTTTTATTTTATATTAAAATGGGAATTCAACTTTATTGATAATCTAGGCAAGGCATCGGCTTTGTCTACTGATCAAATAGATGTTGAAAATGGAAAAAGATACAATATAGAATTTTTTGATGAACAAAACAAACCACATCATCCAATCATTTTACATAATTCCCCTAGCGGTGCAGTTGAACGAATAATTTATGCACTACTTGAAAAGGCTGCAAAGGATACCAAAGAAGGCAAAAAATCTCATCTGCCACTCTGGCTGTCTCCAACTCAAGTAAGACTAATTCCAATAAATCCAGAATTTTTACCATTTTGTGAAAATTTAGCTGATAAACTTACAGAATCTAAAATAAGAGTAGACATTGATGATAGAAATGAAAGCATTGGAAAAAGAATTAGAGAAGCAGAAACTGAATGGATACGATATATTTTGGTAATTGGAGAAAAAGAAGTTAATGCCAAAGATCTTAATGTAAGAGATAGAGAAACTGGGGAAGTCAAACAAATTGTATTTGATGACTTTGTAAATGGAATATACGAACAAATTAAAGATAAACCATTTTCAGGTCTTAATTCAAATCGTCACATAACTTCTAGACCGCAAATAATGGTTTAGTATAGTTCCCTTTAGGTGCGTTCAATTCAAACAGACTAAGGCAGAAATCATCTAGAACTACATTAAATTTAGAAAATCCATGGGATTGAAAATACTTGTAGCAGAGGATAGTCCATCTATTGCTTTACTATACAAAAAATCATTGGAAAAACGAGGTCACACAGTAATAATTACTGAAAATGGATTAAAATGTCTCTACCAATATTCTGATGATTTTAAAATTCGTGGAGATGACAAGAAAAAAACTTCACTATATGATCTAGTAATTCTAGATCATAAAATGCCAAGAATGGAGGGTACCGATGTAGCAAAAGAAATTATAGAAATGAATCCAAAACAAAGAATTCTATTTGTTACAGGGTATGTTAAAGACATGATGAAAGGAGTACGAAAAATAGGCCAAAAAATTGAATTATTGCAAAAACCTTTTCCAGTTAATGCAATGATCCGCCAAGTTGAAGGAATCAATACAAGGTGGAGAAAAAAAATAGTTGAAAACACAGCAAAAGAACCATGGGATGGAGAAGAAGGATTATCAGAAGTTCTTCAATAATACAATCGCTTTGAATTTATTATAGGGCGGATTTTCTACTATCTTGTGATTGATAGATGAGCTTTCTTGACTTGTACATGAATGGAAATCCCCTAATTACAAGCCCAAGTGAGGAGGGAGAACCATCAACTATTGTGTATGGCGTGCCTTTTGATTCTACCCACTCTTATCGACCAGGGACAAGGTTTGGGCCTGATGCAATACGAGAAGCATTTAACAACATAGAAATTTTCATGCCACAGTTTTCAGTTGATTTAGAATCCGTTAACATTGAAGATTTAGGGAACACAAAACATACTGTAGTTGCAAAAGAAATGCTTGATATGGTATCCAAAATCACATCAGAGCTACTCAAAAAAGAAAAACAAATCATCATTTTAGGCGGAGAGCATTCACTCACTCAAGGAACTTACACTAGTTTTCCAAAAGAAACAGGTTTCATTGTTTTTGATGCACATTATGATCTTCGCGATGAATACGCTGGTACTAAACTTAGTCATGCTGCATATTTGCGAAGAATAATTGAAAAACAAGGCTCTGATAGAATAATTCATGTTGGTGCAAGGTCATATGTTAAAGAAGAATTAGCATTTAAAGAAGAGCACAAAGTAAAGACCATCTCTGATTTGGATATTCGACATGGCAATGGTCCAAAGTTTGTAAAAGACGCAATTTCAGTATTTGACAAGTTGTATGTTAGCATTGATCTAGATGTATTAGATCCTGCATTTGCTCCAGGTGTTGGTAATCCTGAGGCAGTGGGGATAACTTCTAGAGAATTATATGACATGATTTCTTCACTTAAAGATCAAAAGATTACTGGTGCAGATATTGTAGAATTGTGTCCAACATTTGATAATGGTGCAACCTCATCTATGGCTGCACGGTTAATGTCAGCAATTATAGCTATGAATGTGAAGAAATAACTTTTTGATTATTCTGAAAGGTGTCTGAATTTTTTAGGAATGATTCAAGTATTGCTGAATCTGGATTGTTAGGCACTTTATCGTTATTTGATTCTTGTTGAGATTTAAGAGTCATTTTATGAACCATATGTGTAGTTATGACCATGTTGATTTTTTGTATATATGAATAAAGGATGTTGTGTGTTCAAAAAAAATCGACAAAGAACCATGCCTAAATATTAGATTGAAAACTTTTGGTCATGAATTTTTTTATATATATGAAAATTTAGGGGAATCACGTGTTAAACAATCTTAGGCATTCGTTGCAACCGTATTTAGAAAAGATTGGAAGAGGATTTGCAGCAACCGGTCTTTCTCCAAATTTTTGGACAGGAGTAGGAATTGCATTTGCATTTGCTTCAGCAATTGCATACGGCTTGAATATGGAATTTGCGCTAATAATTGGTGGCGCTCTTTTACTAGTATCAGGATTTTTTGATATTGTGGATGGCCAAGTTGCTAGAGTTACTAATAAGACATCAAAGAAAGGCGCATTTCTTGATTCTATATTTGATAAAATTGCTGAAGTTTTAATATTTCTTGGAATTTTAATCGGTGGATTTGCAGAGCCATATTTAGTGTTGTTAGCAATCACATTATCTTTATTGGTTAGTTATGCTAGGGCACGGGCAGAATCACTTGGAATAAAACTTCAGGGTATTGGTATTGGTGAGCGTGCAGAAAGATTGCTAGTAATAGCTATAATTGGCATGATTGGATTCATGGAATATGCAATAGTAATAGTAATAGTAATAGCTGGAATAACCTTAATTCAAAGAATTCTTGCCACTACAAAACAATTGAATAAATAATTTAACGTAGTCTTCCACGATCTCTTCTTTTAGATTCTGATCTTATTTTCAATATGCCAAAATGTATGGCACACGAAATACAATACCATTTTAAGATTCTAGGTGATGCAATATAGGCTCCTTGTGCACGTAACTCTTTTGCAAGAGTATGCTCTACTAGATTTAGTCTAGATGTGACCTTTTTTGCCTTATCACTAGGTACAGTAGCACCACAATTTGTACACTGAATACGGGTAGAAGATCCTTTCCCGCCTTTTCTACGTCCTCTACTAGCACGCTTAAGTGGCATGAGATATCCTCCCTTTTCTTCCTAATATGCTTGTGTTTTTACTGATGATTTCTACGCGAGTCTTTTATTGAAACAAGACAAAAATCAGTAAGATAGGAACGTGAGGAATCTTATGTCCTCACAATCTGTCTGACCGACCATTAGCCCTTTGGTATGAGCTATTTGGGATTATTTCCTAAAAACGCTCTGCCAAAGATACAAATCTCATTTAAAAAATTTAAAGTACATTTTATTAGGAATAACATGAAAGGATTATGCCACTCGTGCTTGACGTCTAATGTTGAGCTCATTATTGTCAAAGGCAAAATTCTATGTAAAGACTGTCATAAAAAAATAAAGGAAAACTAATAATCTCATTAAATTCGTAGTAAAAAAATGAAATTCGCTGTATTTTCTCATTGCACCATTGATACTATAGAACTTGGTACCTCTTCTAATGAACAGATTGGTGGGGCTGCATGTTATTGTAGTATTACTGCAAGAAATCTAAAGTTTGATGCTAAAATTCATACCAAGTTTGGAAATGATTTTCCAAAGGAATTTCTTTTAAGACATAAAATAGAATTTGAAAATGCATTATCTGAACAACCAACAACTAGATTTAAAATCATAATTTCAGGATCAGATAGAACATTATCACTTCTAATCACATGTGAGCCAATTGAATATTCAAAAACAAATGCGGATGGTATTGTTATTAGTCCTGTATATCATGAGATTACAAATGACGTATACAAAAAAATTAAACAAGATTCAAGTTTTGTGTTACTAGATCCTCAAGGGTTCCTACGCCAAACAGATTCTGAAAAAAGAGTCATTTTAGAAAAAACTGATATTGATCTATCAAAAATTTCTGCAATAAAGACTAGCCCTGATGAGCTTTTTTGTCTAACAAACAATATTGGAATTGACGCTATGAGAAATCTTCAAGAAAGGGGAGTTGAATATGTTATTGTCACTAATAAAAGAGAAATTACTATGCTTGTAAAAGATAAACTATATTCTATTACTCTTCCTAATCTAGAATTATATGATACTACTGGAATTGGAGATATTTTTTGTTCAACATTTTGCTGCACCATGTTAAAAGAAAAGGATTTTTTTTGGGCATTGTGTTTTGCGGGAGGATCAGCTCAAGCAGCAATTGAATCTAAAGAAATTGGGCTAGAAAAAATTCCTGCAAAGGGTGCTATAGAGACTAATGCATCATATTTCTATAATCAAATAAAATTTAAGCAGATCTAGTTTTTATTGAACAAAATATTGTAATTGTTTTATGCAAATTGGCATCTTTGATGCAGGAATTAACGAGTCTGCAGTCAAATCTATAAAAAACGAATTAGACAACGTAGGAATTCGTTCTTTTACTATTAGTTCTCGTTCTGCCCCCAAAACAGCTGATTGTATTATTGTACTAGGTGGAGATAGAGGGGTTAGAAATTATTTTCATGGAAATGATGGTTCAAACATTCCAGTATTAGGCATTGGCGAATCTGAATCAAGTGGTTTTTTAGCTCAGATTGATCTAAAAGAGTTTTCAACATATATTAATCGATTAAAAAATCAAAATTACAAAATCGAAGAGGTACCAAGAATTGGAGTAAAAATTGATGGCAAAAACGTATATCCAGTACTCAATGATGTAGCAGTCTTTACTTCTAAGAGTGCCACCTTGATGGAATACACTTTGCGAGTAAATGATGAAGAAGTATGGCATGATAGTAGTGATGGTGTAATAATATCTACTCCAATTGGCTCTTCAGCTTATTCTATGTCCGCTGGGGGACCTGTAATTTTTCAAGACTCGCCAGTTTTTGGAATCATCTCTGTAAATTCTCTTGATGTGACTAGACGTCCTCTAATTGTTTCTAACGAAAGTCTAATTGAAGTTGATGATATCTCATCTAGACTCTACTGTGAAGCGATATTAGATGGAATAGACAGATACAAAGTCAATAAAACTTTAGAATGTAAGAAATTTAATCCTGCCAAAATCATTAGGATGAAAAAAGACTCTACTGCAATTTCTGCTCTTGCTAAAAAGGTACATCTTGCTGAAGATCTTCTCAACATGCCTCCAAGCTCAAAATTGTTACTAAAGATTCTTGAATATGAAGGTGCTATGACTCAAAAAGAACTTTTAACTAAAACAATGCTGCCAGACAGAACGGTGAGATTGGCACTTAGTCATCTGTTAGGTAAGGGATATGTTAAAAAGAAGGTTTCAATTCGCGATGCTAGACAAAAAATCTATGAAATTTCTAAATTAGAATAACTAAAAAGAGAACGCCCCCTCCCACGCACGAATTTGTACTCTATTACGTTATATCGAGCGGTATGATTTGTTGGAGAATCTTTAAGATCAATGAGGATATAGTTTAATCAATGGCATACGGTCGCTTAAGAAACGTTACAAAATTTACAATTCCAGTAGGTTTTGCTTTCTTAGTCCAGGAGTATCTTTGTTTTTGTTCTCTGATGCAGGAACACAACCTGAAAAAATTGGAATTGTTTTCATGATGTATAGTGGCATCATCTTAGGAATAGGATTTACAGCATTGATTGCATTGAAAACTGCATAAACTCAAGATTGAAAGGAATTATGAAAATGACTTTTGGAGAAATTTGGGATAAGAACAACTATACTATCAGTGCCTAGATTCGTACACACTTCTCAATATTAATTGACAATTTATTCGTAAAATATTACAACTTTTTCTGTAAATATTAGAAATCATGTGATGTATGAAAGATATTACATACAAATATTCTTAAGAATTTTCGTATATATATAAAATATAGAAATGTCTCATATTGTATGCCAGGAAATTGGGAATTGTAAAGTAACAGATTATACATTTGTTAAACGAATTCTTGTTCCTTTCAATGATGCCAGACATGCACCTAACGTGTTTGGTTTTGCCATGACTTTGGCAAAAACAATGGGTGCATCTATTACGATTGTATCTGTAGTCAATAAGGATCTTCAGAGAAGCTGGGTCAATGACACGCCAAGTCGAGAAAAATCAATATCACTTGGCAGTGTTGATATCCTTAAAAAAGGAATTAAAAAGCTAGAAGAACAAG
>JBQTHA010000058.1:0-2712 GCA_052390375.1 Nitrosopumilaceae archaeon
GAAGTGTTTTTTGATTTGAGAAATGTCGGATTGAAGCCTGTCTAGTTTTTCATCTATGGACAAGACTGATCTCCTCCAAGTTTTATTTTACTAAAGTTAGCATGGAATGTATACAATTCTGGTTGCACCTCTGTAACTACGGTAGCCAAATTCGCTCAGGTCAAAACCTCTTTGCCTGAACACTTTTTTTCTAACCTTAGAAATAGTAAATCGAGCTACATCAGGATCCAGATTGTATTTTTCGCAAAATTCCAGCAAGTCTGCCTTTCTTGAGCTTCTTCTGCTGAAATCATAGCCTTGGTCTATCTTGTCGTTCAAGTGATTTCTGTATGTTTCAGACAGGTTGAATGGTTCTGTCATTTCTTACACATATCCTTCAAAAATTCCTGAAAACAATCGTTTAGCTGCTTGAGAGAGTGTTCATTAGCAGTTTTTTTACAAATAGGACAATTTTGTAGTGTGTGTTTCACACAATCACCTTTTGTAAGTCAAAAATGGGACAAAGTTTAAGGTATTTTTCACCCTCTTCATTTGACTAATTGAACACAAACTTTGTGAAAAATCCCATCACTACAATTCTTTATTGCTTGTTTAGGTAATGTAACTACAACAGAATATTGCCTATCGTATAATTTTCTATTACCAAAGTCAACAATGAATTTTTTTGTTTTAGATTTCATCATATTGTATTATACATTTGTGAGTAGTCATGTAGGATGATACAGAAACGTTTCCGATCATTGTTTCCCACTATGAAAAATAACTTAAAAAATCAAGTTTCTTATTATTGTTAGGATAATTTTTATTAGAACTAGTTTATTATTTTGGTAATTGGATCCAGAAATAAAAAAAACCTATGACACACTCACTCCACGAGCACAACAAGTTTATGATGTGTTGGAAAAATATGGGGAATTGAAGGTAAGAGAAATTGTTAAAAAAGCACAAATGCAAACACAAACTGTTGAAAAATGCTTAGATGAACTTTCCAAAAGTAAGTTAGCTTCGTATTACGAACGACCAAAACGAAGAAAATGCTGGTTTTTGATAAAACAAGAAAGAATGCAATACGATGAAATAATGAAAACTATTGATGATGAGCTAGCAGAATTGAAAAATTTTGCTAAACAGGTCGAAAAGGCTTATCGCAATTCACCCGACACTAAAACTTTTGCAGAAATAATTAGGGTAGGACAGTTAATTCTTGAAGAATTATCTATACCTACTATCATGTACATGGGAGTTAACGAAGGTGATCGATTAAAACATTGGACATATTACGAACAAGAATTAAAAAAAATCCTTTTGGAACTTATGAATATAGATATGAAACCAATTAGAACTGTGCTAAAATTAAGTAAAGCAGTAAGTACTTCGAACTTACGAACTGATATGCGAAATTCATTAAATCAAACTTCTGATTCTAAAACATCAACTGAAGTTTTACAAAAAAACTAACAATCAAATTTTCTCTTTAGATTTGTAACCATTCAAAAAGAACGAAAATTCCTTTGTGAGCTCGTCTTTTAATTCGTTTTTCATTTGTTGTTTTAGTTCTTCTTGATTTTTCTTCTCGTTTCGTAACCGTCTGTTTTCCGCTTTGACTCGTTCCTCAGAAGATATAGTCAGCGAGGGAACAGCTTCTACATATTCCTCAACCAATTCCCTCCAGTGTGTTTGGAAGTAGTTCTTGTCTAATTTAATCAAACCAGTGTGACTCAGCATCATTTCCTTTTTGATTAAAGCAGCTAAAGGAGAATCTTTTGAGAATGTTTCTTTATTAATTTTGTTAAAGAATCTTCTAAATCCATTCATTATTGGTACATCATAATTTCGTTTTCCTGCTTCCAAGGGCTCCCTAATCTTTGCTTTTTTAAGAATTTTATTTAGTCTATTGGCCATAGCGTCGCAGCTCAAAGCAATTACTGAATTGCCTGCTCGTTTCAAGAATGGATCTTTGGCATTTGGATTTTTCAACACATCAGAGCGCCATTGAATTTGGTAAGTCTTGATAGACTCCCAGGCTTCGGGAGTAAAAAATGCAAAATACTGCTGATTTGATCCTGCATAAACCATAATCATTCCACAAACGATGTTAGAATCGTCCTTATCGTCATAATTTCCCATTACAAGTGTGTCGTCTCTTCTGTAAACTGGTCTGATACAATCCCAGGTAAATTCGAATCCTGTTCTTCTCATTCCAGATGAAGACGCTACGAGGGTTACAGCACTCTCGAGGGGATTTGTAAACTTTAGTATCGTACTAATTTCTTCACGGGTGTAACCTCTACTATCTGGATTGGTTTCTGACTCTGGATAAGTATCATCAATTCGTTGCCATTCAAAATGAACGCCATTCATCTTGAAAAGTTTCTTTATTGGTTTGAACATGTTTGGAACTGTATTAGGATTAAGGTAATCTGGATCTTCTTTTGGTTTGTCACATCTTTCTTTTAATTTCGTAGAATAGGCCAGCAACATTCCCATTATTTCATCTGGATTTTCCTTGGCTTTTTTGACTAGCTCATTGACTCTTATAGAAAAATCAGCATCAAGAATTAAACCAATTTTCTTTTTATCGCCATAAGCTAGTCTCTGTTGACGTTGTTTTTCTCTACGATCTTTATCTCCATCGAGATAATTTTCTAAAGTTCCACAATCATATTCTTTTATTCTTTTTTCATATGTGTCTTGTGTTGTTTCTGATTTTAT
>JBQTHA010000059.1:0-13195 GCA_052390375.1 Nitrosopumilaceae archaeon
TTGTATTGAAGCTATAATTTTGAAGAAACTTGAACGCCGTGAAGTTCAAACAAAAACTGGCGAATCAATTTCTTTAGGTGAAATGTATGTTGAGGATGATACTGGTCCTATATCTGTAAAGGGTTGGAGAAACCAAGCAAGTCTTCTTGACAAGCTTTCAATTGGTGAAGTAGTGTCAGTGACAGGACTTGCAGCTAAAACTGGCCTAAATAATAAAATAGAATTATTTTTAACGCCGTTTTCTACTATCATTAAGAAAAATTAAGAATCCCAAAAACCTCTAGTCATCACGTATTGTCTTTCTGCTTCGTAAATTTGCTTGTAAAGAAGTTCTTCATTTATCATATTTCTTAAAATACGTGCAGCAGTATCAGCCCCAACACCAAAACCTGATAACACAACTATGGCTGTTTTACCAAAATTTTCAATTAAGGAGGAAACTTTCCATGCACGTTCAAATTTATGATTCTCTTCGGGAGAAATTTTTTTTCCTCCATGTTTTTTTTGGATAATCTTTTGTAAATCATAGTCAGAATAGAAAGTGGAAGTTATCTGTCTACCTTTACAATAGGGGCATGATAAGATATCTTTCACATCTTTTGTTTCCACAACTTTTTCCCATTTACCACATCTAACACAAACTAGTCGATGTTTAGTTTTTAATAATCTTGTTTTAACTAAATCTAATATTCCTTTATCAATATTTGAAGGCGAAGAATAGTATTTGGTGGTGTGATCTAGTATGGGTTCAGCTATTTTGGAAAATTCTAAAACATCAAACCATTTAATTTTAATTTCATCATTTTGCAATTTATTTAATATTATCTGAGTATTTTTTAGATCATATTTATCATGAAACAGTTCACGAAGTGCTTCTTTGACTAGGGGACTTTTAGAATATCTTTCATAAAGAAATCGAGCCGATTTTCTTTCATAAATTGCTCCTCTTCCTACTACACCAAATTTTTTCGCAACACACCACGTCCTCCAATTTACATTGTGAGTTCCAGTTAATGATGCAGTAACTATCACTGATAGATCATATTTATCTCGTAAAACTTCAGTTACTTGTTTTTCTGAAATCTTAGCTTTGGATGAGAGTACTATCCTGTAAGCATCAGAACTTGACTCTACTAAAAATCCCAATCTTGCTGATAACATTGAAGAAAGTAATGTAGATAATGTTGCATTAATTTTTGAACCAAAACATGCATGTAAAACTATAATACTTTGACTTCGAAGAGATTCTGCAACGACTGTTTTTTCATCTGGAATTACATCTAGATTAAACTTAGGAATTATATTGTTTTGTAAAGAAATTTTGCCATCTTTTACTTTACTTCTGAATAAGCCAACTTTATTTGCTGTTTTATAATCAACTGGAATATTTTCTCCTTCCCAATATGGGACGGTTAATCCACTAGAACGAAATGGTTCTACATTCACCTTAAATGATTTTTCATCTACATTAAGAATTCTCCATTGTAATCCTCGTAGCACAAAAACGTTACCTGAATCTCCAAAATCTCCTACGAATCGCTGATCCAGTGTTCCTATAATTTTTTTCCCAACGGTATCAAATACTTTGAATTTTAAGATATCAGGGATAGTTGAAAGATTTTCAAAATAATATCTGAAGGTACGCCCTCTCTTTTTGAGAATCATTTTTTCTCTATCAAAAAATAAGAGATAATTGGAATCCATGAGATCCAATACTGCATAAAAATCATCTAAAGTTAAATTTCTAAATGGGAAAGCTTTAGTGAAAATTTCAAACGCATGATTAACTGATACTTGGCCTAATTGAATGGTAATTCCTACTAAATGATGAGCTAGAACATCTAGGGAGCCGTCATGAATTTTTTGTTCTTCTATTGAACCCTGTTTTATTCGCTCAAGGATTGCATATGCTTCATACTCATCATCTGCATTGTTTGTTACTATCAATCCTTTTGCTGAAGAAGCTTTGCTATGTCTACTTCTTCCAATTCTTTGAATTAGTTTGGATACTTGTCTTGGTGAGCCATAATGAATTACCAATTCTATTGAACCTATATCTAGACCAAGCTCAAGTGAGGAAGTACAAACTACAATACCTTTTTTTCCTTCTCTTAAGGAATCTTCAGTTTCTTCTCTAACCTGCCTTGAAAGGGACCCATGATGCAATTCAATATTTAATGTAGATTTTTCTTTGAGAATTGAAGCTAAAAATTCGGATTCGCCCCTAGTGTTGGTAAAAAGTAGTACGGGGGACTGAAGATCTTGTTCAGTCACAAATTCAATGATGTATTGGGCTACATCAGAAATTGTTCCTTCAATATATTTCACTTTTACATCATATTTCCGAATTGTAGTATCTTGAATAATTTTCAATTTTCTCTTTGTACCAACAACAAATTTTCCTGATTCTTCAGGATTTCCAATGGTTGCAGATAATCCTATTCTAGTAATTTCTAAGTTTGAATTTAGTTGAAGCCTTTCAAGACTAAGTGATAGTTGTGAACCACGTTCATTACCTAATAATTCATGTACTTCATCAATTACAATCCATTCTAATTCAGATAACGCATCTAACATTTTTTTCTGGGTCAATAGAATTACAAGCGTTTCTGGAGTTGTAATTAGGATGTCTGGAGGTGAATTTGAAATTTTTTTGCGAATTGATTGTGGAGTATCACCATGCCTTATTTCAATGGACAAACTATCATTTTCGGCATAACGAACTATTCTTCTAAAAACATCTCGATTTAGTGCGCGAAGAGGAGTAACATAAATGGCTTTTATCTTACCTAATTTTTTGGATAGTTTAATGTGAGAAAAAATTGGGATAATCGAACATTCGGTTTTTCCGGATCCGGTTGGTGCAATCACTAAAGTATCTTTTTTTTGATAAATTATTGGAACGGCTTTTTTTTGAATTTCTGTGAGTTGTTTGAATCCAAGTGAATAAAACTTGGCAATTAGATTTGGATCAAGTGGTAGGTTCGTCGCTCTGTTTTGTTCTAGCTCGTTCATAAACCATTACGCCAACAAGCCCAATTGCAAAAAGAATAACGGTGATTGTAGGAATAGAATCAAAAATTCCTGCCATACTTTATTTCTTATATCCAAGGTTAAATATCTTCTTAAGATGAATCTACTAAACCTTCTTTAGTTATTTGGTACACAAATTCCTTTTTTTGTAGAAATGCAGGAAATATTTCACCAAAATATTTTGTTTCTTTTTTTAATAATTTAATTTTTATATGTGTAAACAGGCTTATTGATTTAGCCAAATTTTCTTTTTCTAAATCATCAAATTGTCGGATCATGTTTGTAACTATTATTGGTAATTGTTTTTGTATAGAGATAAAAGATAACTCATGCATATACTCCATAAAAGTTACATTCTTTTCTAAATTTTGATCTTCTTTATTAAATTCAAATGAAAATAAATCAGTAACATTATCAATTACAACTAAAGAAAAATTAGTTTCTTTAATCTTGGATAAATATTGAATCTGTTCGCTGGCATTTGTGATTCTTCCAACCTTTACTCTATCGAGTATATTCGGTTCTAGATTACGAGTTTTAATCATGTCAAGCATGCGTTCTGGTCTAAACTGTCCTGTTGTATCCTGAAAAAGAACCTGTCCACCTTGTAACAGTGAATTTATAGTAATTTGCATAGCAAGTTGAGTTTTTCCAGTACCAGTAGCTCCAAAAATATCAGTAATTATTCCACTTTTAATGCCACCATCAAGAAAATGATCTAGTTTTTTGATTCCTGTACTTATCATATGCAAATATGTCAATACATTAGAAAATTAAAGCAATTTCTTTACGAAAATGATGTGGGCAAGGCTTTTATGCTGGATAAAAAGGAAATCAGATTGAACAATCGTTGTCACAGACAAGCGCAAAGAGACCACTCACTACTCTCCAAAAAAATACTAAGAAAAATGTCATAGTTAGACTAAAGAATGAAGTAGAATACAAAGGGAAGATGGATAACGTAGATTCTTACATGAATTTGATAATGACAGATGCTGAAGAGCTAAAGGATGATAAAGTTATTGCAAATTATGGTAGGGTTATCGTGAGAGGAAATAACGTATTATTTATCAAATTAGAAAGTGATCTATAATTAAAAAAGGGTGTTCAAGGTGGTAAGAAGTTTTCTTTTTACTTCGGAATCTGTAACTGAAGGTCATCCAGACAAGGTTTGCGATCAGATTTCTGATGCAATTTTAGATGAATATCTTAGGCAAGATCCTGATTCCAGAGTAGCTGTAGAAACAATGGCTACTACTGGATTTGTAGCGGTAGCTGGTGAAGTAACATCTAAAGCAAAATTTAATGAAAAAGCACAGGATGAACTAGTTAGAAAAGTAATTCGAGAAATTGGTTACGACAAACCTGAATTAGAGTTTGATGCAAATACCTGTGAGATTATGTTAAGATTACATGCTCAAAGTCCAGATATTAGTCAAGGAATTACAGCTACTAATGATAAAGATCAAGGAGCAGGGGACCAAGGTTTGATGTTTGGTTATGCAACAAATGAAACTGAAGAACTTATGCCCATGCCAATTATTCTTGCGCACAAATTAACAAAAAAACTTTCAGATGTTAGAAAATCAAAGGAATTACTTTGGGTAAGACCTGATGGAAAATCTCAGGTTTCTGTTCAATATGAAGATGGAAAACCGAAAAAAATTGAAACCATAGTATTATCAACACAACATGCACCAAATGTTTCAAATTCTGAGATAACAAATGCTCTAATAGAGAAAGTTATCAAACCTGTTTGTGGAAGTTTATGGAATGATAAGATAAAAATTCATGTAAACCCTACTGGTAAGTTTGAAATTGGTGGACCCCATGGTGATACAGGTCTTACTGGAAGAAAAATAATCGTTGATACATACGGGGGACAAGGAAGACATGGAGGAGGTGCATTTTCTGGCAAAGATCCATCAAAAGTAGATAGATCCGCATGTTACATGTGTCGTTATATTGCAAAGAACATTGTTGCTGCCGGTTTGGCTGATAAATGCGAGGTACAAGTTGCTTATGCAATTGGAGTGGCTTACCCAGTATCTCTTATGGTAAATACATTTGATACAGGAAAGATTCCTGAGGAAGATATTGAAAACATTGTTAGAAAAAACTTTGATATGAGACCGTCTGCTATAATTTCACAGTTAGATTTGAAAAAACCATTATATAGGAAAACTGCAGCCTATGGACATTTTGGCAGAAACGAACCAGAATTCAAGTGGGAAAATACTGATAAAGCTAATTTATTACGACAAGCTGCAGGATTATAATATCTCTCTGATTTTTTTAAATTTAAAGTCACATAATTTTTTCAGTTTGTTATGATTACCTACAAAATCACCAATCATGATATTAAGATCATCTACACCATACCTACTTGCTGGATTGTGTAGAGCATCATAATATGCATGTTCAAGATCCATATTTTCAATTTTGAGTTTAGTTTTCCCTTTGAATAGATTGACAAATTCTTTGAAAGTTACTGTTTCTGGTCCCACTAATTCTATAATTTTATTAGAAAATTTTTTTGAAATTACTGAATGATAAATTACTTTTGCGACATCATTAACAAAAATTGGTTGAAGATGATATTTTCCTGAACCTGGGATTATAATCTTTCCTGATTTGATTTGGCCATTAAGATTCTTTGTTAATGGATCATTTTTTCCAATAATATAAGATGCTCTAAGTATTGTATAATCTAATCCAGAAGTAATTATTTCATTTTCAGCTTTATACTTTGAAACGAAATAAGATGTAACGGGATTGCTTGATACTCCAAGACCACTAATATACACAATTTTTTTAATTTTTGTTTTCTTACAAAGTTGAAGTACTTTTTTTGTTAGTTCTACATTAACAGATTCATAAGTAGACTTGATGGTTTGCCGTCCAGTTCCAATTAAATGAATAAGTGTATCACAGTTTTTCAGCTTACTCGAAATATAATTAATGTTGAAATCTGGTGAAATAATTTTAGATTCATATTTATAATTTAAAAAATTTTTTCTAGAAATACCAAAAAGAATTACACCCTTTTTGTGTAGTAGATTTCTAGTGTTTTTTCCTACAAATCCATTTGCGCCGGTTACTACTATTCGTAATTCTTTAGATTTAATCATCCTCGAGATAAGAGTAAATACGCAAAATAAATCAATTTCAGTGTGGCCAACCAACAGGAATCAAAAGAAAAGCTTAGAACTGGTTTCACAACAGGAACAGCTGCTGCTGCTTCATCAAAGGCTGCAGTATTAGCGATATTAAATCAGAAAAATATAGAATCTGTTCAAGTCACTCTTCCTAAAGGAAATTCAATTCCTATTAAAATTCTAAATTGTGAATTTGACAAAAATAAAGCCAAGTGTTCGGTAATAAAAGATGGTGGAGATGACCCCGACGTTACTCATGGTGCAGAAATCGTTGTAGATGTTACTTTGACCCCAAATGTAAATCAAATTGAAATTGATGGAGGAAAAGGAGTAGGAATTGTAACAAAACCAGGTCTTGGATTAGAAATTAATAAACCAGCAATTAATCCAACGCCAAAAAAAATGATTATTGAAAACATAACTGAAGTGGCAAAACATATTCTCTTAAAGAATGGAATCAATGTTGTAATATCAGTACCAAAAGGAAAGGAATTAGCGTTAAAGACGGATAATCCAAGACTGGGGATTTTGGGTGGTATTTCGATATTAGGTACTAGCGGTATAGTGATTCCATATTCAACTGCATCATTTGCTGCATCAATAAGACAGAATCTTGATGTAAGTATAGCAATGGGAAACTATATTGTTGTACTAACAACTGGTGGACGAAGCGAAGAATTTGCAAAGAAGCTAGTTGATCTACCTGAACATTCCTTTGTTCAAATGGGAGATTTTGCTGGTTATACCATACAACAGTGTGCAAAAAAAGAAATCAGAAAAGCATACGTTACAGGATTCATTGGAAAATTTGCAAAGATGGCAGCAGGAGTAAAACAGACTCATGTAAAGGGCTCCAAAGTCGATACAAATTTTCTTGCAGGCTTAGCTGAGAAATGTGGAGCAGAGAAAAAAACAATTGAAAAAATACAAAACGCAAATACTGCTAGACACGTACAAGATATAGTTGTTGAAAGCAAGGTAAAAGGATTTTTTGATGAAGTGTGTTTACAGGTCTACAAACAAATGAGAAGTCATTCAGAAGAAAAGGTACCAATGGATGTGATACTTTTTGATTTTGATGGTAAGATTTTGGGAAGGCATCCTGTATAGCAAGGTATTTTATTAAATTAATAGGGATCGGATCAGTGGAAAAAGTATCAATTCTTGCTATCACAAAAAATGGAATAAAGATTGGATTAGAACTAAAAAAATCATCACCCTCATGGCAGATTTATGCACCATCTAAATTTTCAGACAATAATCCACAAATAGTTTGGTACCCAGAGACAACTTCTAACAAAATTGCAGAACTTTTCAAAACAAATAATGCGCTTGTCTGTATTTTTTCATTAGGTGCAGTAATCAGACTAATATCTCCATATATTAAAGACAAAAAAACGGATCCTGCTGTTTTGGTAATAGATGACCAGTCAAAATTTGTGATAAGTGTTTTGTCTGGACATATTGGTGGTGCGAATCAGCTAACAGAAGAAATCGCAAGTAAACTTGGAAGTATTGCAGTTGTGACTACAGCAGCTGATGTAAATAAAACAATTGCAGTAGATCTATTAGGAAAAGAGTTCGGTTGGAAGATAGATGATGACTCTACAGTTACTAAAGTTAGTGCTTTTATGGTAAATGAAGAAAAAATTGGAGTGTTTCAAGATACTGGAAACCGAGATTGGTGGAATAGAAAGCTACCAGCTAATGTTACATTGTATAACTCCATTGAGGATCTAAAAAACTCGCAATCAAAGGGATGCTTGATTATAACTGACAAGAAGCTAGATAATTCTGAGATTTTACAAAATGCAGTTGTGTACAGGCCTCCATCTTTAGTAGTTGGTGTGGGTTTGCATGGTGATACAACAAAGGATATCATTCTAGAGGGAATGAACTTCTGTTTGGAAAAGTACAAGCTTGATGCAAAGTCAGTTGCAAAGCTTGTTTCAATTAAGAAAAAAGAAGAGGTTCAAGGACTGATTGAGTTGGGAAAGGAGATGAATCTTCCTATACAGTATTTTGAAAAGGAAGAGCTAGCAACAATAGAGATTCCAAATCCGTCTGAGATGGTTCATGCATTTGAGGGAACCCCAAGTGTGTCGGAAGCTGCTGCAATTAAAAGTTCAGGGGGTAATCTAGTTGTTGAAAAACAAAAATTTCCACCAAATTTGACTATAGCTATTGCGAGGATACCAAATTGAAGCGTGGCGTTTTACTAATTGATAGAGGAAGTCGGGAAAAGGAGGCAAAGGAAGAACTTGATTTTATTTGTAGTAAGGTAAAGGAAAAGGGAAAGTACGTCTTTTCTGACTATTGTTTTTTGGAGGTAATTCCTCCATTTATTGAAGAAGGAGTAAAAAAATCGCTAAAGCACGACATTGATGCTCTGACTATAGTTCCATACTTTTTGTATCCAGGAAAAAAGGTAAAGGCTGCTGTTACTGATGTTATCCGGTTTCAGGGAGGAACTAAGGTAAAATTTGTAGTATCCAAGCCAATGTCTATGCACAAAACCATGATTGAATTGGTTGAAAACAGGGTCTCGTCTGCGTTAGAGAAAAATGGAATTACTCTATCTCACAAGGACGTTGATGTATTAATTATTGGTCATGGAAGTAAGGACCCAAATGCACATCTTTCTATCCAATATGTTGTAGATGGTTTGAACGGTATCTTTAGAAACATCAGTCATTGCTTTTTGGAAATTGAGGAGCCAAATATCAAACAGGGAATAGAAAAATGTGAGAAAAACAATCCAGAGGTACTAGTTATAGTGTTTTATTTTTTGCACAAGGGTGCACATGTAAAGCGAGATATCTTCGAGGATCTCAATCCAGCACTGGAACAATCTAGCATAAAAAAGGCAATAATTACAGAACACATTGGAATAGATGAGAAGATGATTGATCTGATACTAGAGCGTGCACGAGAGGTAGAAAATGCAAACTGAGAAGGGACAATCTATAGAAGACCAAAGCATGCAGATTATAGAATCTGAGATTGGGACCCATCAATATAATAAATTGGAGTGGCCAATTGTACGACGTGTAATTCATGCAACAGCTGACTTTGATTTTGCTAAAGAAAATAAAATAATTTTTTCCAAAGATGCAATTGAAAGCGGTATTGCAGCACTCAAAGCTGGTTGCAACATTATTGTTGATGTAAATGGAGTGCTGGGTGGACTAAACAAACAAAACCTAAAAGACTTTGGGTGTAATGTAATTTGTAATATTTCCAATCCACAAATTGTACAAGAAGCTAAAAAATACAACAAGACTCGTGCTCAAGTCTCAATGAGGATGGTAGCTTCGGAGATGAAGGGAGGGGTTGTTGTCATTGGCAATGCTCCAACTGCACTACTTGAGGTAATTCAGATGGTAAAGGAAAGCGCCACTACTCCAGCACTAATTATTGGAATTCCCGTAGGTTTTGTTTCGTCTCCAGAGTCAAAGGAGGCTCTACAGTCTTTGGATGTACCATATATCACAAATGTAGGCAGAAAGGGCGGTAGTCCTTGTGCATCTGCTATTGTAAATGCGTTATTCAAGCTATTAAGAGAAAAAATTTCAAGTTAATCTTCATTGTTTGATTCCGTTCAGGGGAATCGATGGTCTACATTTATTCCCTCAAGAATTTTTGAATTAAAGTCCCGAACAGACTAATGCATTACAAGATTCATCAAATACCCAATTTCTAACATGTTTTTTGTTTAATGAGTTATAGAGTTGAACATAATCGCACTCTGTTAATTTCTCACCAGCTTTAAATTTGTCTAAAATTTTCCTAGCTTTGTCAGGGGCTTCATTATAGGCTGATTTCAACAATTCATCCATAACCATATCTTGAGCATTACACAAAGTTTTTCCAGCATCAACTAACGTTTCTCCTGTATCAATCACATTCTTAGCAGTACTCCAAAAGGTTCCAGTTGACAACATAGAACCGATAACAATAATTCCAACAATAATATACCAAACTTCTTTTGGTAACTCTGGAATGTAAGACATGATAAAAATTAATTTCCTCCGTCAGAATTCTTTTGTTTAACTTTATCTTGAATCAAGTATCTCTCTAAATGGATTTTATCTCCGATCCCAATCCACGAATAATGTAAGCACTTTTGATTTATGGTTACATGGCGTAGTACAATACTAAGTTCACGACTTTCAAGCATATCGTAAACAGTATAGGGTTTGGGTGAAACATAGCCAGTTACTAATTTAATAAATTCTGTAACAGCTAAAGATGCTATTACTCCATTTAGTGAAACTACTGAAGGATTATGAACAGCAGCACCTTCAACATACCCAACTCTTTTTTGATTTTCAATCTCTTGTTCTGTTAAAAGATTCTCTGTAACTTCTTTCAAATCGATAGAATTAGAACAAGACATACATGGCCCATCAGGATGTATGAATATAATTTGTCCACCAGCACTTTCTATTTTTAGTTTATCAACAATTATCCCAGTTCCACAATCAATATAATTAATCAAATAAGCGAATGATAATTCATTAAGAATTAATCTCGGAGCGTCATTATCTATGCAACCAAAAATTACATCTGTCTTTTTTAGAGCATTAAAGACCGACTCATTTCTAATGTCATTTTTGAATGATAAAATCTTTGCCTTGTTATTTGAGATTTTTGTAATTCTTTCAGAAATGATGTTAACTTTTGGTTTTCCAACATCGTTGATTGTTGCCCCTATTAGCCGATTTAAATTAGATTCTTCTGCTAAATCAGGATCAATAAGAACAAAATCACGCACACCTAGATATGACAGTTGTTCTGCAATATGACTCCCCATTCCTCCTAATCCAACAATTGCTACTCTAGTATTCTGGAACTTCTTTTGACCTTCTTTTCCAAAAGCTAAGAATTGTCTCGAGAAGTATGATTCATCAGGGATTTCATCATGTATTAGTTTCTTACCAGAAGTAGTAATCAGCTTTTTGAAATCTGTACCAACTATCTTAACGCAACAAATTGGTGATTCTTTTCCATCGTTATTCCAATAAAGTCCATCAACCAAATAATCTTTTGTCGTAACTAATGCTACATATGGAAAGTTTGGATGAACATCCAACACATATGGAACAAATTCTTTGAATCCGTCGTGATCTGTACCGGAAAAGTGTACTTGTCCAAAGCCAGAACCATGATTATGAATTTCGATTAATGCAAGTTTTTTTGAATTGGCAGAATTGGTTACCTTCAATAATGTATCCAGTTTTATCTTAGCTGACCAAAATTCTGTCTCGGTTTCTTTCTCGTGTATTAAGATTACGTCATTTACAAGTAAAGCAGTTCCTGCCCCCAAATTGGTTGTTTCTGCAAGAAAAAATGCAAAGTGTTCACCGGCGGTATTGAAGAGATGATCATAAGCTTTTTGCCAAATATTTTGTGGAACCCTAACTTCAATCATATCTAATTCACTTCTCCTAATCGTTGTTCCACCTTAATCATGAAGGTGAGTAGATTGTCTCCATCGAGAATCTCTTTTCCAGGTTTCCACTCACCATCTATATGATAGGAAAATTGCCCCCATGATCTATCAAGGTGAGGATGTGATTCAGTATAGGCGTTAATTGGATTTCCGTTTGCAAGTTTGAATCCTACTGGAACAAAAAAATTGTCGGGTGGTGTTGAAGGATAACCAGCTGGTACAATTATTAAAAGTTCAGTTTCTGTCTTATTCCAACCTAACGGAAGTGGAAGTTTCTTGAATAGTACCCACTCACCATTTTGACCATACTCCAAATCACCATATTTTTTTTGCAAGAGTTTAATCTCTTGTAATCGTCGTTCAATCATGAGCTAACCTCTTTTGAATCTAGGTGCTTTTTTGAACCGTCTTCCTGGTCCTTTGAATTCTATCACTTCATTTTCAACTACCTGTTTTTGTGAACCGTCTTCAAGAATCTGAATAATTCCAACTGAACGCGGAATTTCAGCAATATCCATTATTTCCCCGCCAGTCAGTTGTGGTTTGTCAGTACGGAACTCTTTCTCATCTACTATGAATGTGAAGAATTTACCATGTGTTTTGTCGTCACTTATCTGCAATTTTCCTATACACCCCCTGAACCTGAGGCTCCATTACAGGAGTAGGGTTTATCAAGGAGTAAGGAGAAAGTATAGTGTCCTTAGTACTATTCTTCCAGTTATCCCATGAGATCATTTCTATCTCCATCGTCTTATATACATAAAGTCATCATATTTAAATATTTATACTACTATAAAGTAATATGAATAAAAAAATAATATACAAATTTAAAGCGATCAACCAGGATCTTTTAATATTGAGACGAAAATCAGAAAAAATTTCAAAGAATACTTATTTAGTCCAAAAAAAGGTGAGAACTAGTTGTTAGAAAAAACAGCTTCTATACTTGACGATGTAGAATCTAAGAACATTGTAACTGGCAAATCCTTTGATTCGGTTAGGGGAAAAGATAGGTTCCTAAGTCTTCCCTCGCAACTTTTCAGTCCTTACAGATTGATAATCATGGCCGCATTGTGGAGAGAAGGCGAATTAGATTTTAAAAAACTAATGGAAGATATTCCCGGTATCAGCGAAGGAAACTTAGCAGGTCATTTAAGGGTTCTTGAAAAGATTAGAATGATTGAGGTTAACAAAGAATTTGTAAATAAACGTCCTCACACATCTTTCAGGTTAAATGATGCAGGACGACAAATGTTTAAGTTATTAGTAGAAAGTTTAAGGGATTCGTTTGAGGATATTTTGGATAGTATGAAGGAGATAAAATGAAAGTAAGAGAAAAACTATTTCAACTTTGCAATAAATTAGGTGTAGAGCCAGATATCTCAACGTTCTCAAAACGAAAACAAATTCAAAAATTAACTTATTTGCTAGAAGTTTTTGGCTTTGATCTAGGTTTTAAATTTAGTTGGTATGTACATGGTCCTTATGATAGTAGATTGACAAGTGTACTTTACAACGATGACCCACAAGAATTGAATCGAGAAGTGAA
>JBQTHA010000060.1:0-1681 GCA_052390375.1 Nitrosopumilaceae archaeon
GTATTTTCGTATTTTACCCCTACAAATCTTAAACTCCACTCAGACTTCTACCATTAACTCTATCCAATTAGACACATTGACTCAGTTCGCATTAGTGGTTGCAACAATATCCATTGCTCTGGTTTCATGGTACTATATGAAGAAAACTAATCAAAATACTGAAAAGCAGTTAAAATTAACACAAAAAGAAATTGAATCAAGATTAAGAGCAGAATTACAAATAATTATTCAAGAGTCAAATCTAACCAAACAAGATAATGAGCAGGTTGGAATGATTAGAATTGCAATAAAAAATACAGGAACTATTTCTGCTCGAAAAGTAAAAGTACATTTCAAAGATCCTACTTCGTCTCTAGACTTACCACAATTGGTTCGTGATGAGGATGAAATTAAGAGAAGTTATTTTCCAGTACCAGGAAGTATTCAACCACAATTATTCGCTAAGGATGTTATTCACAGAACCAGATTAAACGAACCTGAAGTTTACGAAATTGCAGTATGGGTTACCTATGAATACGCTGACGTAAAGGAGATGGAGTTCATTCAAATTATCAAAATTAACGGTCAAAATAATGAACTTGGTTCAATATATGAAAAGCAGGATATTGATGAAATAAGAAAAGAAAAACGGCGTAGATTTTAAATAAAACCAATTGTAAATAGTCCAAAATCTTTAGTCCGAATATCCCCCTATCACCCCTGGTATCCTTTCAATTTGAACCAGAAGTCAAGATGTTAAGTTAGGTCCGAATCTGTTGAGATTCTATCCCAGGTCAAATCTGCGGTAATGCTTAAGTAAATTTCAAAAAACCTTGCCTATAGTTATGAGTGCAGAAATAACACTTGTTGTGGAGATCATAGCCTTGGGAGGGAAAGTGTAAAACCTTGTCTTCTGGGCTTCTACCATCATCCCCTAAGAAACCACTCAAGTTAGGTGATGGACCGTGGCTTGATTCAAACATTCCCCAAGTGATATTATTCCAGGGGATGAGACGGTCTGGCAAAGGCTATGCGGTTGATTGGGTCGCTGAAGAGTTGTACAAATCAGGTATATTGATTCTGCACATATGGGGCGCAAGAAGTTTTGAAAATCTGTATTGGGCAATCAACAAAGACTGCAAGGCAAGATGGGTAGAAGAACTAAAAATACATCCAGAGAGAGGACAGGATTTGCATTGTAACTGCCATAAAGCGTATCCCATAGTTTGGATTGTACCAGATTATATAGAAGTAAATAAAGAATCATTAGACAGATTTAATCGAGCTTATTTCAAAGATAAAAAAGAATATAAAGAATTCTTCCTGCGCGGCAGAGTAGTTGATATCTTTGAATCAAGTACCGATTTTACAAAAATAAAGAAGCCAAAAGAGTTCATTCCAACACCCCTTATAGTTGTTAAAAAAGTAATTGTTCCCTCAAGGCCACAACAAATTAAGATTTTTAGAGAACAATTCACAAAAATTGTTTTGGATGCACGGTTACAACATAGGGTAATTGTGATGAATCCACAAATTTTTGAGGGAGAACAAGATAAATTTATGACACTATCCGCGATTGTAAAAATGATACCAGATTTAACAACACAGCATTTTGCACCAAAAACTGAAAAAGAATTGGGGAAACCTAGGTCAGAATGGACAGTTTATGAAAAGAGTTTTCACAAAATTTGTATTGTGATTA
>JBQTHA010000061.1:0-38217 GCA_052390375.1 Nitrosopumilaceae archaeon
TATTGTAATAATTGCTCCATGGGATTTTAAACAAGCTGAAAGAGGAGATATTTTATGGAGATTTACTTTGCCACAAGTAGATTGGCTAAAACAAAATAATCATATTCCAAAGGATTTCTAAATATGCAAAATTTGAATTATGATATTTACATAGTGAAAGAAAAAAAGAATTAGTGGCTATGTCCGCAACCACAGGAATCATGACTTCCTTCAGATTGTGGTTCTTTTGCTGCACATCTAGAACATTTGTCAGAACCAGTAGGAGAAAAGAATCCAATTCCACAGGATACACATTTCATATTTGCCATGCAAAAGTCTGATTTGTTCTAGTATATATCATAATTTACGTATGGATTTTAATTAATATTCTAACTCTCTTTCCGCTTTTTCAAAATCAATTAATTGCATGTACTTTAAAGTAATTCAATGGAAAAATATGATATTGCAATAATTGGAGGAGGAATTCTTGGAACCACTATCTCATATTGGTTATCAACACTTTATGATATCAAAATATGTGTAATTGAAAAGGAAAATACTGTAGCTAAGCATACAAGCAGTAGAAATACTGGTGTTGTTCATGCACCATTTTATCTTGATCCAAAAAAAAGAAAAGTATCAGCAATATCTTCACTAATATCACATGATCTATGGGAAATACTAGCAAAAAAGAAAAATCTACCATGGAGTGAGGTAGGAACTATTGAGGTAGCTATCGAAGAGCAACAGCACAAAACTCTTGAAAAGTATCTAAAATGGGGAGCAGAAAACGGAATTCCCGAGGGACAGCTTGAACTACTTGACTCAAAAGAATTAACAAAAAAAGAACCAAATCTCAAAGCTTATTCAGGTCTTTTTTGTAAGCGTGATGTATCAACTGATTATGGAATTTTTACAAACGAACTCCACAAAGAATCCGAAAAAAATGGAACAAAGTTTCTATTCAACCATCATGTAAAAGACGTAGAAGAAAATTCAGAAGTAAAACTAACATTTTCTGACAATTCAACTCTTGTTTCAAAATTTATCATAAACTGCAGCGGTGGTAATTCACTTGACATAGCAAAAAAGTTCGGTTTGGCATTACAATATAATGATCTTCATTTTCGTGGAGAATATTGGGTAGCTGACAAAAAATATGCAGATTTGGTTAAAACTAACATTTACTCCGTAGCAAGGTTTTCCGAATTTCCATTCTTAGACCCTCATTGGATCAAACGCGTTGACGGAAGGACGGAAATTGGACCAAACGCAGTTCCTGTAATGACTCCTGAAACCTATGAAGGATATACTGGTGAGTTAACCCAGGCTGTATCTAAAATCCGTGAAATCTTTAGTGGAAATGTAATGAAACTTTTTACAAATCGTTCTTTTTTAAAATTAATCTCAAAGGAATTTTTGAGTTCGGTTTCAAAATCAGCGATGGTATACAGAGTTCAACAGTTTATTCCTTCCATACGACCTGAATATTTTTCAGAACATGGTACTGCTGGAATAAGAACACCAATTATTACTCCAAAAGGGACCTTTATGTCAGATATCTTAGAACTTAACGGAAAAAATTCATTTCATATAATTAATTACAATTCCCCTGGAGCAACCGGGGCTCCTGCATATTCGGCCTTTATTGTAAGACAGTTGCAGGAAAAAGGGATTCTTGATTATATTCAAAAACCTAAGGAATCATTTTGGAAATTTGAAGATATTGTAATAGAATATTAGCACTGTTACAATTCTTTAAACATCTTAAGGCCTATTCGTATTCTGTCAATTTATCTGATAGCAAACAAAGGCAAATATCCCATGGACTTACTACCCGTTTTCCGTATACAATGTAAGGATGTTCCATTTTGTAAAGGAGTTTTGATACTTCAGAAATTGGAAGATCTTCTGAAATCTCTTTTGCCTCACCAAATGGGAAATCACTTACTGAAATATTCAAAAAATTATCAGTTCCTCGAAGGTATTTCAAGTCACCAGCAATTTTTTCTAAAATTATGCGATCATTGATGAATTTTGTTGTACCTTCAAGAAGCAATCTCCTTGTTCCATGTTCAAGCATTGAATTGATAATGTTCCCTATGGTAAAGTCTTTGGTAAATGTCACCAGTTTTTTTTCTGGAAGATCACAAACTGAAACATCTGTTTTACAACGCATTCCTATTTCGAGTAATTTTCTAGCTGATAATTCAGAATAATCAGAAAACTCATTTGGAATAATGGCAAATGCAATTCTTGTTTGTTTCCAAAAATCTAATAATTCTCTAAGTTTAGTTCGTTTTGAAATTTTTATGAACTTTGTAGTCATGATATCTTCAACATTTGTATTATCAAACAAATCAGAAGTTGGATTGTCAACAAGTTTTTGAATAACATGTTTCCCCCCTACAATTCCTACAGGTTTGTTCTTATCTCGTACAACAACTGTATCCGTAAATGATTCTAAATACTGAACAAGCATTCCAGTAACAACCCAGATTTTTGTTCCTTTTTCTATATTGACACAAAGAGTGGAGGTTACTGAATCAGGTAGTAGCTCCTCAAGTGATAAATTAGGAATCGGTTGTTTTACCATGTGTCTCCTATATTCAATTTAATTCCACAATAATTAAAAACAGTTATGATTTTCACTGTTGGTTCTTAGGTAATGAAGCTTAATATCATCTTAAACCAGATTTCGTATGTTGCTACCAGATCGTTGTTCTGTAAAAGAAAAAGGCAAGGACTGTGTAAACCCTCCAGAGTTTGTGATATCTGTAGTTGAAACAAATGATGAATATATGGTTGGAGTAACTTGTAAAAATCACAAAGATAGGATATCAGAAAAATTAGTAATTCTTCAACAAGCAGGCAAGATACCACAGGGAAAAATAAAATTCTCTGAACTCAAGGCGGTTGGTACAGATTGTGTACGTTCAGATCCAGACGACTTAATTCAATTATGATTTAAAACATCTGAGGCTAATTTGCCTTCAATTAGGTTTCCCAAGAAACTTGTAAATATCTAATTAATCTATGATTTTTGGGCATGAGACCAGAGGAGGAGCTAGCAAAAAGAATTGATGAGAATTCTGAAATGTTTGAAAGATGGAAAAAAACATCTAAAAAAATTTCACTAGATGAATTTAAAGAAGCAATTAAAGCATTTAGAAAAGAAACTGAAGAATCTACTGAGCTTTTAGGAAAAGATATTCCTTTAGGAGCTGACAAAATTGCATATAATTTGGTTGCAAGTCGTAATGCATTTAGTTCAGTTTTACTTTGGGGGGCATCATTGGAACTATATGTAAAAAGATTAGAAAAAGAACTAAAAAGATCAAAACCAAAAACCACAAAGAAAAAATTAAAAAAATAAATAAAAACAACGAAGAAAAAACTAATATCAGTTTATTTACATAATCTAGAATATACTCATATGCTCAAAGATCTTCTTTCAGACATAATCAAAATTGATGATATTCTGATAATTGTAAGATCTGAAGGAGCAATAATTGAAATGAAAAGTAATTCAGTTAATATTCGTCAGAAAGATAAATGGATAACTATTGGTGATAATGACGGTCCATGCCACATACATATTGATTCAAGTGCTATTTCTGAAGCTAGATTTATCAAAGAACAAAAAACAGACAGAATGAGCTATAGCATAAGGTTCTTTGATAAAAACGGAGAAAAACAATTTTCTACTGTATTTGCAAAAATGTATGACAAAGAAATGAATCTTAATTCAACTAGGAAAAAACTTTTCGATGACTTGTTTCAAAAATATGGTTCTCAACAAACTATAAAATTTGTTTATGAATTATCAAACTGAATAAATCGGTTTTTTTCCTGCCAGCCCAAGCTTTAAATTTTCAACTGTGATCTCTGCCATCTTTGCTCTTGTTACAATTGAGGAGCTTCCAAGGTGTGGCGATAAAACAACATTTTGCATTTTTGTCAATTGATGATTTTTTCCAATAGGTTCATGATAAAATACATCTAGTGCCGCTCCAGCAATGATTTTTCTTTTTAGTGCGAATATTAAATCGCGTTCATTTATTATCTTGCCTCTTGCCGTATTGACAAGGTATGACCTTTTCTTCATTCTCTTTATCAAAGACTTGTTGACTAGTTCGTGGGTTTCAGCAGAATAAGGAACGTGAATAGAAACAATATCACTTTTTGAAAATAATTCATTTAGAGTTGCAAATCTTACACTGAGAGCCTTTTCTTGCCTTAAAGGAAGACGATTTCGGTTATGATAGATCACCCTAATTCCAAAGGTTTGAGCCTTCTTGGCTACAGCCTTTCCTATTCTGCCAAATCCTAGAATCCCCAATATTTTTCCATCTACCTCTTCACCTACATAGGTATCAGCACCAAAGACCTCTTTCCATTTTCCTGCACGGATAAGACGATCTCCCTCAGTTACTCTGCGAAGTAAATCAAGAATCAACGTAATGGTAAGATCTGCCGTTGCAACTGTAAGCACATTTGGAGTGTAACCAATTTTGATTTTTCTTTTTTTTGCATATTTTGAATCAATTTGGTCGTATCCAACACTAAATGCACTAATTGTTTTTAGTTTAGTTCCAGCCTGAATTACCTCCTTATCGATGTTGTCATAAGGAAAACAAATTAATCCATCTTGTTCTTTAATTTTTAATAGTAATTTTCTTTTGGGCATAGGAAAAGGGCCAGAATGAATTTCAATTTTGTAATGTTTTTGTAATTCCTTAATAGCAAAATCTTGTAAAGTACGGGTTAGCAAAACTCTCAATTTTTTAGATCTTCCTCTTCTCAACAAAGTAAACGAAGTACCTTAAACCATTTATAAGATCTTGTTTAAGGAAAGTTATGGGTTCAGATACTAAAAATAATGAAGAATTCGCTATATGTATTGAATGTGGGAACGCTATAGAGAAATGTGTTTGTGTGTGTCCATATTGTGGAGAGCGTGACAAATGTGAGTGCGCTTTATTTGATGCTGCAACTGGTGGTTAGCTTAATTTGGTAATCACGTTATTAATAACCACTGGCAGTTCCTAGTAAACATGAATACAGATCTTACATGGTTAATTGGTGGACCTCAAGGTAGTGGTGTTGAATCAGGGGCCAATATTTTCTCAAAAGTATGCGCAGGAATTGGCTATCAAGTTTTTGGTAAGAGAGAATTTTATTCTAATATCAAAGGTGAACATAGTTATTTTGCCGTAAGAATTTCTGATAAAAAAATTCATTCTAATGTAAATGACGTACATCTAATGGTGGCTTTTGATGCGGAAATGGTTTTCCGTCATATGGATGAGGTTGTTAAAGGGGGGGCAATAATTTATGATTCAGATTTAGAGGCAACTAAAATCGATGAAGTGCATACTCTGGATATTTATTTCAAATCACGATTAGAAAAATACCTAGAATCAAAAAACAAGGAATTTTCTATAAAAGGAATTTTAGAAACTGCAAAAGACCGTGGTGTGATTCTTCTCCCTGTATCTTTTAGGGAAATATTATCCAAACTCGCAGAAAATACCAATAATCCAAAACTAAAAGGAATGGTAAGGATGTTCAATGTGATGGGAGTTTCCTTATCCCTAGGAGTTCTAGGCCTAGATTCTAAACCCCTTTTAGATTCTATTGATTCCATATTTTCAAAAAAACCACAGGTTGCTGAAATAAACAAACAAGTAGCAAATTACGCATACAATTACGCATCTGCTAAATTTGATAAAATAAATTTCTCACCAAATTCTGTTAAAAAAGAACCAAACACCATCTTAGTACAAGGACATCAGGGAACAGCAATAGGAAAAATGGTATGTGGTTGTAGGTTTCAACCATATTATCCAATTACCCCTGCATCAGACGAAAGTGTTTACTTGGAATCAAATGAAATTCTAAATGTAAATGAAGACAGGCCAGGTTCTACCGTAGTCGTACAAACTGAAGACGAGATTTCAGCAATAGGTATGATGATTGGAGGTGCACTTACTGGTACACGTTCTTCAACTTGTACATCCGGACCAGGTTTTTCACTGATGGCTGAAGCATTAGGATGGGCAGGAATAAACGAAGTTCCTGTAGTCATTACCAACTATCAAAGAAGTGGACCGTCTACTGGTCTTCCAACAAGACATGGTCAAGATGATTTATTATTTGCAATTAATGCCGGACATGGTGAATTTCCTCGTATCGTTTATGCTTCTGGCGCTATTGAAGAGAGTTTTTATGATACTGGAAAATGCTTCAATTTTGCAGACATTTTTCAAGTGCCAGTAATTCATCTGTTAGACAAATTCATTGCAAGCTCTGTTATAACTTGTAAAAGATTTGATCCTGAAAAAGTCACTATAAATCGAGGAAAGTTACTTGAAAAAATAGAAACAAAACCCTACAAGAGATTTGAACAAACATCAGATGGAATATCACCAAGATCAAAACTTGGTCTAGAGGATGGGATATTCTGGAATACTGGTGATGAAAGTGATGAATATGGACACATTTCTGAAGATCCTTATCTGAGAATTCAGATGATGGATAAGCGCCTCTCAAGATTTGACCTAATTCTTAACCAAATTCCTAAGGAGGATCAGGTTGTATCATTTGGAACGGCTGATCATTGTATAATTAGTTGGGGTTCTGCAAAAGGACCAATCATTGATGCAATAGATATGCTAAAAAAGGAAAACATCAACGTCGGTTTTATCCAAATAAAGCTATTACATCCATTTCCAACTGGGTATGTTAAATCTCTTCTAAAAGATGTAAAAACAATCATCGATGTAGAGGCAAATCACACTGGTCAGCTTGGAACTTTGTTTAAACAAAATTTAGGAAGAGATGTTGATTATTTCATCTTAAAGTATACTGGTAGATCAATGACTAGTACCGAAATTTATGATTCTTTAAAAAAGATTTTAGGGAACAAAGCAAAAAAACGGGAGATTTTGACGCATGGCGCTTAAACTTTCTGACTACAAAACTGATGTTCACAACGATTGGTGTCCAGGTTGTGGTGATTTTGGAATTGTAAATGCGATCCAAATGGCATTAGCAGAAATGAACATTCCTAGACATAAAGCCGCAATTTTTTCTGGGATCGGATGCTCTGGTAAAACTTCGCATTTCATAAACACATTTGGAATTCATACCTTACATGGACGAGTTTTGACTTTTGCACAAGGTGCTGCAATATCTAATCCAGAAATGACTATCGTCGCTGCCGGAGGAGATGGAGATGGTTTGGGAATTGGAGCAGGTCATTTTGTAGCGGCTGGACGTAGAAACATCAATATGACATACATTATTTTTAATAACGGCGTATACGGTCTAACTAAAGGACAAGCTTCTCCAACTCTTAGATTAGGCGAGAAAACAAAGTCATTACCATCCCCTAACACAAATTACAATGTAAATCCAATTGGATTGGCAGTAGCAAGCGGGTTTACATTTGTAGCACGTGGTTATTCATATGATGTAAGACAGCTAAAAGATCTCATAATAGCTGCCATAAAACACAAAGGACTTTCATTTTTAGATGTTTTACAACCTTGTCCTACATATAACGATATTAACACTAGAGATTGGTATGCTGGCACCGACATTACAGATGAATCTGCAAAAGAAACACATTCTAGGATTTACAAATTAGAAGATACAGGGTATGATCCAATAGTGCATTATGCAGAAGAAGCAGAAATAAATCAAAAACTATCCCAGGCATTAATAAAATCCCTTGAATGGGGCACAAAAATTCCTACTGGGATATTTTATAAAAATGAGATTATAACCCCATATGCTGAAAGATTGATAGATAAAATCCCTAATTATCTTGAAAATCCCCCAGCCAAACAAAAAATTTCCTCTAATGGTAAACCTATAACCGACGTTTCTAAAATTTTAGATTCATTACAGGTGTAAAAAACCCTCAAAACTAATACCTAATGAATTATTAGCAAGTTTAGGGAGAGTTTACTTTACCATTGAATATTACAGATGTAAATAAAATATTTAGGAAATCAATAATTAAGGGATATTTTGAACCCGAACTTCTAAACCTTGATTTTAAAAAATCTAATGTAAAGCATCCCACAATAACGGATGATGGTCTTATGCAATCAAATCTATTACATGTTTTTTTTGATGTAGAGACAGGTTCTGATTATCCTGATGGCGATGAATGGTTTATAGTAGATCTTCTTTTCCCATATAGCATAAAAGTACCAGATATCATCAAAGGGCCTGATTATTTTACCACTATTGCAATTGAAGGTGACAAAAACTTTTGGCATCACCGTGAAATGATTCGCTACAAGTATGGAAAATCAAAAAAACTTCTTGAGTCACTGAAATTCTTAGAAAGTAAATACAAGGAATTTCACGCATTACTCGAACCTTTGGAAAAAGATCTCAAGTAACTATTTTCCAACTATTGCCAGCAAAAACAAATTTTTTTTCCTTGACAAATGCTATATTTAGTCTCCATCTAGCTGCTTCTGGATCATATTGATAAATAATTTCTGTAACATCCTTTGGTAATTTTTCAGGATCAAGATGATATGGAAGCAATTCTAGTACAAAATCAATTTTTTCTACTGCATTATTGAACCACTGGTTATCTTCTGAATCTAACATGAATCTAATTTTTGGGCTTCCACTAAAACTAACATCAATTTTTAGAGCATTTCCACTACCACGCCGTCGCTTCATCTCTTTGAAAATTGCTTTTACTTTCTCCCATCTTCTGTAATCAAACCATTTGAAAAATTCTTCATTAAATTCAAGTGGAATTGGTACGTTTAACATACTTACAAATTCAGGTTCTACTTGTTCTAATTCTTCTTGCTCTACCTGGAATCTGTCTTTGAATAAACCATAGATTACTTCAATCTCCCAAGGCGAAATGCCATAATATTTGAGATGAGTTGTTAACGAATCCAAACTCCACTTAGAAGATTTTTAAAATTATAATTAAAGGTTCTATTATTTACAAATTTTTTCTATAATAACTGAAGCTATTCAAAGAAAAATCGAATTAATTTTCAATCTATATCCACATTACAACATGGAAACTCTCCATGTTTTTTCTTATAATCTTCTAAGAGTTGTCTTTTTCGTTCTTTTGGATTTTCAATAAACGTTCTTTGATAAGTATGTGTTTTTTGTTTACATGTATTATTTTCAAAGTTTGTATCAACATACTTGGAAAATTCATTCTGAAGATTTTCACTTTCTCCAATGTATAATGCATTTAGCTTTTTATCATAAAGAACATACACTCCAGACTTGGATTTAACAAATCTTGCACTTTCAAGCCATAGGAGAACCTTTTCTTCAAGAATTTCCATGTAGATTTTCTACCTTGTTTTGGTTGAAACACTTGCAATCACAATCAAACATGTCTGCTTTTCCCATACATTGATCATGATGTCCATTATAACATTTATCACATGTAACCATGAGTCACATCTTTACAGATGAGCTGGATAAATACCCAGGTTATTGATACGTTTTAGAAATAATCAACATTACAAGATGGCCGTTGTACGTCCAAGCCAAACTCCGATTGATGAAATCATATGACTTGTAGGGGAAAGGGTGAACTATATGCAATATCTGAGAGGGTAATAAGAATGGAAGATAACAGAAAATTATCTATCTTTGATCTCTTAATTTTTTTTCTAAAATGTCAATCATTTCGTTAACCATATAGTCTCCATCTCGTGCATGGTTAATTCCTGTGATAGCTTTCATTCTAGTCATTGTTTCATTGGTGACATGTAATTGCGGCATACATTGTAATACCATCATAGCTATATAAGCCAAGGTAATTTTCTGGATTAAAAAAGAAAAAAGGTGTGTAAAAAATTGTTATAAGATAATTTGATTAAATTATTTTAAACAGAATTAGCTCAAAATCTTCTACTACGATGTTTTGGTAAACATTCTTGGCAATATACTGGTCTACCTTCTTTTGGTTGAAAAGGTACTTGCGAGTCTTTACCACAATCAGCGCATGTACATGGGTACATTGTTCGTTCTTCTGACATAATTGACATCTATTTTACCCCAATAAGAAGCAATGTAATATTGGATGCTAAAACACTTCATTTCTTTAATGCAGTAATACTTTATGAGGATCAATTATAGCATCAAATTATGAGTGATGAAGAATTTTTCGAATTTGTTAAACATGATCTTAAAGGTATTGAAGGTGACTTGAACGGTTTCCTTGAAGTTTACTATCCAATGTTAAGATCTTCATGGAACCCACAAAGTGAATCTGATTTTATAATTGGTTGGTTGCTTGGAAGTAAGGAACAAGAATATTCAACAACATACTCTCATAAACATAATCAAAGATTGGGTATGGAATTACTTTATAGAATTCATCAAGAAATTACTCGCAAGAAAGAACAAATCCAAAAACGAGTCACAGCATATTTGGAAGAAAAGGTTTCGGAATAGAGCACAAGTCCAAAAATAGAACTTTATTGATTCGAAAGCCTAGGATTCAAACTCTAATTAAAAATAATTTTACTAAATGAAAATTTTAAATTGTTTGGATATATTTCCATAGATAAAATATGCCAACAGTTGCTATCACAAATACTAATGGCTTCCATGCTAATACTGGAATATTTGGGGTATTTAGCTTTATTTTATAATTATCAAATATAGTTTGAACGTATTTTCGTATCCTGTTATTCCAAATTTTATAGTCAATTTGGTACTTTTTCATAAGTGATTCTATTTCATAAATGACCGGAGTTCTTTGGCAAAATAGATGTTGCAGATAATCTCTTGAAACTTCAACTTCTGCATGTATTGCAATTAGTCCTTTTTTCATTTCAACTAATCTTACATGCATCTCCCATGGCTTTTTTAGCTTCAAAGAGAGACCGTGTCCAATCTGAAATGGTTGTCTGTGTTCAAATTTTACTCCGGTAAATCCTTCTTTAGAAAAGATTTTTAGAAGTTCATCGACATTTTTCTTTACAACTACTGTGAGTTGCTCTACTCCAGATGCACCATCCACCTTTATCCTTCCCCTTAATCCATCAAGGAAAGATATTGTCTTGGGATACGTCGTCAAGTATTCCATAATTTATGCCCGAAATACCCTCTATTTAAAGCACTGCTGATTAAAATTTTACAAATCTGTATTAAACTATTTTTTAAAAGTTGTTTATTTTTAATCAAGCATTTTTCAAACCACGCATATACACACATTGCTCGTGAGATACTGCTACCTCGTTTGGTTTAATTTTTCTATCAGTTAACTTTGCGCCAGAATCCCTTATTATTGCAATAGGTTGTGATTCTGAACCTTCTCCCATTTTGTGATTTGCAATAGATGCTAAATTATCAACAACAGCCTGAAAGGTCACCTTGAGAGGATTTCCTTCTAAATCTTTTTGTGATCTCATGTCTAGTACTGGTTCAATTCCAGAACAAGCAATTGCAACACCAGTAGTTCCTACTCTGGATGGCATTAATCTACTATCAACTATGATAATGCCAACATGAATCAAATATTTCAAGAAAAATTTTCTTCGTAGTTGTTCAGCTACCAAATAAGGATCAAATGGATAAAGAATAACTTTTCCTTTCTTTGCATTTGATTTATCAATTCCAGCATTAGGAGCTAAAATATTATCTGATGAAGATATAACAAATCCAGAAATCCCGCCAAAAATTTTATCAGATTCACGGATGATTACTTCGGCAAATTGTGATTTGATTCGAAATTTTTTAGAAAGTACATTACTTTGATTAGAAGTTCTAACAGAATCTAATTCTAATAATCTCCCTTGAGCATTTGAAACGAATTTGCTAGAAATAACAATGACATCTCCCTCGTTAATTGAATATCCTTCCTTCTCTACTGATTTTGTAATAGTATCAAAAAGGTCAAATTCATTTTCTTTTCTCTCTACTCTAATTGGTGAAACTGTCAGTGACATACCCATCTTTCAGATTTCTTTCTTTTTATCCTTCTGAAAAGCTTTTAATCTCAAGAAAAAGCCTTTTCGATTATGAATATTACCGAAAAGATCCTTGCACGTGCTTCCAAAAACGCAAGCGTAGAGCCTGATGAAGTTGTTTTTGTAAATGTGGATAAAGCCATGGTGCATGATGTTTCAGGACCTGGCGTCATTCAGGTATTTGAAAAATTACAAAAACAAGGAATTAGTGTTGATAAGTTGTGGGATCCTTCAAAGGTATGGGTGGCAGAAGACCATTTTGTTCCTTCTGCAGAAAAGGTTTCTGCTGAAAATATTGTAAAACTATCAAACTTTACAAAAAATTATGGAATTGAAAAACATTTCAAGTATGGTATGGGTCAATATGGTATTTGTCATACCTTGTCCCACGAAGAGGCATTGGTGCTTCCTGGCGAAGTATACGTGGCTGGTGATTCACATACTAATACTACTGGTGCTCTTGGCGCATTTGCTTGTGGCCTTGGGCATACTGATATGGCATATGTCTTGCTAAATGGAAAAATTTGGTTCAAAGTTCCTGAGACTTTGTATTTTAAGCTAAATGGGAAACTTCCAGAACATGTAATGGCAAAAGATTTCATTTTAAGAATAATTGGTGATATCGGAACTGATGGTGCTGCATACAAGGCAATGCAGTTTGGAGGAATTGGAGTTTATGAAATGTCTGTAGATGAACGACTTACACTAACAAATATGACGACAGAAGCAGGAGCTAAAAATGGAATTATTGAGCCAGACCAGAAAATTACTGATTACCTTGCAGCTAGAGGGGCAACAAATTATACAGCATTAAAAGGAGATTCTGATGCCCAGTTTGCAAAAATATTTGAGTATGAAGGATCAGAAATGGAACCAACTGTTGCAAAACCATTCTCGCCACAAAACGTTTCAGTTGTGAGGGAAACATCTTCAATCGAATTAGACAAGGCTTACATTGGTTCTTGTACAGGTGCAAAATTTGAAGACCTAAAAGCTGTCGCAAAAATTCTCAAAGGTCGTAAAGTCAAAATTAGAACCGAGATATTGCCTGCAGCAATTTCTATTTATAAAAAAGCATTGGAAAGTGGATTCATTAAGATATTTCTAGATGCCGGAGCAATGGTAGGTCCACCAACTTGTGGAGCGTGTTGTGGAGCACATATGGGTGTTCTAGCAAAAGACGAAATTTGTATTAGTACAACGAATAGAAATTTTCCAGGCAGAATGGGTCATATTGAATCTCAAACCTATCTTGCTTCTCCATTGGTGGCTGCTGCATCAGCTGTAACTGGCAAAATTACAGATCCGAGGGATTTGAATTGAAAGGTAATGTCATCAAATATGAGCAGGACAATATAGATACTGATGTAATTCTCCCAGGTACATATCTTAAGATTCATGATTATGCTGAGCTTGCAACACATGCAATGGAAGGACTTGACCCTGATTTTCATTCCAAGGTAAAAGAAGGTGATTTCATTGTTGCAGGAAAAAATTTTGGTTGTGGATCTTCTCGGGAACATGCTCCAATAGCTTTAACCCACTCTGGAATTAAGGCAGTTTTGGCACTATCTTTTGCTAGGATTTTTTATAGAAATGCTGTAGATGGAGCATTTCTTTTACCAATAGAGATAGACGAGGATGCATACAAGGATATTTCCAATGGTGATGAGCTTGAGATAAACATCGACACCAACGAAATCAATAATCATACAAAAAATAAAAAATATCAAATGAAACCATTCTCAGAAATTATTGGAAAAATTATAGCGGCAGGCGGACTGTTCAAATTCAAGCCGTAATCTGAGGAACAGAAGTAATGTCAAAAACACTATTTGAAAAGATCTGGAATTCACACTTGGTATTAGAAGAAGAAAATGGCCCTTCTTTACTTTACATCGATAGGCATCTAATTCATGAGGTTACTTCCCCCCAGGCTTTTGAAGGATTAAGATTAAACAACAGAAAAGTAAGACGACCTGATCTCACTATAGCTACAGAAGATCATAATGTACCAACTAGTAATAGATCTCTGCCTATTGTAGACCAAGTATCTTCAATTCAAATCAAAACCTTAGAAAAAAATTGTAAAGATTTTGGAATACAATTATTTGGAATAAATAATCCAAATCAAGGAATAGTTCACGTTATAGGGCCACAACTAGGAATAACTTTGCCAGGTAGTACAATTGTTTGTGGAGATAGTCACACTTCAACACAGGGAGCCTTTGGGGCTTTGGCATTTGGTATTGGAACAAGTGAAGTCGAACATGTTTTAGCAACACAAACAATTTGGATGGAAAAACTCAAATCATTTGAGATTAGGGTAGAAGGAAAAAGAAAAAATCCTTTTGCAGTCACTGCAAAAGACATCATACTTTCAATAATCAGACGAATTGGCACTGCTGGTGGGATTGGTACAGTCATAGAATATCGTGGAGATACAATATCTGAGCTTAGTATGGAACAAAGAATGACGATTTGTAATATGTCAATTGAAGCAGGAGCACGTGCTGGTCTAATTGCTCCAGACGAAAAAACTTTTGAATATTTACGAGGAAAAAAATACACTCCAAAAAATTATGAGGAATTGGTAGATGAATGGCGTGAAAATTTAAAAACAGACTCTAACGCAAAATTTGATAAAAGTTTTACTCTAGATGCCAAAAATCTAGCACCTCAAGTAAGCTGGGGTACAAATCCCGCCATGGTATCTGATGTTACTGAGAAAATTCCTTTTCCTGAAGAATTTGCTAAGTATTTGAGTCAACAAAAAGGAGTAGAAAAAGCGTTACAGTATATGGATCTAAAACCAGGAATTCCAATTACTGATATATACATTGATAGAGTTTTCATTGGTTCTTGTACAAACGCACGTTTAGAGGATCTTATAGCGGCATCAAAGGTTGTTAAAGGAAAAAAAGTTTCATCTAAAGTTCGTGCTATGGTGGTACCAGGTTCACAAATGGTTAAAAAACAGGCAGAAGATCTTGGAATTGATAAAATTTTCATAGATGCAAACTTTGAATGGCGTGAATCAGGATGTAGTATGTGCCTTGGAATGAATCCAGATATTCTTGGTCCTGGTGAAAGATGTGCAAGTACCTCAAATAGAAATTTTGAAGGAAGACAAGGAGTAGGAGGTCGTACCCATCTAGTTAGTCCAGTAATGGCTGCAGCAGCTGCTATCAAAGGACATTTTGTTGATGTACGTGAAATGGATTTGAACTAAATGGATAAATTTAAAAAAATAAAAAGTATTGTTACTCCCTTTGATAAAGTCAATGTAGACACAGACCAAATTGTACCAAAGCAATTTTTAAAGTTAATTCAAAAAACTGGGTTCGGAAAATTTCTATTTTACAATTGGAGATTTGATAGTGATGAAAAACCAAATTCTAGCTTTATATTAAATGATCCAAAATACAAAAACTCAAAAATTCTAATTACTCAAGATAATTTTGGTTGTGGTTCTAGCAGAGAGCACGCAGTATGGGCATTACAAGATTATGGATTCTCAGTAATTATTGCTCCATCATTTGCAGATATATTTTTCAGTAATTGTTTCAAAAATGGATTACTTGCAATAATTCTTAATTCCAAAATTGTAGAAAAGCTTTTAAAAATACAGACAGAAATTGAAGTTGATTTAGAAAATCAAATAATTAAAACAGATACTGAAATAATTCCATTCCAAATTGATGAATACAAAAAGAAAAATCTTCTTAATGGATTAGATGAAATTGCCTTGACACTAAAATACCAAGATAAAATTTTAGAATATGAAAAGAAATCTACTATTTCATCTCTTTTATGATTTGTTTAACTACTTTCTTATTTCGTTCCAGCATAGCTGGTGACTCTACATCTAACCAAAGTTTTTTCCCAATATCAAAAGCACTGACTTTTCCTTGTTTTGATAATCCTTGAAGTATGTCAAATGATAAATTTAGATCTTCATGGCTACGTTTCATTCGAATCTTTTTTAGAATGTCTGACCCAAGAACATAGATTCCTAAACATTCTGCCATCTTCATTTTGATAGTTGGTTTTTCTTTAAATTCTGTAATGATATCATCTTTTACTACTGCAAAACCCGTCTCTTCTTTTCTTGTAGTTCTTGTTGCTATACACGCTAGGCTTTTATTTTGTTTGAAAAACTCTGTCATTTTTTTTATGTCTATGGCACACAGATTATCTACAAACCACAAGAGAAACTCTGGAGTATTTTTTAATGAGCCTGATGCGTGAAGTAGATCTCCAGCAGTTCCACTTCCAGAGTCTTGGACAAATTTTATTTTTGTACCATTTTTCCTATTTTCAAAGTAATGCCTTATCTGTCCTCCAAGACCTTTAAAATCAGAAACAATCAGTATCTCATCAATGAATCTAAATGAAGAAAGATAAGTGACAATATGATCAATTAACGGCTTTCCTTCCACTGGTATCAATGCTTTTGGAAAAAAATCTGTAAACGGTTTTGCTCTTGTACCTTTGCCACCAGCTAAAATTATTGCTTTCACGTCTAACGATACGACTTTTGTTTCCTTCTTCTGGCTCCAGGTCCACCGAATTTTTTTGGTTCTTTTCTTCTTGCATCTCCACTTATGAGATATTTGTCAAATTCGGCGATCCTTTTTCTCAAATCATCTCTTACTGATTTAGTTAGGGGATGTTCTCGTGGTTCTTTTTTTGTTTTTGTCCACCCAATTAGTGCTCTTGTAATGGCAGTTGCTGCAGCACTTGCCTGCCCCATAAAACCTCCGCCTTTCACTCTCACTGAGATATCGACCTTATTTCTTAAATCTCCAGAAATTTCTAGCGGAGCAAAAATTACCTCACGTGCAGTTTCTTGTGGAATCATTTCAACTGGTACATTGTTGATTCTAACTTTGCCAACCCCTTTGGTAATATAGACATGGGCTCTTGCTGTCTTCCTAGTTGCATAATAAATCTCCGTTTTTGAAGTCATTCCGTCCAGCCTATAGTTCTTCCAAGCTCAGCTATACTTGTGTAATATGCGTTTGATCTTCTAATCTTGGCATTATCAAATTGAATCTTTTCAAAAGTTTTTAGTTCCCTTGGAACTCCAATGTATGCACGCAATTTTTTCAAGGCTGTTGCCCCAGATGGTTTTTTTCTTGGTAGCATACCTCTAACCATTCTACTGATAATTGTGTCAGGTCTTCTAGGATGATATGGTCCATGTTTTGGATGTAAGATGCTAGCTATTTCAAGAAAAGCTTTGTATTCTCCTACTATGCTTTTTCGTGTACCACTCATCATTATCTTATCACAATTCACTATCGATACATTATTTCCTTGTAGTAACAATTTTGCAACGTTTGAGCATAGTCTTCCAGCAATAAGATCAGTCCCATCTATTACAATAGGCCTGCTATTCATTTCAACTATTTTTTCTTGTTTGCTAGCCAATAATACTCACTCCTTTTCCTGTTGGGAACTTTTCAATCATTTCTGAAAAACTAATTATCTTGCCTCCTGACTCTATAATTTTTTTTGCTGCAGAGTTTGAAATTGAAAAAGAACTTAATGTTACTTTGTGCAAAACATTACCTGTTCCTAATACTTTGCCTGGTACAACAATCACATCATTTTCTTTGGTGACATCGTTGATCTTAGTTAAATTTACAACTCGTTTTGCAGAAGATGTTTTTAATGCGAGTTTAGCTAGTTTGGACCAAATCGGCGCATCATTTTTTACAGAAGCTTGCTTGAGCAGCTTTACCATTTGTATAACAACCTGATTAGTCATTTGAATATTGACCTTTTTAACCCAAATATAATATGTATGCTTATTCTGATTTCAAATCAGACAATATCTGTTTGAATTCTTCTAGTCTTCTTGATAGTTCTTCGACACCACCAAGTATAATCTGTTGAGGTGAAATAGCACCTGTTGTTTCTACTGTTAGAACATATTCATCCTCATTATCCGAATTAACCAATGTGGCAATATTTGACGAATTCCATTTTGCATGTTCGGTCCCGCGTCCTAATCTTGCATACGCCTCGATTTTTAGGCGTTGACCAGGAGCTACTACTACTATTGGAACTTTATCTGATGTCGGTTTTACGAATTCATCTTCAGAAGTTAATTCGCTTGAAGTAATAGTTCTTGTTGAATCCGAGTCTCCAGAATCTATCATTAACATAACTCTACAATTTGAACAACCAGATTCACTATTACACTTACATTTTGAATGCTCTACAAATCTTGAAGTATCTGTACTTAGAGGAATCATTCCAAGTCTATGCGCAATTCCTTCATCTGCCAAGACTGACGAATTTTCAATAATATCCACAGTATCTATAGCAAAAACTGGAACTCCGTTTAGACAAATTCTTCGTAATGCATTAGCATATTGTAATGGTATCCCTTTGAGCTTTACTGACATTTTTTGCTTATTTTGACTAATAACTTCTAAAGAAGGCAAACTTAATGAAAAACTCTGAAATCCAAATAAAAATCTAGCGAGTTGCAATGTAGAGATAAATATCCTAGTCTGATAGTATCTAAATTAGTCATGGTAGACAACAAAGTCACTGTAGTACGATATTCATTTGAAGGTGAAAAATTCGAAATTCTAGTTAAACCAGATCCTGCTTTAGAATATAAGCTTGGTAAAATAAAAGATATTTCATCGATTTTAGTTTCTGATGAAATTTATACTGATTCTAGTAAAGGAACTAGAGCATCTTCAGAAAAATTACTTAAGGCCTTCAAAACAGAAGATGTTACAGCAATTGCTGAAAGAATTGTCAAAAAAGGAGAACTGAACTTAACTACTGAACAAAGACGTAAGATGACTTCAGAAAAACGAAAACAAATTGTTAACTATGTTGCAAAAACCTTTGTTGATCCAAAATCACATTTGCCGCATCCACCACTTAGAATTGAACAAGCCATGGAAGATGGTAGGGTTACTATTGATCCTCACAAAAGTGTTGAAGAACAAATTAATGATGTGGTAGAAAAACTCCGTTCAATAATTCCTTTAAAATCAGAAAATTTAATTTTAGAAATAATTGTTCCCGCGCAATTTGCAGCGCAATCTTATTCAGTTTTAAAGTCGACTGGGACTTTACAAAAAGAAGAATGGCAATCAAATGGTTCTTTAAAAGCAATACTAGAAATACCTGCTGCCGCAAGGCCAAACGTGATTGATAGGTTAGGATCTATTACAAAAGGTACAGCTTCTATTGAGGTAGCGAAATAATGGGCGATAACAAAAGAAGATTCGTCATTCCTGGTGAAGTAATAACAACTGGACCATACAGGCCAGAACAAAATGTAATTCTTGAAGGTAAAAAAATTATTGCAACAAAAGTAGGAATTTCTGAAATTTATGATGATAGTGTAAAAGTTATACCATTAGCTGGAAAATACATTCCAAAAAGTGAAGATTTAGTCATTGGTAAAATTATCTCACACAGCTCACTTTCCTGGGAAGCCGATATTAATTCGTGCTATGTAGGAATGCTTCCAGCTTCTGATGTCTTTGGAAGAAATTTCCAACCTGATACTGATGAACTTACATCAAAGCTAAAGAAAGGAGATTTAATTGCAGCTAGAATTGTAAACTTTGATAGATCACGAGATCCACTAATTACAATAGCAGATAGAGAACTTGGCAAAATTGATTCAGGAGAACTAGTAAGAATCTCACCAAGCAAAGTGCCAAGATTGATAGGAAAGCAAGGAACGATGATCCAGGCAATTGAGATGGCAACTAATGCTACTATTACAATTGGGCAAAATGGATTAGTAGTTGTTGCAAGCGAAAATCCAGATGGATTATTAAAGGCTAAAAAAGCAATTCAAATGATAGATGAGCAAGCACATATGGCTAATTTAACAGATAAAGTAAAGGCAATGTTAGAATCAAACAGTGTTTAATTATGGGTGGAAGAGATTCAGATCTAGTTTTACTAGATAAAAATGGAATTCGTTGCGATGGAAGAAAAGTAGACGAAACTAGGAATATTTCCATTAAAGCAGGAGTACTAAAAAATGCTAACGGTTCTGCGTATATTGAATTTGGAGACAATAAAATACTAGCTGGTGTTTTTGGTCCAAGAGACGTTCATCCAAAACACATGTCAGACACTGATACTGGAATAATCAGATGTAGGTATCACATGTCCCCATTTTCTGTCACTGAAAGAAAAAACCCTGCTCCATCTAGAAGAGAAATTGAAATTGGCAAAGTAATCAAAGAGGCACTTAGACCTGCTGTAATGCTTGAAAAATTTCCACGAACTGCAGTTGATGTTTATGTTGAAGTTCTTCAAGCAGATGGAGGAACAAGATGTGCAGCTCTTGATGCGGCATCAGTTGCACTTGCAGATGCTGGAATCCCAATGAGAGACATGGTTTCTGCTTGTGCTGCAGGAAAAGTGGCAGATACAATAATTTTGGATGTTAACAATGAAGAAGATCAGGCTGGTCAAGCTGACATGCCTATTGGTTATATGCCAAATCTTGGGAAAGTTACATTACTACAATTAGATGGAGTTTTGACTCCTGCGGAATTCAAAAAATGTCTAGAAACAGGAATAGAAGGATGTAAGCAAGTTTATGAAATTCAAAAGCAAGCATTAAAAGACAAATTTTTTGCAAGTGGGGAGCAACAATAATGACTTCTACATTTGTTCTAGATCAACTCAAACGAAATCAAATTAATGATTTGTTAGAGAAAGGACAAAGATATGATGGTAGAAGATTTGATGAACCGCGTTCCCTTGTTATTGAAACAGGAGTAATTCCAAAAGCTGATGGCTCTGCACGTGTACGTTTGGGTGATACAGAAGTAGTTACAGGTGTAAAGATCCAACCTGATAGACCATTTCCAGATATGGGTGACAAAGGAATTTTCATTTGTACTGCCGAGATATTACCCTTGGCACATCCTACTGCAGAACCAGGTCCACCAGGAGAGGATGTAATTGAACTTGCAAGAGTTGTCGATAGAGGCATAAGAGAAAGTGGAATGGTCGATTTATCCCAGCTAGTTTTAGAAAAAGACAAATCAGTAATAGGAATTTTTGCAGATAATAGCGTAACAGATCATGACGGTAACTTGTTTGATGCTTGTTCTTGCGCATCCACAGCAGCCATACTAACATGTAAAATTCCAAAATGGGAGATGGTAGATGACAAACCAACTCTAGTGGAAGGACAAAAATCTGATCCACCAATCACAACAATTCCTGTAGCTGTAACTATGGCTAGGATTGGTGGCCATATACTAGTTGATCCAAATGCAGATGAATGGACATGTATGGATGCTAGAATCACTATTACCACTAATTCAAATGGAAACATCTGTGCTTTGCAAAAAGGAGGAGATGATGGCTTTACTCCTGAACAAATTATACAATGTTCAGAAATTGCAATATCTGTAGGCGCAAAAATAAGACAGAAACTTGAACAATTAAGGCAGGGTAGATAGTAAAGTTGGCAAAGAGAAAATCACTAAAGGGTCTTGGAGCAAGATACGGAATTAAACCCAGAAAACAGTTTACTCAAGTTCATAATATTTTAAAAGAAACAAGAAGATGCCCAGATTGTGGCTCTACTAAATTTGGAAGACAAGTGGTAGGAATCTGGCGATGTAAAAAATGTGGTTTTAAAATAGCCGGAACTGCATATGACGTTAAGCTTTAGTGCAAAAATTGAGATTGACGCAAAAGAAAAAACAAAGGCCATATTTCATTCAATAAATACTGATAACAAATTTTACCCAGAAAATCGAACAGAGACCAAAATCTCATTTGATAAAAAATTAATCATTACAATAAAATCAAATCAAATTCCGCAATTAAGAGCAAATCTAAATTCTACTCTTCGATTACTTCAGGCAAGCTTTGACTCTATTGAATCGGTAAGATTATAAGAAAACCTAGGATTTAGTGACTCGATGTCTTCTGGTCAACAAATCCCACCATGGTTGCAAGAGCAATTATCAAAAATGCAGCAATCACAGCAAAGTCTTCAATCTATTCTGTTTCAAAAACAACAGTTGGAAATTGAACATATGGAGACTGAAAAAGCATTAGAAGAGCTTAAAAAAGCTGCAGACGATGATACCGTCTACAAACATGCAGGCTCAATTCTAATCAAATCTAACAAAACTGACTTGATAGCAGATCTGGAAGAAAGAAAAGAACTTGCAAAAACTAGGGTAACCGTTCTTTCAAAGCAGGAAGAAAGAGTAAAAGAGAGTCTAAAAGAGCAAGAGTCAAAGATTAATGAAATGATGAGGGGAGCTGCATCGGGAGCTACAAACACACAACAAACGACAAAAACTGATTCGTCCAAATAAGATATTAACAAAACTAACAAATTATTTTTATGACATTAGAAAAGTTGCGCATAATTGTAGATGAAAGAGAAAAAAAAAGCGGAATACCTGATCTTCTCAAAGCTGTAGGTGTTAACATAGAGATGAAAATTTTTCCCTTGGGTGATTATATTGTAGCTCCAGAAACTGTAGTCGAAAGAAAAACTATCCATGATCTAGTATCTTCAATTTTCGATGGAAGACTATTTGATCAATGTACGAGATTAAAAGAACACTTTCAAAATCCCATAATTCTGATGGAAGGAAACGTAGATGAAATTGAAAATATTACCGAGAATCCACTAGTATTTTATGGCGCACTTTCATCAATCGCAATTGATTTTAAAATCCCGATTATACCTACCCCTGATGCTTCTCATACAGCTAAACTGCTAGTATCTTTGTCTTCAAGAAAAGAAATTTCTAAAGGCCCATTTCTTAAAAAAATCAGAAAATCTAATGACATCCAAAGGCAACAACTTTCAGCACTTTGCAGTCTTCCTGGCGTTGGCGAAAAAACAGCAAAAAGAATGCTTGCTAAATTTGGTTCTCCATTGAAAGTATTTGCTGCTACATCTGCAGAACTTGCAAAAATTGAAGGACTAGGTGGTGCCAAGGCTAAAAAAATAAGAAATATGCTTGAAAGCCAGAGCCAGCACACAAAAAAATCAAACCAAAAAACTCTTCACGATTAATTATGACATCATTTGTTTATAGGAATTGAAGATTTGTCCTTGAGCAATTTTTTTCGAAGTTGGCTGCCACATATGGGACATTCAGAAGTACCAGAAAAATTTTTGTGGCAACCAGGACAATAATGAATCCAATTTCCCACATCTTTTATGCCTGATGTCATTAATGGGGCAACCATCAATCCAAGACTTTTTGTAACATTTGAAATTGCAAAATCATCTGTTATTAGCTCACCGTTAAGCTGAAGGCAGAGAGCTATAGAAGAAATATCTTCTTTTGATAATTTTTGGAAATCACCTGTAGCCTTTGCCATTTTTGTTACAAGTTCTTCATATTTTTTTTCTGGTTCAACTATTGAAAGTCTTTTTGTTTCTAATAAAATACCTAATGCGTCATGATTTTTTTTAATGTGTTTGATTTCATCATATACCAATGGAGTAGTGTAACACTCTATTTGCGATCCAAATGGTATACCAGCATAAAATGCACTTGCATCTAAAATTCTAAAAACCAAGTTTACTCATCTGTCTTAGTCCTTGTTTTTTGAGTCGAACAAAGATTGCTGGTTTTTTATATTTTCTTATAATGATTGGTTCTCCAAAACCTGCTGACTTTACAACTTGTGCATCCATTACAATATTACAATCATGTGAGGAGCTTATCTCAATTTTTTCGTCAGGGACAACAATCGATTCAAGTCTATAAACAGGTGCAACTGGAGTAATTATTAGGACATCAAGACTTTCATGTAAAATCGGTCCACCTAATGAAAAAGAATGACCTGTTGAACCACTTGGTGTGGAAATAATAACTCCATCCATTTTCTGTTTTACCGTATCATCTTGAAATTTGATTTCAATTTCCGCCGTCTTTGTAAGATTTTTTCTGTTGATATAAATTTCATTTAATGCAGGTGGAAATTCTTCTCCTCCACAAGAAGCAATAACTCTTGTACGTTTATCAATACAGATCTTTCCCTCTATGATTTGTTTAATTGCCTTGTCTATTTCCTCAAAAGTTATTTCTGATAGAATGCCTCTGTTACCTCCGACATTAACTCCTAGTAAAGGAGTTTCATCTTCAAGGTGTCTAAATGTACGTAGAGTAGTTCCATCACCACCCAAAGTTATTACCAAATCTAATTTTTTATTTCTCAACTCTTCAATCGTTTCAACTTTTTTTGCTCCTGTGACTGAAACAGGAGCAATAGTATAGACCTCTATCTTTTTTACGATTAATTTTTTAGCAATTTTCTTACCGGCCTCTTCAGCTTCTTTAGAACCAAACTTGCTTACCACTGCTACTCTGTTTAATTTCAAACAGAACTCTCTATCTTACTTCATTTAAAAATCATAGTTTTTGTGGCTTGGAATAAGGACAAACAATTAAGTATTAATTATGAATTTGCCTTTTGATAAATATTGAGTTACGCACAACCCGAAGTTTTAGTTGATACGGAATGGGTATCTCAAAACCCACCTGGGAATAATAGAAAACTCGTTGAAGTAGATTATGACCCTGAAAACGGATATAGAAGAGGCCACATTAAGGGTTCAAGTTTAATCTGGTGGAAGCGTGACATTAATGATCCAATTACTAGAGACATCATTAACAAAAAGCAATTTGAAGAATTGATGGGAAAAAACGGAATAAAACCTGATACTGAAGTTATTCTTTATGGTGATTTTAACAACTGGTTTGCAGCTTTTGTATTTTGGGTTTTCAAATATTACGGTCATGAAAATCTCAAAATAATGAATGGTGGAAGAAAAAAATGGGAGTTAGAAAATAGGGAATACACTACAGAAGAGCCAAACATTTCAAATACACAATATGCTGCTGGTCCCCCAGATGAGGGGCTGCGTGCATATTTGTTTGATGTAAAGCGTGCACTTGACAGAGGTGACACGGTAATGGTTGATGTAAGATCTCCTAAAGAATTTACTGGCGAAATTACTGCACCTCCAGAATATCCAATGGAACATGCACAAAGAGGCGGACATATTCCAGGGGCAAATAATATTCCATGGGCTACCGCAGTAAATGATGCAGATGGAACATTCAAAACAGTTCTAGAGCTAAAACAAAATTATCTATCAAAAGGCGTTACTCCAGACAAGGATGTAATTTGTTATTGCAGAATTGGTGAGAGATCATCGCATTCATGGTTTGTACTCAAGTATTTACTTGGCTATCCAAAAGTTAGAAATTATGATGGCTCTTGGACTGAATGGGGAAACATGATTGGTAACCCTGTTGAAAAATAAATGAGTCAAGAATTACCCATTCTCAAAAAAGGAAGTTTTTATTTCATTAAAGACGGAAAAACTGAACTCATTATGGAAGATAAGACAAAGCGGGGCCTGACAGTTCGAGAAAGATCAATTGATGAAAAACTTAACGTCGAGGCAGAAAAAGGAATGATACACGATATGGATGGAATTGGACACTGGGTTCCAATTAGATGGTATTTTCCTAAAAACCAATACAATCTAAATCAAGTGCTTGTACACGCTGAGGCCATGGAAAAAAAATACAAAGATCTGCAAGAACTTACTTGTCCGGATGACTGAGACTAGACAAGATTTTTAAGCAATCTCAGATTATTCAAGACAAATGTCCCTTTTACTTAAAGACCGAGTTTACACTATGGAGGCTCCAACTGCTAAAAGAGGGGTTTATCCATTACATGGATACAAACTTGGGCTTTATCGATTGCCAATAAAGCTAGACGAACCTCTAGAGATACAGTCAGTTCATGACGGCATGAAAAATACATTTGCCATGGACACTTATGCAGACAGAATTTATGCAACATACTCCTGGAAAGAAGAAAACATGCCTGACCCTGATGCTAAGGGTTACGAACAAGTTGAGCTAAACATAACTGTTGAAATTGTAACTGGCGAAGTTGTAGATATTATTTATCAAATATTTCCTATAGAAAAATTTGGAGACCCACAATGGGTAAAAGATTACAGAAAGAAGGCAGATCATTTTGCAAAAATGATAATTGATACAATCTTACGAAATACAATTCTTGCAGACAAGATGGTTGAAAGTCTTGTAAAGTCTGAAAAAATTTCAGAAGATGACGCATTAAAAAAATTAGAGGAGATGACTCCTCTTGCAAAAATTGTACCAGATGCAAAACCAATCCCTGTAAAAAAAGAAGAGCAGCCAGAAGTTGCTGGCAAAGTCGGCCAAGCATGGCAGGGCGGTGGAATTAAACCTGGACCAATTGATGTAGAATACAAAGCAAAGATGGGACAATCTGCCCCGTTTAAAACTCCAGCAAATTATCAAATAAAGACATGGGGACGCGTTGGTGCTGATAATGGAATAATGGGTGTCTGGGGAGAGTTTGTCTCAGTTGACTTTGATATTTGTATTGCAGATGGTGGATGCATCGATGCTTGTCCTGTTAACGTCTACGAATGGTTTGATACGCCGGGAAATCCTGCCTCTGAAAAGAAACCACTGATGGCAAGAGAACCAGATTGCATATTCTGTCTTGCCTGTGAAGGTGTTTGTCCACCTCAAGCCATCAAGATTTTTGAGAACAAATAGTAGTTTTTAGTAATTTTTCCAGATTCTTTTCCTCACAAATATAAATACACATCTACCATTTGCCAATATTAGGGATGGCTGGCAATTCTTTTACATTTTTCATATTTGATCTTTTCATCGTATCTGCGATTCTAATAACTGCATATACTTGCAATTTCTATTATCTAGCATTACTGTCTGGCCGTCGTAAAGAAAAATACAACATGATTCCATTTGACGAGCCCTCAGTAACAATTCAGCTTCCAATATACAATGAAAAGTATGTTGCTGCACGACTAGTAGATGCCGTATGTGCTATGGATTATCCTAAAGACAAAATGCGAATTATGGTATTAGATGATTCTGACGATGACACAGTTGAACTCTTAGAAGATCTAGTAAACGAGCACAAGAAAAATGGATATGACATCATTCATGTTAGAAGAGGAAATAGAATTGGGTACAAGGCAGGGGCACTCAAGCATGCAATGAAGTTTACTAATACAGAGTTTGTTGCAATTTTTGATGCAGATTTCATACCACCAAGTTGGTATCTTAAAAAAGCAATTCCGTATTTTGCTAAACCCGATATTGGACTAGTTCAATGTAGATGGGGGCATCTCAATGAAAACTATTCTGCCCTCACACAAGCACAAGCCCTTAGTCTAGACTTTCATTTTCTTATTGAACAAAAAGCAAAAAGCAATTCTCACTTGTTTATGAATTTTAACGGCACTGCAGGAATTTGGAAAAAGGAATGCATTGATGACGCTGGAGGATGGCATACATCTACTCTGGTAGAAGACTTGGATCTAAGTTATAGGGCTCAAATGAAAGGATGGAAGTGCGTTTTCTTGCCAGACATTGTTGTAAATGCAGAATTGCCAGTGCAGATGAATGGTGCAAAACGACTACAGTTCAGATGGGCAAAAGGTTCCATGCAATGTGCAATAAAACTACTTACTGACATTCTTTTAAAGCGCAGGATTGCAGTTGAAGCAAAACTTCAAGCCTTTGTTCAGCTAACCAGACATATCGTATTTCCATTGATGTTGATTCAATTTCTTACACTTCCAATTCTTTTAGCTTCTCAAGTCAATTTGTATATTGTAAGCGTCTTGCCTGCAATTACAATAGCTGCGTACTTGGCAATGGGTCCTGGTGCGTATCTTCTAGTCATCCATAAGATATGGAAAAATAACTGGAAATACAAAGCCAAAGCACTCCCGTACCTTCTGGTATACTCTATAGGCATGTCTGTAAACAATACAGTTGCAGTTTTTGATGCAGTAATTGGAAAGAAAAACGAATTTTTGAGGACTCCTAAATACGGAATAATAAAAAATTCTGATGACTGGAGAGACAAGGCCTACAATTTACCCTTTACAAAAACTACATTGCTTGAGATTTTCTTTGGAATATATGGTATTTTTGGAATTCTTGTAGCAATTTTTTCAAATAATCCTGTTTTTGTACCAATACTTGGACTACATGCAGTAGGGTTTTTCTATATTGCCCACCTGAGCATATCTCATTCAAGATTTAAAAGACGCATATCTCAAATGAATCATACACAAACAAAGGAGGAAAAAATGGCAAATATCTTTTACAAACTCTCATTGGTAGGAATAGTTGGATTAATTGCATTTGCTGGATACATGGCAATGACTGGATACGAAAATGATGTTTATCCAGTTGATCTTTCTCGTGGTCTCTTAGATAGAATCATGGTTTCATCTGATCCTAATTCGGTACTAGTTGATCTTCAAGCAATCAAGGAACATTTGCCTAAAGAGGGAAATCCAGTTTGGGTGTTTCCAACTGACTCTACAGACTTTGGAAGAATGCAACAAGACTTGGATTCTATGATTGCTAGTGTAGAAAAAATAGCTACAGTACCTAGAGACAGCTCCTCATTTCATACAGGAATGGATGCTGTTAGTGATAGGGCATTTGTTCTTCAGGAAAATCTAATGGATGCAACTCCATACATGTATGTGAGTTTTATCAATATAGTTTTGAGTGCAGTTTGGATTGCAGCAATTTTAGCAATCTTTGCAGTACTAAATAAAAAGAAACAACAGCTACAAACTACTGATGCAACTGACGGCATTTAGGAAATATTAATTTCCTTTCTAATCTCATCAACAGCTCTTATCCCAAAGATATCTCTTACCTGCTGAATTCGTAGTGCCTCTTTTAGCAAGTCCTTGCCAAGCTGGTTTGCAAGCAATTGCAAAACATCGGTAAATCTAATCTCCCACCTGTCGGCGCAATCTAGAATTTTACTTACAGCCCACTGTCTTACCTCATGTGGACGATGCATCTTTTCTTCTGATTCTATTGACAATCTGTCAAACAGATTTACCATTTCAGATGTCTGGGTAGCCATTTTTTCAAGATCTTGTAAGGTGCCATATTTTGACTCTGACTGCATTCTAATATTTGACTGGTACTCTGATAGTTTCAAGAGGCCAATCATTTCCTTTGAAGCTTTTTCTGACGTCCTATTTGAGGCATTTTTAAGACCTTGCAATTCTTGAATGATTTGATTGGTTTTCATATGAAACTCTGAGGCAGAAGAATCAGAGCGGTTCAGAATTGAGGCTAGCCCTGAGATTTTTTCATCAGTTTTTGAGGCTATACTTCCTAATTCATTTTTGATATTTATCATGTCTGCGCCAATATTTCCTGCTCTACTTGAAATTGACTGGATATTTCTTTTCATCTCATTTAATTGATCAGTAATGCCACTTGATGAGTTTGTTTTTGAAACAACAGACTCTAGTTCTTGTTTTAAGTTATTGATAATTCCTCCAAGTGATTCAATCTTTTCTGCTTTGCCTGAGATTGATTCAATTTTTCTTCTAATTTCTCCAATATCAGAGCCAACAAGAGAAGAAGTTTCTGCCTTTGCTGATACTTTTTTTAGATCCTCTCTTACATTATCAATTCTCTCAGATATAGTCATGATCATTTTTGAGTTGTTTCTTATTGACTCAAAGCTGTCTGATACTTTTTGCATAATATTTTTTGTTTCTGGCGAATCTTTTTGTGACTCTGTTATCTTGTTTATCTGATCTTGTAGTCTAGATGTTTGATTATTAATTTTTAAAACTAGATCTGCCTGTCCTCTTACCTGGCTTAGACCTGAGAATAGCTTTTGATTATCTTCTTCAATAATGTTGATTTGTCTTGACTGTTTTTGGATCTGCTCTAATGCAGAGCTTAGTGAATCAATCATGTTTTTCATGGAAACTAGGACCATCTGGTTTTCTGAGAAAATCTTTGTCATTGCCTTGATTTCTTTTGATAATGTTTTTGTAGAGTCTGAAACCCCTGCAACTCTTTTTAGTAGGGCAGCTGGTGTTGGTTCTTTTGGGGAACTTTTGGTTTTCCTAGTCGACTTGGCTTTGTCTGCTTTTACTGCCATGATATATTAGAAGATACCATGATGATAAAAAAGTTAGGTAGAAAAAATAATGGTAGCTACTTGTTAACCATTTCTGGTTCATGGAGTAGCTCATGGAAGGTTTTTTCAACCAGCCCATTCATGCTTTCGATGAATCTTTCTGGGCAGAATTCGCATGTTATCATGGAATTACGGTACGGTACCGTACTATTAATAATCTGGTTATGGTATAGTTACCATGAGGCAGAAACACGATATCTCGTGCCTGACTAGAGATACATGTGTTGCAAGTGGAACTTTGGTCCTAAAATCAAGGGCAGTCAGATACCCCAGGTCATATCTCCACATTATATTCAGATGACCTACTCATCACTCTGCAGTAGATACTTTGCCAAATTTCCCTATTAATCTTTGATTTGTTTTTTAATACTATGATGCCCATTTTCAAAGGTTTGATCATGTCATAACTATGCCAAACTATGCCATTTTTTGAAACCTTGTTGAACTTGTATAAAAGAACTATTATTTTTTGAATCGTAGATGAGAAACAGATAATCTGGTCTGTTTTTTCTCTTTTTTTACTTGCGAATAATAGGGGGGATTAAACTAATAGTTCAGTTCCCATGATAGGTTTCGAACCAATACTAATTCTTGAGGGAATAAATGTAGACCATCGCTTCCCATGAAAGGGCAACTGAAAATTGTTACCTTGTAGTATTGGACAGTAGAGACTCCAGTTCGTAATACATAATTTTGATGATTATAATAAAAAAGGCCAGATTAATGGTTTATTTGACCATCAATCATGACTCTAAATGATTCTTTTGATGCAGCTCCCACCTTTTGTAATACTACCTTACCATCTTTGAAGATAGCAAGTGTTGGAATACTAAACACATTGTATTTTTGTGCAAGTTCGCTATTTTGATCCACATTGACCTTAACAAAGTTGACCGAGCCATTGTATTCCAGTGAGAGCTCCTCGACAACAGGTCCTACCATCCTACACGGACCACACCACTCTGCCCAAAAATCAACAAAGACTGGCTTGGTAGATGATAGTACCTCTTGCTCAAATTCTTTTGAAGATGTAATTTCTTTCATCAGTATTTTATCGCGTCTAGATGTGACTATTCCTTTTCAAGCTGCTTTATTTTCTCAGAAACTCCCTGAGACTCCTTGTCAAGATCTTCTTTGTATTCTTTTAACAATGCAATTCTTTCCTCTTTAGTAAGAAAGTTCCTTGCACTTTGTACGCTTACTCCACAACAATTGTAACCCATGAAAACACCTCCTTTTTTATATCGGACATACGATACATTAGCTGCTTGAGTATTTATATATATCGGACACCCAATAGATCAGTATGAGAAAAATGGGCGATGAATGCTGCGACATGAGGGGCTTTTTGGGGTTTTTAATTCTGTTTTTGCTTTCAAATAAAGCCATGCACGGGCAAGAGCTTGCAGATGAACTTGCAAAACGAAAGGGTGAAAAGCCAAGCCCTGGAACAATTTATCCTGCAATAAAGGGGTTAAAGGAAGCTGGTTTTCTTGAAGAACAAAAAGAAGGCAAGACAATTACATATTCACTTTCCCCACTAGGAAAAAATGCATTAAGAATTGCCAAAAGAAGATTTACTAGAACCTTTTTAGGAGTTTTTCCATGACGATTAAAATTTTAGGTGTAGGTTCAAGTATGCGTCAAGGTTCTTTTAGTACAGAAGCATTAAAGATTGTCTTGGATTTTGCAAAACAAAATGGAGCTCAAACGCGTCTTTTAGACTTGCAGCAAACTCAACTTCCAATGTTATATTCCAATAATCAAAAAACAAAAGAGATACAAAAGGTCACTGATGATGTTAAATGGGCAGATGCCTTCATACTTGCAACACCTGATTATCATGGTTCCATGTCAGGTTCCATGAAAAACTTTTTGGATTATTTCTGGTCTGTATTTGCTGGTAAACTATTTGGATACATCTGTGCATCGCATGAAAAAGGCTTAACTGTAATGGATCAGATGAGGACTGTAGTACGTCAGTGTTATGGTTGGAGTATGCCATATGGAATATCAGTTAATGGTGAAGAAGATTTCAATGGCGTAGAAATCACAAACGATAAAATAAAATCACAATTAGAAATGCTAGCACACGATTTGGTAGTTTATGGAAAACCTATCAGAGAACAATTTGTAACTGATCTTAAAGGTACAGAATCCAATACGTTTGCTGCACATTACAGGAAATAATTTTTTTACCTTGGTCTTATTTGTAATAGGTGGCTCCACTAAACCAATTTCCGACAATTGAACTAAAATTAGTTACGAGAACTTTGTCGAGATAGTACTGGAATAGGAGGTACAAGGTTAACAAAGTTCCCGTGAATCGTTAACTGATCATGTCCTATATAGAAAATGATTAACATAGTTAAGCAATCCATTATAAGCAAATTACCAAAGATTATCCGCCGCCTTTTCTGATTATAAAATGCATTAGAGACTCTTTGGAATACTCTATCCCGTGTTCCTCAGCGGTATGTTTACCAAATTTCTCTATAACCTGTAAATTATCATCTCCTTGAGCTTCAAAAGTGCACTCAAACCCATAATCTCTACATGATAATTTTATTGCCATCTGAAGATCGCTTTTCAGATACCTATAATGTCTTGCTTAACATTGTTAATGCGTATAGTTATTTAAGAAAGGATTGAAAACAGGGGCACATGAGTTCTCCTCGTGGTTATAGGGATAGAGTTTACATCATAAAGGATATTATTTTGACTCTAGGCGAATATGGCGAACTTAACCAGACCTCACTCCTTAGCCACTGTGGCTTGAATTTGACAAAGCATCGAAACATTCTAGATGATTTGGAATCAAACGAAATGATTCATAGAGAGGAAAAGATTGTAGGAAAAAGAACAATCACCATATATCAAGCGACCACCAAAGGACTGGAGTTTTGTAAGACTATGCTAGAACCATATGAGAACTTGTTTCCTAGGAAAAGACAAGACGATAATCCTGATAAAAATAAGTTGAGATTATTAATCCTCGTCTAAATGATATTCTTTTGAAATTGATTCATCTAATTCTTCTTTTTTATGAAGATATCCTCGATATCTATGATCCCATGAGCTAAGTAACACATACTGACGAATGCCAGTAAAAAGCCATACCAAAGAAACTACAATGATTCCTGCAAGAAGTATGCTCAAAAAAACCCCAAAGTCGTCCTTATCTTCTAAGATGCCAAAAAATGTTGGATGCGTCATCAGATAGATTGATAGGCCGATTGCAAATGGAGCCAAAACCAATGCAGATATTGAAACTCCCAGCATAATTTTTCTCAGATTTTGGATTTTTCCAATGATATAATCAATTGTTCCTAAAACGTCTGAGCTAGAATATTCTGTCAAACTTTAGCCCCTCTCCTTTTCAAAACCCAACCAGATAAAAAACATTTCATTGTACAACAATACTTCCTCTCATTTCAGAATGAATAGAATCATAATAATCAAATGTTCCTTGCTTGTCTGCAAGAAACGTAATTGTCTGTGCCTCTCGATGATCTAGATCATTTGAATGAACATTAAACTCATCTATGTTCAAATTGTGTTTGTGATTATAATTGACTGCTCCAGCAGTATCTTCATTAATAAAATGAATTGAGACTAAATTTCCTTTACTTACAACCAATGTTGGATAGTGGCTGCCACTTGGGCCACCACCTGTCTTGCCGCCTTTTATCGATTGGGATGCAAAAACGCTACTGCCATCCTCAGTTGAAATCGTTTTTATGTAAATATTGGTAGGTGCAGCAAATACTGGAAAGTCGCCATTTACAGGAATCATCGAAACAACAGCAAAATAGCCAATGGCAACTACAATTACCATTCCAATTCCAAATCCAAACAGTGTACCTTTCTTTGGAAGTATCTTGGTTTTTTGCTTATTCTTTGCCAATGAATTGAAAACTATTAGGCAATATTTAGGGGATGATTAACATTGTTAACCAATTCATTTTAAGCAATTTGAATACGGTGGTAAAGGCATAGGTTTAATGAATTTCAAAAATAACGAACCATTCTTGGTAGTTAAAAAATTTAATCCAAATAGATTTGAAGTTTTGTTAACTTTTTGATGTACATTTTTTATTGACATTTGAGCTCTTATTCAAATAATCTCAAATTGCTTAAAATAAATTGATTAACATTGTTCAGCATCCCCTAAATAATAACTGGACTATAATACAATGTTGAATCTGCAGAAGTGGATCCTGGACTCCCATGCTCTTCGCGCCACGATAGTTAGTATAGGTAGTTATGGTTCTAGTATTCATTATAGCACTTCGTGTCTATGCTCCCCAAAAATAATGCCATAGATTTCCAGTCTTCACTTCTGCAACATTTAATCTTGCAAATACAATTTTTTCTTAATATCAATTCTACTTTATAGTGGGTAATCTAACCTACTTCAAGTTGGCATCAAAAAATGTCAGAGTCTTTTCCCATGCATCCTTTGCTGCATCAGGAGCATATCTGTCTCCAGACGGGTTGGCAAATGCATGATTTACATCAGGATAAATGTGGATTTCATTTTTTATTTCTAGCTCATCAAGTGTAGATTCAAACTCATTTACCTGTTCAGGTGGAATCCCCTGATCCAGTGCTGCAAATATTCCAAGTACAGGCCAGTTAATTTTTGAAAGTGTTTCCTTGTCTGTTACTAGCTGCCCATAGTAAATTACAGTGGCATCTATGTCATCATTATTTAGAGCAAGATTAAGTGACTGTCCTCCGCCAAAGCACCATCCAATTGAGCCAATCAGTTGTGATCCAAAGTTTTCTTCAAGATATGTCACTGCAGTGTTCATGTTGTCATTCCAGTATTGCTGCTCAAAGGAGGCTCGAAGCTCTCTTGCCTCATCTGAGGTCAAGGCAACCTGACCGTCATACAAGTCAACAGCAAATACAACATATCCATGTGAGGCAAGCTTTTCAGCCATGTCTTTTATGTTATCATTTACACCCCAAAACTCGTGAATCATAATGATTCCCGGAAAGCTTCCATCAGCATCTGGCTGTGCAAGATATCCATTTGCTTTTTGAAAATAGTTTACAGAGTTTGTCTTTATCTCATACTGACCTAATGGAAATATCTCAGAATTATTATCTTCTGCAGTGTAATCAGGCAAAATATGGATTCCCCATCCACGTTCAATCAAAATAGGATATGTTGTAGGTTTCACGCATGCTGGCATTCCATTTGATTTTTTCATGATTAGCTCAAAGCCTTCTGAGCATTTTATGGATTCCAATGCAACATTATTTGAAAACTGTTCTCGTGGAGAAGTCTCAAATGCCACAAAATGAATGTGTTCTTCATTTTGCTGTACAGAAAAAACTGTAATGGCGTTTACCGGTAGAAATGAAATAATAAAAAACAAAGAAATCACTACATTAGTTACTAAAAATTTTTTTCTTGTTAATTCCAATGGTTTCAAAATCTATTATATCAATTTCTAAATATAAAATATAACTATATTGTTTATGGGTCAAGTAGGAATAATACTAGTATTCAAGAAAATTTAGCACCTAGATAATCTAAATGCTTAACTTTGACACAGTAATACGGATCTAATGGGAAAATTTTTCATTCTTCCTATTTTGTCAAGTGTGTTTTTCTTTATGTTGATGATTCCTAACGCGTTTAGTGATCCAGTTTTAACTGTTCAAGACCTGGCTGTTGAAAAATATGTAAGTGGATTGTGTTGTTCAGTAACTACAATGACTTTTGTTGGAGATGATATCTTAATTTTGCAAAAAAGTGATGGAGTGGTTCGTTTAATTAAAGATGGAGTTTTACAAGCAAAACCTGTACTTGATGTATCTGTAAATTCAATTGGGGAGCGAGGCATGTTGGGTATTGCTAGCGTTGATTCTTTAGTTTATCTTTATTTCACAGAAGCAAATGCAGATGGGGGCAAACCATTGGGAAATCGAATTTACAAATATGAGTGGGATGGAAGTGCCTTGATAAATCCCATTTTATTAAAAGAACTACCTTCAGCTGACTTTCACAATGGTGGAGCTATGGTTGCAGGATTAGACGATAAAGTGTATGCAGTAATTGGCGACACAGGACGATATGGTCTTCTTCAAAACAAACCTCTGGAATTGTTAAAAGATTCTGATGTCGCCATGAGGGATAATGGAGTAATTTTGCAAGTGGAATCAGAAGGTCCATACTATGCTATGGGAATTCGAAACAGTTTTGGTCTTGCAGTGGATCCAGATACCGGAAATTTATGGGATACTGAAAATGGAGATGATGATTTTGATGAAATCAATTTGGTCCAAGAAAAATTTAACAGTGGCTGGATAGCTATAATGGGCCCTGCAACAGAGTCCCAATTATCAAATCTTCCAGGCTATGAGGATTACGTTTATGATGATCCAGAATTTAGCTGGGAAAAACCTATTGCACCTACAGGACTCGCATTTACAAAATTTCAAGAAACTCCTAATTATGACAACTCACTTTTTGTAGGTGATTGTAATTATGGCAATCTTTACAAATTTGAATTAAATAAGGAAAGAAATGGATTTGAATTTACTAATTCTTGGCTTAAAGATAATGTAATTAACAGAAATGAAACCATGGACGAGATTATAGTAGGTACTGGTTTTGGATGTATTTCAGATGTTGAAAGAGGGCCGGATGGTTTTCTATATGTAATATCATTGAGTGATGGTGCAATTTATAAAATTATTCCAAAAAATTTACTCAGTTTAACTGATCCAAATATTGATGGAGGTGGATGCCTTATTGCAACTGCAACATATGGTTCAGAACTATCTTCTCAAGTACAACAATTAAGAGAACTACGTGATAATTCCCTCTTAAAAACAAAATTTGGTTCTACATTTATGGTAGAATTTAATGAATTCTATTATTCATTTAGTCCTTCAATAGCAGATTGGGAAAGACAAAATCCAGTATTCAAAGAAGCTGTAAAGATTGCAATAACTCCAATGATATCCTCTATTTCAATTCTAAATTATGTTGATATGGATTCTGAAGAAGAGATACTAGGTTATGGAGTTGGAGTTATTTTGCTAAATATTGGAATGTATTTTGTAGCCCCTATGATTATTATAACGAAAATTAGAAAACATTACTGTTGATACACGCAGAAGTTAGTGTATATCCCATGGGGACAAACACAACAAGTGCAAGTTTTTACATTGCCAAAGGGGTAGAAGCCATTCAAAATCTAGAGGGAGTACGTTATGAAGTCAATCCTATGGGAACGTTGCTTGAAGCTAAAAACATTGATAAAATTTTTGAGGCCTCAAAAAGAATAACTGAAGCAATTCATAATTTAGGTGTTCAAAGAGTAGAAGTTGTTCTTAAAATTGATTCAAGAAAAGATAAGGACTCTAAGCTTGAAGAAAAGCTAGAATCGTTAAAAAAACATCTAAAGGCTTCATAGAGTAAGATTAACCTCATATCTTTTCTCCAAACAGTTCTTCGCATCTGGGGCAGTACTCTTTGGTTTCTCCATTTGGCAATTTAGTGTGAATTAGTTCAATATCTCTGTGAAGAGGACAAGTTACTCTCATCTGGTATAATTAAAACTGATTCTAGTATATGGATTGCCAGAAGAATTTCTAATGGAATAAAACTGTTTTTAAATGAAATCACATACTACGATCAGATGGAAAATTTTTTCCTACAAGCTGAAGTACAAAACGGCTTTCAAAATTCCATAAATGAAGGGCTTTTCAGTTTTATAGATAAAATTAATCCATTTCAGCTTCCTCACACAAACTTTGTAACAGACCTTGCAATAATTATGATCCTAGCAGCAATTGTTACACTTGCTTTTTTCAAAATTAGACAACCACTAGTCATTGGATATCTGTTTGCAGGGATGCTAATTGGGCCTCTTTCTCCATTATGGACATGGTTTCTACCAGAGGAAGGACCCCCATCTACAGGAATTACAGGAGTAGGAATTCTTTCTGACATTACAGCTTTGAATCTTTTTTCTGAAATTGGTGTAATCTTGTTACTTTTTGTTATAGGAATAGAATTTCCTTATGCAAAAATCCGATCTATTGGAAAAATATCTATCGGAATAGGAACACTTGGCTTGTTTTCAACATTGGGTGCAGTATTTTATGCCGCAAATCTAATGGGGTTAAATTTTATGGATTC
>JBQTHA010000062.1:0-6096 GCA_052390375.1 Nitrosopumilaceae archaeon
CCCAATCTTTATCATTTCCTATCATTTGTCTTATTTTTGTAGCATTATACTGGGTTCTATCTAGGAATTTAGGAGAAACTACTTTGTATCCAAAATCTCCTAATAGCATTATAACATAATCATTACCACTGTATACCTTGTCAAAATGTGGCAGAGAAGATTTCAGATAGGATGTCCAGGTTGCTACATTGAATTGGTTTTCAACTGCAATAATATAGCATCTGGCAAGATCAATATTATTTTCTTTTAATGTTTGATGAATCATTTCTATTCTTTCGCCAGATGTGAAAGGATCTTTTTCAATGTAATTGAATTGCGAACCAGTAAGGGCAATTATTATTTCATCACAGTCAATTAGAATTTGTTTGACTAGCTCTAAGTGACCTAAATGAAATGGTTGAAATCTTCCCATCATTAAACCGCGCATATATTTAGATAAATTTTGATTTAATTAACTGTGTAAGTTCTGTTTAGGTATTGATAATCGTATATTTCAATACAGAATGATTATCCATGGGACCTTGATCACATTTCATAATAAATCCATGCAAGTCTTCAAGTAGTTTTATCTTTCCTGTTTTTTCATCTTGAAAGCTAAAATTAAATACATCCTGGTTTATGACTGCACAAACACTTTGTTCTGCCATTTCACCATCATATTTTTGGTCAAGCGTAATTGCAATAACTGATTCTTTTTGGATACGAACATCTTCAATAAAGTAAATACTTCTACTCTGATGTGGACACCAACCACTTAGAAATGCTTCAACCATATTACGACTACTACAATCAATATCAGTTACGGGATGGAGTTCAGTAGAATAAATTTTTGCAGGGTTTTCAAGAGAATTTAATCTAGATTTTAGATCTTCAACTTCATCTTTGAGTTGAAAAATAATTGCCGCCGAATTTATTTCTGGAGTTAGTGAAGGCATTTTGTCTGGTATTAGACCATATTTTAATTCCTGGAAAAAACTAAAAATCATACTCAGAGGATTTGATGAATTTTTATCCTCATCTGCAAAAGCCAAAGTAATTGACGTAGCTACTCCTACTGTCAATGCAATTACTATTGCAAAGAGAATTCTTGATTTCTGCCTCATTAAGGAACAAAAGTCATTATTTTACTAAAGGAGGAGGGAAAATTATGCTAGTAAAGAGTTCCAGATTGGTAAAAACCCTACAAAATCTTCCCACTGCCAAGGATTCTGACAGTAGGAGATTCAGGTTTTAAAATAATACAGATTTCGTTTTTATCGCAGACAACAGGCTTGTCGAGTTGCAATGTAAAGGGTTTGATTGATTTGAATTTTGCAGCTTTGATTTGCATTCCAATACTTATAAGGCACATCTGGTTTTCTGATATTGTATTTTTGTAGAAAGGGTTTTGTGTAAAGTCAAGTTCTATCTCAGACTGGATGTTTTGTGAATCATCTTGGCACAAATAATCTCCTCTATTTACATCGTCGACTGTGATGCCTTTTACTGACAGCCCTACTCGTGCTGGAGATGTTGCTTCTTCTACAGGATCATCATGCATTTGAATTGATTTTATCATAACATCTGCTCCATTAGGAAATAATTTTAGATTATCGTATTGCTTTACCTTTCCTTGAGTTACTTTTCCTAACACTACAGTACCAACTCCTTTGACATCAAAGCAATGATCAATTACAATTTTGGTTTTTCCTTCGTTTGTTATAGGTTCTAGTTTGTTAATTTCTTGTTTGATATCAGGAGATGAAACACGTTTGTAATGTTCTAAAACTGTGCCTTTAATCATAGCAGACAATCTATTTTCATCCACTTCATATGTATGGCTGATAATTCCTTCTTTTCGCTTTAACACATCTAATGCGATTATTTGTTCTCCAGTAAACTTGTCCAATGAACCAACATAGAATATTACATATTCTGCTAGGTTAATTGCTTGAAATAATGGTTGTATTTTATCAGGAAATCCATTTGGCGCAATCCAGGTTCTAATTATATCAGATTCTTTTTTATCAAATAAAGTCATATCTGTAGAGGTTCCTTTTTTACCAAAATCATTGGCAATTGATTGTTCACCTAATACTACAAAGTTAACAGACTTGACCATGTTTTTTATGTATTGATTGATTTCATTTTAAGCGTTGGTTTTATTCAATAGATTATGGAAATGATTTCAACATAGCTACGTAGCTTACAAACCTATGATTTTTTGGATAAACTCTAATTTGAATAATTTTTGGTATTGTTTTACCTGTAATTCCAAGGTATCCTAAAGGGTTTTTTACTGAACCGTCGTTATGCGATTGTTTTAAAACTTCATCAATTGGACTGTAGTAATTTTTAACTCTATTTTGAACAATTTTTTGTAAGAGCGTTCCATATTTTTTAATTCCAAGGATATCATTCGGGAGGGATGAACCAAAAAAATAAACACTCTCCACAATACCTTGATTTTTAGAACTATATGCTAGTTTTTTGATTGCACTCAAAATGACTTCAGTGCCAAGTGAATGACCGATTAATCTAATCTTTGTATTTGGATTTTTTTTCTTAAAATCAATTATAAATTTTGAAAGGTTGTATCCATTTTCTCTGGCTATTTTCTGACCAACACGAAGTGCCTTTAATGCAGATTTTTCCATGTGTGCACCTTTGGTATTAGAATCATAACTATATCCTATGACTGGATAAACGTATCCTAATTGCTTTAGTCGTTTTTTTGCAATCATAAACTTCTGATTTGCACCTGCTTTATCATTACGAAGTCCATGAATTATGATTACGATTTCCTTTTTTCCTGATAAGGTTTGAAAACTTTTTTTCGGGTAAAGATAATATGAATTGTTTTTGATTTTTTTCCCACTAGATACATCATAATAACCCCTTGTAGAAATCCTTAGAATGTTTTTTGTTTTCAAGCTAATTTTTATTTCCTAACTTTTTCTTATGTTTTTCAATATCAGATTCTTCTACCTTTACAAATATTGGAGATGGAGATCCTAGAACATGTCCGTCTTTGATTGATAATTTAGACATTGAATCCCAACTTTGTTCTGAAACATTACCTTCCATTCCCAGTTGAATCCAGATTTTTTGAGCAGATTCAGGAATAAACGGGTATAGGGCTATGGCAATACTACGCACAGCGTTAGCTGAAAGATAAACACAGGTATTGGTTCCTTTTCCATTTTTCCAAGGTTCCTTATGTTGAAAATATTGGTTAAAGTGAGCAGAAAATTCTAGGATTTTTTTTAGCGCCCTATCCAAATGATTTTGCTCCATCAAACTACCTAATTCTTGAGAAAAATTTTGAATCTTTTCTTGCGCATCTTTATCTAATTGATCAGGGTCTTCCACAGTTGGAATTTTACCACCAAAACTCTTTTTTGTAAATCCTAATGCTCTGTTAACAAAGTTCCCTAAATTACCTATAAGCTCTGAATTAATTTTCGTAGCAAATTCATCCCAATCAAAATTAATGTCATCTTGGGAATATGGATTGATGGCAATTAGATAAAATCTCAAATAATCCGTAGGATAATATTTAAGAAATTCTTTTAGGCCAATATACCAGTTTCTGCTTTTTGAAATCTTTTTTGATTGTAATGTAAGATGTCCTCTAGTAGGGATATAATCAGGAAGTTTGTATTCTTCTCCAATTCCAATGCGCATTGCAGGTAAAAACAAATAGTGATGGTAAACAATGTCTTTGCCAATAAAATGATAAACATCGGCTGAATTCCAGAACTCTTTGCCATCAATTCCTTTATCATTAAGAAACTTCAAAGCAGATGAGATGTAAGCTAGATGATTATCAAACCAGCCATAAAATACCTGTCCTTGAGAACCAGGTATGGGAACTCCCCAAGAAATATCACGAGTAATATCCCAGTCAATTAATCCAGAGTTTATCCAATTTTGAACATATTTTTTTACATCTTTTTGAAGATATGGTGCATTATCAAGATATTTGGTAAGTTGTTCTGAAAAATTTTTCAGCTTAAAAAAATAATGTTTGGTTTTTTCTTTTACAGGAGTTTGGCCGCAAATAGAACAGTGGGGGTTTTCAATTTCTTCTGGAACACGACCACATTTTTCACATAAATCTGAATACTGGGCTTCTGCTTTGCAATAAGGACAAGTTCCTATTACATAGCGGTCTGGAAGAAATTTTTTATCGTTATTACAATAGAATTGGATGATTTCTGATTCGTAAATATGTCCTGCATCTTGCAATTTTTTGAAAACATTTTGAACAAAGGCAATGTTTTCTTTAGAGCTGGTTTTGTAGAAAAGATCAAACGCAATGTTAAATGCAGAAAAATCTTCAAAATCACGTTTATTCCAGTAGGCAACATATTCTTCTGGACTCTTTCCTTCCTTCTCAGATTGAATTAGAATCGGTGTCCCATAATCATCTGATGCACAAATATAATATGCCTCAACACCTTTTTGCCTAAGAAATCTAGTTGTAACGTCAGCAGGCAAATAGGTTGACGCAACATGTCCTAAATGGATCTCCCCATTGGAATATGGGAGGGCGCTTGTAATGATTGCTTTATCCCTCATGATACTGCATTTCTGAATATTAACTAACTTAAGTATAACCTAAAAAGTGCTCCGTACTGAACGAGAATTGTTCAAAGGCACGAGCTTGAGAGTTATCAGTACGGAACCTTGTCTTGGATAAAAATTCATTAAATAAACTGTTTATGCACTTGTTGATCTAGATTATCAGTTACGAGTTTTAGATAGCGATTAGCTGTTCCATTTAGTTCCAACTATTCATATATCTGAGTTGCTCGTTTGTGAGCTTGTCTATTTTTACATTCATTGCTTTTAATGCATCAAATGCAATTTGTCTATCAATTTCTTTTGGAACTGGAATGACTTTATTTGCCATCTTTTTATGATTTTTAAGTATGTATAGAATTGAACCAAGTTGGTTTGAAAATGACTGAGCCATAACCTCGGCTGGATGTCCCTCTGCAGCAACTAGATTTGCAATTCTGCCTTTGCCAATAAGATAGATTTTCTTGCCATTAGTTAGAGTGCATTCATCTAAATTTGGACGAATTTCTCTAACTGATTTTGATTTTTTAAGTAAAAAATCAGCATCGACTTCAACATCAAAGTGACCCACGTTTCCAACAATTGCACCATCTTTCATTTTCAATAGATGCTCTTTTCTAATTACACTAGTCATTCCAGTACAAGTTATGTAAATATCACCAATTTTTGCAGCTTCTGCCATAGGAATTACTTCATAGCCATCCATATGAGCCTCAAGTGCTTTCACTGGGTCTACTTCAGTAACAATAACTTTTGAACCCATTCCATGCGAACGTGCTGCAACTCCTTTACCTACCCAACCATACCCAACAACTACAACACGTTTTGAGGCAAACAGTAGATTCATTGCTCTAAGATAACCGTCAATGGTACTCTGTCCAGTGCCATATCTATTATCAAACATGTGTTTGGTATCTGCGTCATTAACTGAGATAACAGGATAACGAAGTTTTCCTTGTTTTTCAACTGCTTTTATTCTATTAACACCTGCTGTAGTTTCTTCTGTGGCACCTAAGATCTTCAATGATTGATTTTGTTTTCCAAAGTGAGCTTTGATGTTCAAATCAGAACCATCGTCAGTAAGAATTTGTGGTTTATGATTGAGAACTTGTTGAATGCACCAATCATATTCTTTTGCTGTTTGACCAGCCCATGCATACATGTGAATTCCTTGTGATGCCAGAAATGCAGCGATATCATCTTGTGTAGTTAGTGGGTTTCCTCCACAGGCAGCAACATTTGCACCGAGCTCTTTTGCTCCCATTAACAAGACGGCGGTTTCTTTGGTAATGTGCAAACAAAATCCTAAGGTTACTCCTTTAAGAGGTTTGGATTTTTTTAAACGATTCAAGGTATTGTCTAGGATCTGCATATGGCTTCTTGCCCACTCGTAGGAAAGTTGCCCCTGTTTTGCAAGTTTTGGATTCTTAATTTTACTCAATATTTCATCCCAGTTGATCCGTACTATAAAATTCTATCATAATATTATGAGAATCTAAATATGTAACAAGTTTAGTAAATTTTTAGATG
>JBQTHA010000063.1:0-7812 GCA_052390375.1 Nitrosopumilaceae archaeon
CCAACCTTAACGTTTTCTGGAGCATCAGTTAATACAATATCCTCTTTTTTTATACCATAGGCTTGTAATTTTTTTAAAGAGTGTTCAACTAGTGGTTCAGGATTATTGTGATTAATTGCCCAGACAATTCCAGTATAATCAATTTTTTCCAACTTGTTAAAAATTTATTTTCTTATATAACAATCATTCGGGATTGACTATGTTTAGAGTCATTGTACTGACTACACGTGCAAGACGTCTAATCTTATTTCCAACGGTTTTTTCAAAATCTTCTTGAGTAGGGGCATGAACTTCTGCTATAATATCATAGGCCCCAAATGTAAGATATGCCTTTTTTACTTCTGGAATATGTTTGAGTTCCTCAACAATATATTCTTCAGCTCCTAGGTCGCAATTTAATAAAACATATCCCATATGCATTACAGTATTTACACACTCTTTTTTTTAAACTTGTGCTTTTTGTTTTCTAAGAAATAAGAAATTACCATCTGCTTCTCAAACCGTAGTAACTTTTTCCACCACCCTCACGGCGTCTATCGCCTGGTTTGTTTCTTCTATCATATTGGTCCCGAGCAGACCTATGACTTGACCCAGATGAACGACCTCTTCTTTGCCCATAAGATGATCTTTGATACCCCATTCTACGAGGACCAATTTGTCTTTTTAGCGGATCTGGAATGTTGATCTCTATTCCCATCTGTTCATTCAAATCAGTCATCACAACTTTTGTTTGTTGTTTTATTACTTTCCAATCTCCGATTGAAGAATATGACACTAGAGTAATTGCTCTTCCTATTGCACCTGCTCTTGCAGTTCTTCCTATTCTATGAAAATACATCATCTCTTGATTTGGAACATCAAAATTTACCACAAGTGCAACTTCTGGTACGTCTATCCCTCTGGCTGCAACATCGGTTGCAACAAGAATGTCAGCCTTTCCACGTCGGAATTGAGACATTGATTTTTCACGTCTATGCTGTGACATATCTCCTTCAATTGCCACAACGTTGTAATTGCTTCTTTCAAGACTTCGTGCTACATCTCTTGTCCTATGTTTTGTCGAACAAAAAACTATGGTTTGACCTTTTTTATTTTCTTCAATAAAATCTATCAAGTATTTTAGTTTGTCTCTGTCTTTAATTACTAAAAAGGCCTGAGATATGCCCTCTCCACTTAGATCATCTGCATCAAGTAGGAATTGTTTTGGATCATTTAGGTAATTTTCAGCTAATCTCAAAATTGCAGGAGGCATGGTTGCAGAAAATAGCGACATGACCTTTTGTTTAGGAGTAAGATCCAAGATAAATTCAATGTCTTCAATAAATCCCATATCTAACATAGTGTCTGCTTCATCAAGTACAACATGGCCTACCTGATTGAGTTTAATTGAACCTCTCTTCAAATGGTCAATTAATCTACCTGGGGTTGCAACAACAATTTCAGATCCTCTTCTAAGTTGGTCTAGCTGCAGCCCCATTCCTTGTCCACCATAGACCGTTGCCGCCTTGATACCTGTATGTTTAGCTAATTTTCTTATCTCCTCTGTGATTTGAATTGCAAGCTCCCTTGTTGGAGCAATTACTAATCCCTGAATTCCTCCATTAGGGATAATTTTCTGTAACATAGAAATAGAAAATGCCGCAGTCTTTCCTGTTCCAGTATGTGCTTGTCCTACTACATCTCTTCCAGAGAGCAAAACAGGTATAGTTGCTACTTGAATTGGAAATGCCTCCTTGAAGCCAATTTCTTTTAGTCCATCTAAAATGGATTTTTTTATCCCTAATTCATCAAATGTAGTCATTTTTTTTCATCTTTAGCAATGACAGAAAAAGCTCATTGCCTATCCATCATTATTTCCGATAAATTCATTGACCATTTCACGTCTAATAAACCCTTGTTAAAAATTAACGAGCTTTTTTGATGAAGAAATGAACTAAAAGAGCCAATGGCGAGAGTTGGACTCGCGACCTTTCGCTTACAAGGCGAATGCTCTAGCCAGGCTGAGCTACATTGGCATAAGGTACAAAAAAGATAGACGGTTTAAAATGTTCTCTAAAAGCAAGTTACAAGTTTTTTCGTATGCTAAAAAATAATCAATCTTTAATACCATATAACATTGAGCAACATCGATGAAATACGTAAAGCCACATAAGCTTAAAGTTCTGATGCTCTTATTTTTTGGAACTGGATCTATGGGAATTATAATGGGATTATCTACACATTCACAAGTTTCGTTTTTTATTACATTTATGGGTGTTATTAATATCTGTCTTGGTGGTTTTTTAGGTTGGGTTTTCTTTACTCAAGAACCAAACTTACGGGATAAAAGAAAGGAATAGAGTAATTACGACCATAATGTTTGTTGCAAAGTGCATAGCATAAGCGTGGTTTAATCCTTTTTTATCATAAATATATTTGAACAAAAATCCAATCGGTATTAGCATAATTGCCATGTGAATCTTGACTCCCATTGCTATATGGATTAGTGCCCAAACTATTACTATCTTTTTTGATTTTCTAAAATAAAGCTCTTCTACATAGTTTATGTGAATAAACATGTAAAGCAATAGTGGAATAAACGGTAAAACTCCCCATAATCCTTGGTCTGCAAATGGCCCAAACGCAATGTTGTAGCCCAACCAGCTCCAATTTAGAATTGGAATTGATTCAAAAAAATCAAAAGCAAGTAAAACATAAGCAAGAATTATTCCAAATGAAATTGGTGCAAATATCATAGAATTTTTGCCGTCTATGAGATCACGCCATCGTTTTTTTGTCTCTTTTATCAATAGCATGGAGGCTGAAACCGTCAACACATAGTATCCAATAACAAAAGCCTCTGATTGAAAAAATTCAAGATCCAAAGCAACAAAAAGTCAGATTGATGTTATAAATATACTAGTTCCTAAAAATTGCACTATAATCTTGTTTGCTAAATAGTCATATGGGTGAATGAGGTACAATTAGCCATGCAAGAAGGGGATACTGCTCCTGATTTTGAGCTGAAAGCAAATGATGGAAGCATTATCCGTTTAGAGTCATTTAAAAACAAAAAAAATGTTGTTTTATGTTTTTATCCAAAAAACCATCTTTTTGCATGTACATCAAAAAAAGTCTTCAAGATGGCTCAAAGCGTAGTCTCATCTTACTCTGATATTGTATCTAGAGACGCTGTTTTGTTTGCAATATCAATTGACACAGTAGAGGAACAGAAAAAGTTTGTAGATGTATATAATATTCCATATTTGCATCTAAGTGACCCAACAAAGGAGATCTGCAAAAAGTATGCCGGACTAAACATTATCGGATTAGCAAAACGCTCGACATTCATTATAGATAAACAAGGAGTAATCAAGAAAATCTTCCGGGATATTTATGTAGAAAAACATGGACAAGAAATTGCAAATTCTCTTAAACAGCTTTGACTAGAAATTTTTGCAATAATCAAACTATAAATATCAAAACCTTTGAAAAACTGAAGAATTGTTAGACCTAGTTCCCAAGAAACTATTTCTTACCAAAGGAAAAGGAGTTCACGAGGACAGATTAACTAGTTTTGAATTTGCCCTAAGAGATGCTGGAATTGCTGGAACCAATTTAGTTTTGATATCAAGTATATTTCCGCCTCAGGCAAAACTTATCTCAAAAAATGAAGGACTCAAGCTAATCAATCCTGGACAGATTCTTTTTACAATTTATTCAAAGAACCAAACACAAGAACCCCACAGATTAACTGCAGCCTCAGTTGGAATTGCACAACCAAAAGATGCAGAACATTATGGATATCTTTCAGAATATGATTCCTTTGGACAAACAGAAAAGGAAGCAGGAGACTATGCTGAAGATATTGCAGCTCAAATGCTTGCCTCATCACTTGGTATTCCGTTTGATATTGATAAAAGCTGGGATGAGAAAAGACAACAGTGGACTATCTCTGGTGAGATCTACAAAACGGCAAACGTTACTCAGACTGCAATAGGGGATAAACAAGGACGCTGGACTACAGTTTTTGCTGCAGCAGTATTACTCGTCTAATGTTTTGCTCTAAATCCTTTCATGTAATAAATTGAGGCTCCAATTGCTGCCATAACTATACCAACTAAAATTACAATCTGAAGAGAATCCATATTTGTTGTATTTGATGGTGTGTTTATTTCATTACCACTAGTACTGTTCACGGAAATTACTGTGAAAATAAGATCATCTTTACTAACCGAAAATTTTTTTCCAAAAAGATATGTAGCATCAATTTTTTCTCCAGACTCTTGTTCAAAAAACCAACCATCAGTTGTAAATTCTGGTAAACGTTCACCATCTTTAATCACATCAGGTACAATTTTGGTATTCAGATTACTTACTTTAAGTGGCTCTGGTGATAGTAAAATAACCTTTAGAAGAGAATTTAGTGGATAGAAATCCTTTGAAAAATAATCTGAGCGTTTTAGATCATTAGTCTTAAAAAATTCAAGCGGACTGATATTTTTTATTCCTGTTGCAGAATTTGGATAATCAATAGATAGTTTCAGCTGAAAAAGTGAAATTCCGTTTTGTGGAATTATTGATAATGTCATCCTAGCATCTTGTTGTTCAGATAACTTCTTTGCAAGATCATAAAATCCCCCAGACTCTCTAATCTCTGTAGGAAGCAAAATAGTTGAGAACTTTTCATAAAATGTTTTAACATCTTCACGAGGCATAGTATAAACTGCAGAAAACGTACCTTCCCCAGAGATAACTCCGGATGTTTCTAATGCTTTACCAGTTTCATCTTTTTGATGTATAAAGACGGAATGGAATTCTGCATTAGTATCAAATGCATCATTAATGTCACCAATTAATGAATCTCCAATTTTTCGTCCTGTATCTTGAATTGCCTTTATGCCACCCGGAATTCCTTGTACTGCCATGTTAATCATAATACAACTTTCATCAAACGGTACCCCAAGAACGCATTGTTCTTCACTAGTTACAATGACTGATCGAATCTTTTCTGTTTCTTGAATCTTTTTTACAAGTTCTGTAGGAACTCTAATTTCCTGATTGCTTGTACTCTGGAGAGAAATTGCTGCAGTAACATTATTTGAGATATTCTGATCAATTATCAGCTGAGCAGTTTCCTGAAATGTAGCTAGCTTTGGTTCCTGTGCATAAACTTCAGCAGAGCTGAATAATACTATGAGAGAAATAGATGTTAAAATGAATAATCTATACACATGGAGCACAATTTGGTTTGAAATTATTAAGGTTACTATCCTATTTTTTCCACTTTGATTACAAAACGATGAAATGGCTCTTCTGAATAGTGTTCTTCACACACCAGAATTGTTTGGTTTTTTTCTGGTCCACAATCATAAGTTACAAGATACTTTGCTTTTTTGTTGCAACATCTAGGGTAATTCAACCCAATTTTATATAGCCAAACAAACTAAAATGCTTTCAAAAGTTTAAATTTAGTATATTTCTTTTTCATTTTGACATCGGTTCAAACCGAAGGGGAACAAAACGAGAAGACTGACAGTCTGATGCGTTTAATGACTGTCAGTCACTTTTAATTTTGAATAAAATTTTCTATTCTAGTTCAAGGCAGAAAGCTGTTTTACTTGATCATGAACATAATCAAATCCATCCTGCCAAAATCGTGATGAACTTATGTCAATTCCATATTCATTTAGTAAAAGTTCTGGTTTTTTTGATCCACCCGCAGACAAGATGTTAATGTATGAGGAAACAAAATCTTGACCCTCCTTTTTGTATCGTTGGAATAGTGATAAAGCTAACAAATTTCCAAAAGAATATGCATAGCAGTAAAAAGGGGTATGGAAAAAATGTGGGATGCAACTCCATTCTAATGCAAAATCATCAGATATATCAACTGAATTTCCAAATTGCCCTTTTAGATTATGCGAATATGTTTTTGAAATTTCCTCAACTGTAGTACTTTGAGCAATTTGTTTATGTGCTTCAATTTCAAATAATGTAAAAAATGACTGTCTAATTATTGTTGCATACAAATCATCAATTTTTTCAGAAAGCATGATTTTTTTCTCATCTGCTGAAATTTTATCAGACAAATTATCATACAAAAGCAATTCAGAAAAAGTAGATGCAGTTTCTGCTAAAGGTAGTGGAGCATCAGATACTAGAATTGATTTATCTGAGGCTGCCATACTGTGTACTGCATGACCTAGCTCATGTGCAACTGTAAAAATGTCTTTTGATTTCCCTGCAAAATTAACCAACACATATGGTGTAATTTTTGGTGCTAAAGTACTACAAAATGCACCGTCTCGCTTTCCTTGTCTAATTGAAGAATCAACATGTTTCTCTATGAATACTTTTTTTGCAAAGGTAGATAGTTTCGGACTAAATTTTTCTAATGATTCAAAAACAAGCTTTACAGATTTGTCATACTGATAGTTTTTTTCTTTAATTTTTGAAGTAGATGGTGCATATAGATCATACCTTCGAAGTTTTTTTAATCCCAGCATTTTTGCCTTTTGTATAAAGAAATTCTGAAAAATCGGTGCATTTTTTTTGCATACTGTCAAAAGAGAGTTTATTGTTTTGTCATCCACATCGTTTGCAATATTACGAATTGATATTGGAGAAGTAAATCCTCTGATTTCTATCCCTTCATCTTTCCAGTTTAGAACTATATTTTGGTAAATTTCACCTAACACTCCTTTATTTTTTGAATATTTAGATAGAAGTTCTTTGTATGCTATCTCACGTGTTTTTGATTTTGTACTTCTTACATATGTAGAGAGTTGCTCACGCGTGAGCTTTCTTTTTTTACCTTCAATCTTTACAACATATTCAAATGCGTTTGTTATTTTATCATAAAGCTTGATTAGAGCTGTGCTTCCGGTGACATCAAGTGTATTGATTATTCTTTCTTCAGGTTCGCTAAGGGAGTATTTTGCAAGAAGTCGTTTGTATTTTAGGTATCCTGAGAGTTCCCCAGCATCTTTGATTAGGCGTTTTGCATTTTTTTCATCAATTCCTCTTTTCCACCACAAATCAAAAAACAATGTACGATTCGAAATCTCAGAACCAAGTTTTGTCATACGAGTAAGTAATGAAGTTGCTTCATCTGATTGTGTATCCACTGAATAAGTTAGAGACGCATATCCCCCAATTATGCTCATTTTTTCATCAAGTTCCTCTAATTCATGTAAAATTTCAAGAAATTTCTTAGATGATATTTTTGGATTTAGTTTTGACTTGATTTTTTCAAACTGTTTTACTTTTCTTTCAACTAATTGAATTTGTTTTTCAAATGCATAGCTTTTTGGGTTGGCTACTAACCCTTTGAGATTCCATGTTCCAAGTTCGTATTTGTTCATATCAATTCAGATAACATGTCCTAGAAATATCAATAATATTCTTTGTGGATATAGCACCATTTCCAAGGGTTATCTTGTACTGCAATCATTACAGGGTGCCCTGTTTCCTCAAAGTGCTTTGTTGCGTGACGGCCAACTGAAGAATCACAACAACCTACATGACCGCATGTTAAGCATTGTCGTATAGCTACCCATGGCATTTTTTCTTTTTCACACTCTTCACACCCTTTGGTTTTTGGAATTACTCCCTCTTTTTTCTGATTAAAGTGCCCACATTCTTCTGGCATAACATCATTTTAAAACTAACATCTTCTATACCTTTCATTTTGAAAATTGTACTGGACCGGATGGGATTTGAACCCATGACCTTAGCGAGATTTTTACATCTTTACGCCGTGTGAGGGCGTCATCCTAGCCACTAGACAACCGGTCCAATGCTTTTACAATATAGGAACTTTTTGTATCT
>JBQTHA010000064.1:0-3657 GCA_052390375.1 Nitrosopumilaceae archaeon
TTCAATTCTAGAAGATTCTGGTTATGTAGATACGTTAAAGGCTCTTGGAACAGCTCCGTTTCTTTTTTTTAGGGCTACGCTTAATTCAAGAGGAAAATATGAATATCAACGATTATCTAAAGAAACAAAGAAAACTGAAGTTCAAAGTAAATCAATTTCTATTCCAGTTTCACCTGTTGGATCTCCTTTTGGTTTTACAGATAAGGATTGGGAATTTGTTTCTGAAATAAAGTCAGAATCAAAAAAAATTCATATTGTTTTTGGTTTTCAATTTTAATCAAAATTTTACGATACTGAAAAATTAAAACAAAATGTAAAAACCATGTTTGAAAATGCTGTAGAAGAATATAATAAAACTCCAGGTGCTATTCACGTTGAATTAAACTTCCTACCATTGAAAGCAGGTTATGGGGAACATCTTTTTAATGAGATTGCTCGGGACATAATCAGTGCAGATATTGCGGTCTTTGAGGCTTCAGATCTTAATCCGAATGTTATGATTGAAATGGGTGTAGCATTAACTTGGGGTGTTAGAGTATTACCTATCAAAGAAAAATCTAGCCCAAAAGCTCCTTCTGACATTTCTGGACAAACATGGGCTACATACGAAAATAGTGGTAAACAATTTGAAGATATGGATCATGAAAGGAAACTCATAAGAATGGTAGAAAGAGCTGCAAGAAAGAAGATGTAATATCTTATTTGATTAATTTTAGACTCGTTTATGTAATGCTGATTACACAAATTCGATTCCTATTTAGATTTGTTACCAAACAGAGTCTGTCAAACAGTATTAATCATATAATGTACCAAATCTTAACAATTCCATCCGGATAATCTTACTAGAATACAAAATTTCTGCTAGACTTGTTGTGTCCTATCTTGTGTCGGACATATGTTCCGACATATCCTAGGAATGTCGTGCGTGTATGTGGTGGAATTTTTGTTCCAAATCATGCCTGACATTTGTCTGAAACAATCTGTAACAAACTGTAACGCCTGTCTTGGGAAATATGGTTCATTCATACCGGAACAAATGTTCCGTGATTGTAACACAAACTAACACAAATGTCGTGCGTGACAAAATTGTGTATTTCTGGGTAATCTTACTAGGATTATCCGGAAAGATTAACAGAGAAGTTTCTAGTCTTTTAGTAGCTGATCAAATACTTGCTGAAATGTAGCATAAGGCTGTGCTCCTGAAACCATACCATACCCAATTTTTTCATTTCCTATAAAAAATCCTGGAGTGCCAGTTACTCCATAAGATACTCCATCATTCAAGTCATTTTGCACCTCATCCAAATACTTGGCAGATTCAAGGCATGTATTGAATGTGTCTGAATCTAAACCTAGTTCCTTTGCAAATTCTTCAAATGTCCGTACTACATTTTGGTTATCAAGATCTTGCCATATAAGCTTGCTCTCAAATATTTTATCGTGATACTCCCAAAACATTCCTTGATCATCAGCACATTCGGCAGCTATAGCAGCTGGAATAGCATTTTGGTGAATACTTGGAATTGGGAAATCCCGATACACAAATTTTACCTTCCCAGTATCAATGTAATTTTGTTGAATCAGTGGTAAGGTTTGAGTAAAAAATCTTGCACAGAACGGACATTGAAAGTCAGAAAATTCGACTATTGTAATTGGAGCACTAGGATCACCCTTTACAGGATCGTCATCTAAAGAAACTGAAATTATTTGAGACGAAGGGCTTGACTGCGATTGAGGTTGTTTTACTGATGTAGGACCTTCATCACTTGAGTCCTTGCCCGTTTCTGTTCCTAAACCAAAACCTGCGAAAAAGGCAGCTACCGTTATTGCAACTATCAAGCCAACAAGTAGTTTGTTGTAGGTTGATTTTTTAATCGAAATTGATTCTGGTTCCTTGTCATCCATAATGTTCACTTTTTCACTTTGCTATTAAGCCAATATCCAAATGATTTTTCATCATCGAATGCATTGATTTGCCATCTGGGATGACATGAGTGTGTACGGTGTAGTATCCTTTCTCATCTAGAATAAAATCAATCTGATATTCGCCATCACCTAATTCCTTTCCCAAAAACATTGGACCAATCATATCCATACTTGTCATTGGCGCTCCTTTTTCAATGACAACTATTACCTTTGAATTTACAGCAGGCTCTGCTGTCTTTTTATCAAGTACCGCTATCGTGACATGAGCATTTTTGTCGATTCCTACAACTTGTGGAGATGTAACTTTTACAACCACATCCTCTGGGATCTCGCTCATCATTGAACACATTTTTTGCATCATGTTGCCCATCATTTGGTATTGAATGGCATTCAAAGAATCCGGAACTGCCAAAGAAAATGAGTTTCCAAACACTTGACTAAACGAAATGAATGGAAGCATCATCAACGTAATTAAGATAATCGTTTTCACATCATTAGGCTGAGTCTTTGATATATCAATCTAGTATTTTACAATTGTAAAGTTCTATCCTTTAATATCAAAAAGAATTCTGTTAATTAAAAATCAGAAATGAAATTTTATAATTTTGGAATTAATTTGGAAAAAGATTCATCTGTTATTAGCATAAGAGGGCAATGTTAGGGGGTTAGAAAATGAAGCTGCCAAGTAATAAAAAACTCATCTCAATTGCAGTTGCAATATCTGTGATAATTGCTATAATTGGTGTACAAAGTGCACTTGAGCTAAAATCATACTCCCCTGTTCACACTTTTTCTAGAACGGTTGATTGGAGACACGTCCATGGCTTAGGAATTGATCCTGTTGACCGTACCATTTTGTATATAGCAACACATGGCGATTTTTATCACAGCCATGACGGAAATCCCCCATTCAAGGTGGATGTAGTGCGAGCTGATTATATGGCATTTAACGCACCAGTAGCTGCTGGTGTCCCGCTTTATGCAAGCGGTCATCCCGCATCTGGTGGCAATACTGGTCTGATTAAAAGTATTGATGGCGGACAAAGCTGGGAAAGTGTTTCAAAAGTGTTAGAACCACCGGTTGATTTTCATGCAATGTCAGTTAGCAAAAGCGATCCCAACATAATCATAGGATTTGATAGTGGTGCCCGCGGATTATTCAAGACTGTCGATGCTGGAGAAACTTGGGAAACATTGCAATACCCAGATTATATTACATCTCTTGCAATATCCCCAATTGATTCTCAGATAGTGTTTGCAGGTACGGGAAAGGGAATATTTCAATCAAGTGATGGTGTACAAAGCTGGACTCTGCTTGACGAACATCAAGGAATTAACATACTTGCTTTAGTGTTTGATGAAAACCAAACTCTGTATGCATCAAATCAATTTGGTCTTTCAAGAACTTTGGATTTTGGAAAGAGTTGGGAAACACTAAGTGATCCTGACCTAACTATAACCTCTATTGCAGTAGATGTTCAAAACAAAATAATCTATGTGGCAGGTTATTCTCCTGATGGGTATCAAGAAGTCTACAGAAGCAAAGATGATGGAAAGAGTTGGGACATCATAGGTACCAATAAAGGATTATAGACAATAATTCCGTATAATCTCTACAGGATTACCCAAAAGTAACTATTAGAAAATGAACAAAATTTCAGATTAGTTCAAACGCTTTTGGCGTATTTCATCCCATTCCATATCGATGATTGCAGAATCAATTTCTCCTAC
>JBQTHA010000065.1:0-4021 GCA_052390375.1 Nitrosopumilaceae archaeon
CCTAGAATTGAAATGCAGATTTGGTTTTCGTTTTTCTGATAATGAACTAGTGCAGCAGCAACTAGAATAATTCCTTGAACAAGGTCTCTTTCTCCCTCATAGCAGTTTTTCCAAACGCTTTCAAGAATCTCATGACACTCCCAAAACCTTTCATTATTAAAATAAAAAATTCCTTCTTTGATAGAGTCTTCTTTAGGTTTTTTTTCTTCTACAACGGGTTTGGCGTGATCAAGTTCTCCTAAGATCTTCAGTTTTCGTACAAGTTCGTCTAATTTTTCTTTTTTAACTGAGATATCAAATTCCAGATATTTTCTTGAAACTCTAGCATCTCTTATAGTAACATCTATTCCTGAACAAATGTCACGCGCCTGATGAAGAAGATCTGAAGCATGTTTTGGAATAAAATTTTCGTTTTTTAGATGAAGCATAAAGCGGTCCATAAAGTGGAATTGTTTCATTTTCTTAAATTTCTTCGTAATTTTCAATTAAATTTATATGAACTATAGCAAGGATTTGGGTACATGTCAATGATTGAAACTGTAAATGATGTAAATAATTCATTTCTATCTAGAAGAGAGATTACTTGTACTTTTGCCGGTATTGGTGGTAAATTGAAAAAACTTGATGCTATAGATATGGTAAAAAAACAATTCAAGCTTGATGGGAAGGTAGTCATTCCAATTAGCATGAAAAATCAAACTGGGAGACCCTCAATTACTGGAACATTTTATGTATATGATGATGAAAACCTTGCAAAACGTCAAATCAATCCTGTAATTTTCAAGCGATTAGAAAAAGCCAAGGCTGAAAAGGAAAAACTGGAAGATCCAGCAGTAGAAGAAAATCCTGTTGAGACAAAAGAAGAACCAAATCCTGTTGAGGAGAAAAGTTAAGAATGGCAGGTAAGAAGGGCTCCAGTCCAAATGTTTACAAATATTATAAAGTTGATGGGGATAAAGCAACAAAAACCCGTAAAGTTTGTTCTCGATGTGGAAAAGGCGTGTTTATGTCAGAACATAAAAACCGACGAACGTGTGGGAAATGTGGCCTTACAGAATTTTTACAATAGTTAAAAATATTTTTTCTTACGAATTTTAGTATTTTTTTCTTCTAATTCTTTCATCTTTCTTATGAGAATTGGATCAAGTTTAATTTTGGCTAATGCTTCTGTTGATAATTTAATTATGTTAGTATCCATTGTGATGTTAGTTGATGGAAGATTTTTTTTAATCCAAAACTTTACAGTCTTGTCTTCTAGTTTGTAATCTTTAAAACCCGCTGGAAATTTTTTCGTAATATGCAAAAGTAGCGTTATATCATTAAAAACTACTCTTGGTTCAAAAAGTCTAGTGCTATCTGCATAAACATTTTCAAATAAATTTCCCGATATTTCATCGGAAAGCAATTCCATTTTAGATACCTTTTTTATCAAATCCAGGTAGTGAAGAAATTCATGTGCCAAAATCGCATGAATTGTTCCTTTCAAACCATATGCTACAAGAGGAGCAGAGATCTGTATTACAACTTGTAGTTGATTTTCAAAAATAAGTGGAATGGTTCGCGCAAAAAGTATTCCGTAATCATATGAACTAGATGACGAAATAACTAATGAGGGGTCTACATAAGCAATTGGATAATTGATGCCTGAGGCGCTCTCTATTCTATCTATGCCTGAAACAACTAATGGGAATCGTTTCATGACTAAATCAAATACATCGTCAGGCAAAATTCCTTTTAGATGTGCCTCCTTAACTTTTATCAACGGATCCAATGAACAAAGTCGAAAACTAGCTGAATCAAATATAATCTAAGCTATGACGATTTCTCAGTAACTCTTTTTTTAGTACTCTATTTGTTTATGTTATCCTTCAATTCCGAAGTGAGGGGAAACTACAGTTTGAGGCAGGCTAGTAATGTACCCTCACTTCAAAGGTACCACATAGAATAATGGAAGAAAATGGTTGATAATAGATTAGGATTAATTTAGAAATTTATCAGATCAATTTTATGGAAATCAAATTCTTTACATCCACATTTGTGTCCAATCAGTTCAGCAACATTAGGCTGAATGTCATTACCTTCTACGAATCGCTTTATAGGAAGTCCGCCGTCAGCAGTAATCCAAAATAAAAAGGATTTTGGAGAAGATTTTTTGAATTTAACGCTGTAAATAGATTTTTGATTGCGTTTGTTAGGTTTTTCATAAATCACTATTGGCGTTTTTATGAGGCTTTTAAGAGAAGTAAGATCTTTTGAATTTAATTTCTTTTCAGTAAAGATTGATAATTTGATTGTTGATTTAAAATGGATTGGCTCTTTAGGAATTTTAGAAATGATTTTAAGATTATGAATTTCTATTTCATCTTCAATAAATTTTTTTTCTAGGCTGACTTTTCTTTTTTTTGGATTTATTAGCTTGGCAAAAAAAGGTCGTCCGTTACCTAAAACAAGACTATTTTTATCTTCACCACCAATCCAGGTAATTTTTGTTTGAGTTCCATTAAATTTTTCAAATAAAAGTTTGGAAATTTTTCCTTCAATACTTGTAAATTTGGAAATTCCATGATAATTACACTCAAGACAGCCTCTTCCTTTACAATTTGTACAAGGAGTTTGTTTCTGTGGCATTCCACGTATTTTTTTTATATATCTTCCAGATAGGATCAAAGTTCTTGCTTGTAGTTCACATGAATCATTTTTGAAATTAAATGTAAAAGTCAGATCTGGGCAAAGAAAGTCAACCTTTGTTTTAGTTTTCTTTGCAAATTGTTTTGCCAATTGTTGAGTTATTGCAGTTTTTACACTGTCAATTCCTTGCATCTTAAATTTTGATCTAATAACATCGTCTCTATCGGTTAATGAGGGTCTTAAAATTGCCCCAATTACAAATGTAGAAAATTCGTAATCTGAGGATTTTTCTAGTATTCTATTAACAATTGTCGTTAGGTTTGAAAGAATATCCTTACAAATGTAACAATTTTTTGTTGACTTGTAATGCAGTAGGCTCTTAATTTTTTTCCCTAGTAATTGATGTGATGACAGCCCCATTTTTTTTGCAAATAATCTACCTGCGCAATAATCACAAAGGTCATACTCGTTAAGAATTTTTTTTGCTTGTAATAGATATTGATCAAGATTTTTATTAGTAATTTTGGCCTTTTGTTGTGAATACATTATGATTATTATTTGAAATTACTATAGTAAAAGCTCTATCCTAAGCCCATTCTTCGAAGCGCCCCTTGCATCTGTCTGCCTTTAGAGGCTTTCATCATATTTTTTGAATTATTATAATTTTTTACAAGTTCTTTGACTTCATGCTCTGGCCATCCAGAACCTCTTGCTATTCTTTTAACTCGTGATGCGTTAAGAAGATCAGGATCTGCTTTTTCTTCCTTGTTCATGCTTTGAATAATGTAACGCCATTTTTCCATTCTTCCTTCAACTTGATCAAGCTGATCTTCTTTAACCATTCCCGAAAAGCCTGGCATACTATCCAATAATCCTTTGAGCGAACCTACTTTGGTTACTTCTTCTAGTTGATAGTAAAAATCATCCATGTTCATTTTTCCACTTGATATACGCTTTAGACGTACATCATCAGCTTCGCTCTCTAGTCTTTTGGCTAAATCTAAAAGAGCTTGCAAATCACCCATACCAAGAAGCCTTCCCACGAATCTAGTTGGAGAAAATTTTTCTAGGTCATCAATTCGTTCGCCAGTACCAATGTACATTATTTGAGCACCAGTTGCTGCAGATGCAGCTATTGCACCTCCCCCCTTTGCAGAACTATCAAGTTTTGTAATAATAATTCCTCCTACTGGGACTATTTTGTGAAATGCCTCTGCTTGAGAATAACACTGCTGGCCAATAGTTCCATCTATTACCAATAAGGCTAAATCAGGTTCGGCAACTTTGTTAATCTGAGTCATTTCATCTAAGAGATCTTTTTCTTCTTTGTGTCTGCCTGCAGTATCAATTAGAACAATGTCTAGATTGGAATTTTCAAAATGCTTTAGCCCAT
>JBQTHA010000066.1:0-3965 GCA_052390375.1 Nitrosopumilaceae archaeon
GCCTTCCAAAGATTTTCGAGAGTTATTTTATTTGTATTACCAATGTCATTTAATTTAATGTCTGCAATTGTTTGAAGATCATACTTGTGTGCAAGTTTGTTAATCTTACTTATCTGGTCAAATCCTAGGGGTAACAATAGATGAAAATTGAATTTTATTCCACAAAGAAATTTGTTTAAAGATTTAATGTTTTTGATTGTTTTTGCCTCTAAATTTCTTGTATAATTAGAATAATCGTTTGCAAGAATAACTTTGCCTTTATTATTTGCTATTTTATTTATTCTAGTTCTTAAGGTCGCCATAGTTGACCAAAGGATGGGTCTCTTTTAATTTTATTATTTTGATGTATGAATACCCGTGTTCTTGCGGACTATCAACAAATGATGGTTCTGTTCCATTATTTGTAGAGTATTTTAGGAATGGTTTTTCTGGATTTTTATTCAAAACTACGTGGCAAAAATAAGATGCCCCCTCTTCATTAAAATTCATGAAAACCCCCATTAACCATTTTCCATTGCATGGGAATGTAAATAGTGGAAATGGAGAATCCTCAAAGCCATAACTCAGTTTTGCAAGACTGGCAAGATCTTCGAGTTCAATTGGGTGGTATTTCTCCTCAGAACCATTCCCTCCTTTTAGATTATTAGGAAGAGTCTTTATTTTCACTATGGGAGAATATAATCTAGCAGCGTCTGATGTTGAATTCACTACTGAGGAAAGTTCCTTTCCTGATTTGACTTCATAGCATAGATAGTGCCCTTTGTTATCTACAGGTGTATAGTAGATTATTGGTTTTTCTTTAAGTAAATCCATTTGAACAGAAAGAACTTCTTTACCTTCGTGTTCATGAAGGAATGATACACGTGGAACTCGTTCGAGTGCACAAACTAGTCGTGAAAATTCTAATGGTGAATCAACTTGAATGTATGTAGGGAGTTTGTCCACAACTCTTTGTAAAGATTAACTAAATTAAACTTAAACAAAAAAATTGAGGCTAGATTATTTTCGAATGTCAATTACATCATTTACATCTGGTCCTGTACCTATGAGTGTAACAGGAACGTTTAGGCTCTCTTCTATTTTTTTTATGAATGATTTTGCGTCATTGTCAAGTGCATCAAATGAAGTTTTATTCGCACAGTCAGGAAATAAAACATCTAATTTAGTAATGGCAATCTGGCTTGCGCTGTTAAGCATTATGGCTTGCCTAGCCAAATCAAAGTCAAACTCTGCAGCACGCCTCTGCCGACCAGTCACAGTGCCTACTTCAGCCCAACCTTTTTTTGACGTCTCCTCAGGCGTGAGTTCATTATCCATTGGTCCTGTGCCTACCCTTGTCACGTACGACTTGAAGATTACCATAACCTCATCAACCTTCTTTGGGCCCAAGCCAATATCAGCACAAATTGCTGAAGCGGTAACGTCTTTTGAGGTAACATATGGATAAGTGCCATGCCATAAGGAGAGATGAGTTCCTTGCGTACCTTCCACTAGAACATTCTCATTAGAATCAAGAGCAGTATTAACTGCAGTTGGAATATCTCCCAAGTAGGCAGAAAGTGATTTAATGTCTTTTGCTAACTTTAAAGTTCGCATAGCTCTTTCGGCATTAGCAGGCCCTGTTCCAGAACCTGTACTACCGATTGTTTCCTTTAGTCTTCCTTTAGAATCCTCATCTAGGTGGTGTTGTTCGATAATTCCACAGTTTTTGTCAATAAAGGCTCTATTTGAAACGTCAAAATCTTTTATTTCTTTTAGTAAAATATCTGGATTAATTACTACTCCTGGTCCGATCATTACTTTAGATTTTTTATTTAAAAATCCACTTGGCAACATTCGAATTTTGTATGTTTTATTACCATCTTTGACAGTATGACCTGCATTAGGTCCTGCACCTCCTCGTACAACAATAGAAGGGTTGTCTTTCAAAGCAAGGTAGGAAATTATTTTTCCCTTTCCTTCGTCTCCAAAGAAACCACCAACTACAACTGTCGAAGGCATACATGTCAGAGCGTGGAGATGGTTATTTAAGCTAAATTATCACTCTAGCATTTTAATATCCAGTTTTTACAAGTTGTAATATTGTCTGAACCAAACTATGCAGGAAACATAATTGTGATTTTAGCAAATTTACCAGACTTTCTTCGAACACCGATCTTGAAAAAAAGGATGTTAGAGTTTTTTTCAATGACAGAATTAGATAGACGAGAAATAATTAACAATGCCCTTGAAGCAGGTCCAACGATTCCGTTCCAAAATTTTTCTAAGTTATTTAAAACATGGCTTGAGGTTTTAACAACAGTTACTGAAGAACAAAGAAGCCTAATGTTTTCTAAATATATTGACGAAATAGGTTCTGCTCCACAAAAATTAATTAATTTTAATCTGGATGGAATTTTTGAGATCTTTTTATCACTAGATAGTTCAAAAAAAGAGATCCTTACAAATTCTATTAATAGGATAATTTCTAACTTGGATGAAAATAGAAAAAAGAAAATATTATTGATAATTCCTGAAAATGCTAAAAAGCACCTAGGGTTCTAAGGCTCTTCTGGATTCCGGTTTTTTTCATCAGAAAAATCTACAACGTCGCCTTCAGGCGTTCTAACCCCGACAAAAATCTGCTCATTTTTTTTAAGAAGCTTTCTATGATCAGGAAGGGACATATCTAATCTCATTTCATTCATGACCATTATCCGATATTCTTTCCATCCAGCCCAACACTGGTTACAGCATGGATATGTTGCTGCTTTTGGGTCTAAATCCTCGTCCTCTGGGATTGGATTTTTACATTTGGTACAGGTCTTACCCATATTCTAGCAACATATCTAAACTCCTTTTATCTTTTATTGAATCTAAACCAATAATAATTAATTCATACTAAGTTAGATGTGAAGATTAAGTGTCCAAAATGTGATAAGGGGGCTGAACTTGCATCAGATTTTTCCGTGGTAAGATGTGAGCACTGTAATTTAGATATGAGTTATGGTGAATATGTAAAATTTGTTGCACATAATGTTGCAAAATACTCTGACATTTTAGGAGATTATTCAGGTAGTACAGAAGGGGAATATGCTGGAACTCTAGATGAATGGGATAAATCATCTAGTTAAATGATTCATCAAGTTAAAATAATTAATTTTAATGGATAATGTGCGTAATTGGAATTCTTACTTGAAAATATTCTAAATTTAATTGGTTTTGTTGTAGGGCTTACAATTGGTGTTATCGCATACATAGGTTACAAAAATACTGGAAGTGCTACTCTCTTTAGATTATCAATTGCATTTTTGTCCATCAGTGTTGGTTTTTTTGTTGTATGGACAGGATATATGGTAGAGGACTTTGTTTTACAAAAAGGTCAGATTGAACGTTGGATACAAACTTTAGGAATTGGAATTCAAACAGTAGGATATTTTTTTATTGCATTCTCACATAGCATTAAATCATTTTTCCCCAAATCAAGATATTTAAGATCAGTTGGGATTTTTCCCTTGTTCTTAGTATCTACTGTTCACATTGAACATATTTTTCGATCGATATCATTTATTTTGTTAGTTTATGGTGCAATTGAAACTATTCTTTCTTATTTTGAAGGAAAAAAGAAAGGAACTATTTTCGTTGCAATGGGATTATCATGTCTTGCGTTAGGAGAATTTCTAGGATGGTATTCTTTTGTTTTTCCGGAATCCATATTGTACTACGTTTCTATTTCTATCAAAATTGCTGGATTAATTTCTCTCTTTATTCCAGTAAGCAAGATTCCATTAACAAAAATAAAATTTGACCCCGAGATTTAATCTAAGGCTAAATACACTGAATGATACTAGTTCAGAAGAAGGAAAAAATGGACAAATTACATTGTCAATTTCTTTTATCTTCTTAGTATATTGAACAATATCGAGTTACTATCATATTCCATGGCTAAAACAAATATGGAGACAAAACTGGTGAGTGCGTATAGA
>JBQTHA010000067.1:0-1591 GCA_052390375.1 Nitrosopumilaceae archaeon
TAGCGATGAAATTCAAAAAAATGTGTGCAAATATTATTCAATTAAAGAAAAAATACAACTTTAAAGTTGTAGTTGGAGGAAATGGCGCATGGGAGCTTGCAAAATCTGATAGAATGAAAATTCATGGGATCGATACTGTGGTTGTTGGTGAGGCTGATGAATTAGCTTTAGATTTATTTAATGATTTAGAGAAAGGCGATGCACCAGAATTAATGCATTGTTTTGTTAAAAATATTCAAAACATTCCAATTATTGAAGGTCCTACAGTTAATTCATTAATTGAAGCAATGCGAGGATGTGGGAGGGGTTGTGATTTTTGTGATGTAAATAAAAGATCTAAAAAAGATTTGCCTCTTGAGAGATTAAAACATGAAGCAAAAATTAATCTAGATTATGGCTTTGATTCAATTTGGCTACATTCAGATGAAATGCTACTTTATGGATGCGATAATAGAGAGTTTGTACCCAACAGAGATGCTATTACTGAGTTATGGAGAGGCTTGAAAAGTTTAGGTCCAAACTTTATTGGTACTACGCATATGACTTTCTCAGCAGTAGCAGCAGATCCAAAACTTCTTCATGATATTTCTGAAATAAATGAAATGCAAAAAAATGGAAGGTGGCTTTCTACAAATCTCGGAATAGAAACAGTAGCTCCAAGAATGGTCAAAAAACATCTTGGAGTCAAGACAAAACCATTTTCAACTGATGAGTGGGGAAGTGTGGTAAGAGAAGGTGCTAAAATACTAAATGAAAACCATTGGTTCCCAGCAGCTACTATAATCATTGGCTGGCCTGATGAAACACCCGATGAGGTTCAATATACAATAGACATGATGACTGATTTTAGAGCAACAAACTTCAGGGGTCTTGTTGCACCGTTACTGTATCAAGATTTTAGTGAGAAAAATTCAATGCATTTTGGCAATCTAAATGAGGCACAATTTACACTATTTTGGAAGTGTTGGGAAAATAACTTACGTGTGATTAATGACATTATTCCAATTATTCTTAGGAATAAGACCTATGGACCAGCCATGAAGGTTTTCATGTATGGCATAATTAAAGCAGGAACATGGGCAATAATGAGATACTTGCGTGGTCTATGCAAAGATCTTTTCAATGGAAGAATGCCTGATGAAATTGTAGAAAAATATGCAAGAAGTAGATCAGTTAGTGCTCCTAAAATAGAAACTAAGAGATTATAATTTTTCTAGTGCTACATCAGCAATAGTATTTCTTTTTGGTCTCAGAACAATAAAATAATTTTTATCTGCTCTTTCAATAGATTCGACTTTTTTATAAGAGTGTGTGTTTGCGTCAAATTCTAAAATTCTACCTTCTAGCTTTCCTTTTGTGTAAATAAATAGATAAACATCCCCATTTGAGTGACTAAGAGGAATAAAAGAGAAAACATAACCTTTGTACGAATTAATTGGGAGAGTATTTTTCATTGGAGGTGCTACAGAAGACATGTACATGAAAATATCTTCAATTGATTCAAATTCTTCGTATTCTATATGCATTAAAACAACATGATTTGTTTGAGTATAATAACCTAAAGAAAAATTCTATTGGTTCTTGAATCTTT
>JBQTHA010000068.1:0-3811 GCA_052390375.1 Nitrosopumilaceae archaeon
TAGGATTTGACCAGATAAGTAAGATTAACAAACTTGCACACAAGTATGATCTTCAAACAATTGCAGACATTAAATTAAATGACATTGGTAATACAAATAAAATAACTCTCGAAAATCTTTGGAAGGCAGGTTTTGATGCTGTTATAGTTAATCCAATTATGGGTTCCAACGCTTTAAAAAAACTTGTATCTTTAGCACATGAAAAAAACAAAGGAATTATTGCACTCTGTCATATGAGTGCACCCGAAGCAAAACCATCATACGATATGAAAGTAAAATTAGGTAATTCCAAATCACCAATTCCACTTTATCAATTATTTTTAAAATCATCCCTTTCAAACAAAGTCGATGGAATTATTGTTGGAGCAACATACCCAAAAATTATAAAATATTGTAATAAAAAATCCAAAGGCAATTTGAATATTTACTCACCTGGCATTGGAACTCAGGGTGGAAAAATTAGAGAAGTTCTTCATGCTGGAACTAATTTTCTAATAGTTGGTAGAACTATTCTTAATGCTAAAAATCCTGCTAGTATAGCAGAAGAGTTTCAAAAATTAAGTATTTCTAAATAATTTATTTGCTTTTGAGAGAATATTTTTGGCATTCTGATAAGTTACCTTTTCTAATGCATTCTCATAGTCTAGCCAAGTATAATCTAAATGCTCGTGAGAAACATTTACTGTATCTGTTTTTGTTTTGGCTAAAAAAAATATAACCTCCTTTTGAATTAATTCACCCTCAAATTGGAAATTATAATTAATTTTTTCTTCAAAACCTTCAACAAATTCTAAATCAGAAATTCCAGTTTCTTCTTTTGTTTCTCTTACAGCTGTTTGATGTAGAGTTTCTCCTTGTTCTATTTTTCCTTTCACAAAATCCCAATGACCTGTAGGATAATTCAATAGCAGAAAACGATTGCCGTCAGGCTTTTCCATACACACTACTACCCCTGCAGATCTTTCTTTTTTCAAAGTCAGATTCCTATGATTGGATGTTATTATTGTTATTTTCCCATTCTTCGTTTTCTTTTTTGAAATGTTCTTATAGCTCGCATCAAGTCAATCTTTCGAAATTCTGGCCAATAAATATCCATAAAAACCAATTCGCTGTAAGCACTCTGCCACATAAGAAAACCACTTAATCGCTTTTCCCCAGAAGTACGTAAAATCATGTCAGGTGAGGACTGTGGTAAATGTGCTGTGTAAAGATTTGATTCAATTTCTTTTTTATCTATTTCATCAACATTAAGGGAACCATCCTTTATTTTTTCACCTATCTTTTTGACAGCATCCACTAGTTCATTTTGTCCGCCGTATGCTATTGCAATATTTAAAAAGTGATTTTTATAATCTTTTGTTGCATCATCTAATCTACGTAATACATCTTTGATTGGTTCTGGGAGAATCTCAATTTTTCCAATAGCTTTTACTCTCATTTCATTTCGATGAATTCTAGGATCATTGTAAAGTTTCTCGAGTCGATTTTTTATCAAACCATATAGAAATTCTAATTCCTGGTCTTCTCTCTCCAGATTTTCTACTGAAAGGACATAAAGCGTTATAATTTTAATATCAAATTCCTCACACCAGTCCAAAAGATTTTCTACAGCATCAGCTCCTTGCCAGTGACCATTTTTAGAAACCATCAAATTTTTTTGAGCCCATCTTCTATTCCCATCAAGTATAATTGCTACATGATTAGGGATGTCTCCATCTCGGATTTCTTTTTCTAATTTTTTAGAGTAGATACTGTATAATCCAGATAAATGCAGGACTAGTTTTTTTATTCCGTTAATATCTCTCCACCTTTATGTTTCCTATATCTTCGAAACAATAAGGTGGCAGATATCAGTGTTATTACTAATCCCACCAATAACATAGGTATTAGAGTAAATGGACTTTCATCGTGGATTAGAATATTTGTAAATTGTGATACTGTTGGATAGATTGCACCAAGAACAATTAACCTAAGCACATCGCTAATCTTTTTCAAACTTCCTCCTAACCAATTACTAAGTAAAATTCCGCCAAAAATAGAACCAAATCCTATCCACAAAATTGGCAGCACTCCTGAAATAAATTGTCCAACAATGATCTTATTTGTGATTACATCATACAATTGCATATTTGTATTAACAATTTGTTGTTCAACAAGTGCTATTCCAGCAGGAATAGATGCAAGTATCAAAATTATTCCTGTAACCATTGTAAAAACTCTAATGAATCCTGCAGGTGTAGGTTTTGACCATTTTTTCAAAGTCTTATCAACGTCAAACGCTCGGATGAGAAATGCTCCCCCAAGAATGCTAATCAACACAGCAAAAATCTCTTCAGTATACCCAAAAATAGTTGCAATTCCACCGATCAAAAGTAAAATTCCTGGAAGACCAAGAAAGAATTTTGAATACTTTGAATCATAAGCAATCATCTTCAAATATTTTCCAAACACTGCGTAGGAATATTCTACACTTCTACTAACTTTCATTACTACTCTTTGTACTGAGATAATTGGTAGTACATTTTGTATGATTGGGATTACACTTTCATCATCTTCACCATCTGAAACAATTACAGCTCCATTTGCTGAAAATTTTTCTAAAACCTGTTTTATCTCCCGTACAATTTTTTCATCAGCCTGAACTCCTCGATCCTCAACTCCTGCCACCGTAATAATTTCAGTTTGATAGCCTTTACTTACCAAATCTTCGTAGGTTTTAACGGCATAAAAAATCGAATTAGAATCTGCATCTTCTGGATCCTCAAGTGCTAGTCTTTGAGCTGCTTCAATACAAGCGTCTCTTCCAACTACCGGAGTAGCAATTCCTGTTTTTTCACCTACATCATTGTCTCTATCAACACATATGACAAGGAGTCTATTCGCGATAGAAGCATGAATGTCCTTTTCGAGTTTATCAGGTTTTTGAGACAATATTATCACTATTACAAAGTAACTTTTTAACGATTTCCTACTTTTCTAATTATTAGAGTTCGGTTTCTAGGTAAGAAGTAAAATTCTAAGGCCTTGTATTATCTGACGCAATAGCTAGTGATTCTGAATCTTTTCTTAGCGAATCAATTTTTTCAAGAATATCTTGAATTTTCTCTGATTCATTATTCTCATTCATTATTGTTGCTATCACAATGGTTTCTCTAATTTGTAAATTAAATTTTTTAAGAGACTCAATATAATTCAGATAACTTTCATGCCATTCTTCTGGTGCTTTACTTTCAACAAGTTGTATTATTTGAGAATTTACTTGAGAGGATGAAATCTCGGCAATTTCTATATATTCCGTTGAATTAATTTTTCCATTTAGCATATTTTGGAATTCTTGATCAACTCCTGTTTGAAGAGTAAAATGAATTTCTTTTATATTATCTAAATGAGCTTCAAAATCTGAAACTACAATTTTATTTTCAATATTTTGTGGAATTAACCACACAAGAAAACTTGCAGCAGTTATAGCTGCTAATATAACTAAAGTAACTGCAATCCCTTTTTTTGTTGCCAATTAATTATCATAAATTCAAAGATGCTTATAACTGACTGTAATTATTCTAACTTTTATCATTTTTTCATAAACGTGTTAAAATCATAAATCTAAATTAAATCTGTCATAAATTTAGTACAATTTTTTCACTTTCTATGAAATTTATTCGAAAATATGTTTGGAAAGCAATTATTAAATTTACACTCGTCTAGTGTATAGTTAAAATTTCTTTACAGACTCTTCCTAAATAGAACCTATCATGTGATTGGTTATTATGGTACAAGCATACTGCGTTAAATGCAGAAAAAAAACTGAAAT
>JBQTHA010000069.1:0-25370 GCA_052390375.1 Nitrosopumilaceae archaeon
ACTATAACCAAATTCCTTTAATATCTCTGAATATCTTTTTTCCCATCCTAAGACTGTCATATGACTCAAATTGGTAATCCTAATCATAAATCATGTGAATAAACTAGGGAGAGTATCAGTTGGAGGAACAAACCCAGTACGTATAATGGGAATTCTAAATACAAGTCCTGAATCTTTTTTCAAAAAAACAATTGTTACAAAGAAACTAGCTGTAAGCAATTTAGTAAGACAAATGGCAGATGATGGTGCCAACTTTATTGATGTTGGAGGAATGTCAACTGCTCCATACTTATCCACATATGTATCCGAAACAGTAGAGTCAAGGAGAATTATTCAAGCAATAAAGGCAATTCAACGAGTCTGTAATCTTCCTATTTCTGTTGATACTTGTAGGGCAAGTGTTGCAAAAGATGCACTTGAAGAAGGTGCAGAGATTCTTAATGATATTTCTGGACTTAAATTTGACAAAAAAATGGTAAATGTAATTGAAAAATATCAGCCTTCACTTGTATTATGTGGTTTTAGCCAAAAAATGGTAACTGGAAACCAACTCATTCAAATAAAAGTTCTATTGAAACAAAGCTTTGCGTTAGCTAAATCTGTTAATATCTCTAAAAAAAATATAGTGTTTGATCCTGCAATTGGTTTTTTTAGAAAAACAGGAACTGGTCAATTTTTTACAAAAATAAATTCAGATTGGTTTGAACGGGATTTACTTATACTAAAGAACTTAAAATCGATAAAGATGGGACAACCATTACTTGTTTCAGTTTCAAACAAATCTTTTATTGGGAAATTATTGAAAATAGAAAATCCAATAGATCGACTGTTTGGTTCAGTTGTAGCTGAAGCAATTGCAGTGTTAAATGGTGCAGATATTATTCGTACTCATAATGTACAAGAAACTAAAGATGCAGTTACGCTTGTACAAAGATTAGCTCAAAAAAAATCAAGAAAGGCTTATAATGCTTCATAAATCATGATTATAGGTTTCATTGGAGTTTAGAGAAGGATTAACCTTTGACGATGTTCTTCTTGTTCCTAAATTTTCTGACATAACAAGTAGATCACAAACTAACTTGGAAACAAAACTTTCTAGAAACATTTCTCTTAACATTCCTCTTGTCAGTGCAAACATGGATACAGTAACTGAATCTGGAATGGCAGTTGCTATGGCTCGAGAGGGAGGATTAGGCATTATACACAGATTTCTTACAATAGAAGAGGAAGCAAATGAAGTTCTCAAAGTAAAGCGTTCGGGCAGTGTAATGATCGAAAATCCATACTTCATTAGTCCCACACAAACCATAAAGGATGCAATTCGCTATATGAAAGAAAAAGGTGTTTCTGGACTTTTAGTTACTGATTCTGAATCAAAACTTGTTGGTATTCTTACTCGGAGAGATGTAATGTTTGAATCAGAATCTATACAGCTTGTAAAGGATGTCATGACTAAGGATGTAGTGACAGCAAAGCCTGGACTAAGTTTAGATGAGGCTAAGGAAATTCTTCGCAAAAATAGGATAGAAAAATTACCGTTAGTTGATGAATCAAATCATATCAAGGGTTTGATTACAACCAAAGATATTACAAATATTGAAAATTATCCTGTTGCATCAAAGGACAAAAAAGGAAGGCCACTTGTTGGCGCAGCAGTAGGTGTAAAAGGTGATTTTATGGACAGAACAGAATCTCTTTTGGAGGCAGGTGCAGATGTCATAGTAGTAGATATTGCACATGGACATAGTGAAAATGCAGTCAATACAATTCGCCACATAAAAAAAGCATTTCCTAATTCTGAATTAATTGCTGGAAATGTAGCTACTGCTGCAGGTGCAGAAGAACTAATCAAAGCAGGAGTTGACGCAGTTAAAGTTGGTGTTGGTTCTGGCTCAATATGCATTACTCGTGTAGTTACAGGTTCTGGTGTTCCTCAACTAACAGCAGTATTAGATTGTGCAAAAGTTGGACAAAAACATGGCATCCCGATTATTTCAGATGGTGGGATAAGAACTTCGGGTGATGTGACCAAAGCCTTAGCCGCTGGAGCTTCTTCTGTGATGGTTGGAAGCATACTGGGAGGAACAGATGAAAGCCCAGGATCATTCATATCTAAAAACGGAAAGCGATTCAAAATTTACCGAGGAATGGCTTCATTTTATGCATCGCTAGGCCGTAAATCAAAAGAAAGTGGACATGTTTCAATCGAAGATGATCTTAATGACTATGTAGCTGAAGGCGTTGAAGCGATGGTTCCCTACAAGGGCAGTGTAGCTGATATCTTAAAACAGCTAACCGGTGGGGTTCGCTCAGGCTTGAGTTACTGTGGAGCTCATACAATAAAACAAATGCAGGAAAATGCAGAATTTATTAAAATGTCCGGTGCTGGGTTTGCTGAAAGTCAGCCTCACGATGTATCGTTGATGTAGTTAATTATTTATTCATCGTAAAAAACTACCCCAATGTGTTAAGTAAGAGAACTGTAATCGGAATTGTTGTCGGTTCAGTAATTATTGCAATTGGTCTTTTTGCTCTAGTCACATCATTTGGGATTCAAACTAAAAACATTGATGAAACTTTTGGATTGGGTGAATCAACAACCTATCAATTTACTGCTCCTGTACATTCAAAACAATCTCTTAACATTACCGGTAATTCATTTAAGCTTAGTCTAGCATCTCCAAGGGGTGGATTACAAATTCCTGAGCAAGATTACAAAAACGAGCTAAGCCTTGAATGGGTTCATTTAGAAGATGGAGATAGTAGAGTGCAAATCCAAAATACAGGTGATTCAGAATTAAGTATAAACGGAACTTTTCAATTCCTCAGTGATCCTATCCTAATAACATATCACATTGTTGTCATTACAGCTGGAGTTATCATTATAGGATTTAGTGCTGGTTTTAGTATTAGAAAACCGCGAGGATTTTAATTCATCTCTGCGCTAGGATAAGAACCCAAGATTTTAAGAAAAAGAGTTTTTTCTTTTATTTTATTTAACATTTCTTTTACCTTGGAATTGTTTTCATTGCCTTCAAAGTCAACATAGAAATTATATTCCCATGATGTATTTTTTTTTGGTCTTGATTCAATCTTAGTCAGATTAATTCTATATTCAGCAATTTTCTCAATAATATGATGCAAAGCTCCTGGTTCATGTTTTATCGAGAAAATAATTGAAGTCTTATCTTTTTTTGATTCAATAGCTTTTCTTTTTGATAGAATTAAAAACCTCGTGGTGTTATTTGGATTGTCTGCTATGCCTTCAAGTATTATTGGAACCTGAAAAATTTCCGAGGCTTGCCTGCTCGCTATACATGCAATATTATCCTTGTTTAATTCCTTGATAATTTTTACACTTCCTGCAGTATCATAGGTAGGAACTGTTTTGAAATTATGTTCTTGAATAAATTTTCTACATTGACCTAAGGCCTGAGGATGTGAATAAACAGTATCAATTTTTTCAAGAGAATCAAATCCAATTAGACAATGCTTAATCCTATGATAAACTTCACCAACAACATTCAGAGTTGTTAAATAAAGAAGATCATTACTTTCTCCTATGCTTCCTTCAATGGAATTTTCTATTGGTAAAATAGAATATTCTGTCTTATCATTTTGTGTGTTTTTTAATACATCTAGAAAGGTGGGTAAAGGAACAGTCTCAATTTTCTCATCAAAGAATGATAAAGCTGCCGCTTCACTATATGCACCTCGTTCGCCTTGGAACGAAACACGAGTCATTTTTACTCTCCTAGCTTTACAAAATTACTTTTTCCAAAATTATTAGATAGTTTTCTTTCATCAATCCAATTGCACTCTGTACATTTTATTGCATCTCTCATCGGAATAACTTTTCCTCCACACTTTTTACATTTTGTATACAAAACTCCCAACTCAGGTTCACTAATTGTAGCATGAATAGTTCCATTTTTGTGCGCTATAATTTTGAGCACAACAACATCATTAACTAACGCGACATTTTTTTTTCGCAAGTGTTTAGTTTGACAAATACATTCAACATTAGCTTTAGTTCTATTATTGTTTACATAGTTAATTGATACTGCTATCATTGATGACATCACCGCAGCAACAGTCCCAACTACTATATCATTAACTTCAGGTATTCCTGAGAACTTTAAATTGTGTACTTGGGCGATACGATTTTTTTTGTCGATTTCAGTAGTGCCAATTACAGTGGCCCTTACGTTATGTCCATCCTCAAAGGTATTCTTACCTGCTTCATATTCCTCAATAATGGCAATTTTGTCTCCAGGAATAGCTTGATTATCAGACAATGGGCTGTTTTTTTTATTGATGATTATAATTGTTTATAACCAATGGGGAATTTGCAAATAACCATCAATACTCTCATTTCGTAAAATCTTCAAAAGTGCTGTGGCTTGTGGAGTAGATAAGAGCGGTTTATCAAATTGATTATCGGTGGAAATTCTAGGACATGCAACTTGAATGAACGCATCAATTCCTTTAATATTTTGTAATCTTTCATTTGTGATATTTGTTAATGCAAATAGTTGAACTTCTTTTCCCTCTTTTTCAAGTTCTCTTTTGAATTTTAACGCAGTTAATTTTGATAACTGTCCTTCTTTTAATCCAACAATTATTCCAAATGTTTTAGCTTCCGATGCTTTGTAAATTGTTAATGTTGCCTTTCTTTGTAATTTATTAGCAAATTCTGTGACCTCTTTTATCTCATTAAAGTAAGGATCAAGAACGTATGTTGGTTTGTTTGTAGATAAGGCAATTCCAGCAGCGTGAAAATTGCTTTGTCCCAAAAACACATTTGCATCAACTATCTCTTTGGTTTCCGATGCGGGATAAAATTCACAACCAAAAACTTGACCATCGTTGAGTTGACCTTTACCCTTTCCGATTTTAACTTTAATTCCACCAGTTTCTAAAATTTTTTTTACCGGCTCAATCTGATGAAGATGCTGACTATCTGTTATGAGCGATATTGTTTTTCCTTTTAAGGTATTAACACATTTTTCTGCAATCTTTTCAAAAGATATGTCATCAAAGGCATCAATCATTACAACATTTTTCTCAATTGTATCCAAACTTATTGTATGTCCAATATTAAACAAAACATCAGCCGCTAGAACCTTTGCACCATTAGAATTCAAATCACAAGATCCCCAAGTAGTATCTGCAAGCACATATGCAGGAATTCCAAATCTCTTCATTATCTTTGCAGCAGTTTCTTGAACTTTGGGAAGTAGCCCATCTGGAGCATTAAGTGCCACAGAAACCGCTTTTCTTTCCTTAATTTCTCTGAAAATTGATTCTTCATCTATTTTTATCATGAGTAATACCCCCACTTCTGTTGATTTTAATTTAAACTATCCCAACTTACTAAAGGACAACTAAAAAATGTAGTAAGTTTAACATATCCCAATAGATGAAAAAAGATTTCATTCTTCATATCGGGTTTGATGATACAGATTCACCAATGGCTATGTGCACAACTTATCTTGCATACAAAATTGTAGATTATCTTAAAAAAGAATTGGTCGAATTTCTCGATTATCCTTATCTTATTAGATTTAATCCAAATATCCCGTGGAAAACTAGAGGAAATGGTGCTGTTGCACTATCAATAAAGACTAACAAACCTGAAAAAATCAAAAGAAAGGTAAAACAACTTGTTACAAAATACTCTGATACTCAAGGAGGTGCAAATCCCGGACTTGTATTTTATGAAAAAAGCACCATACCAGATAATTTTTCAGAATTTAGTAAGCTTGCATTATGGAGATTAATTAATAGGAATCATGCCAAGTATTTTGCTCTTAAAAACAGATTAGAAACACTATATCTTGGAAATGGCCAGGGACTTGTAGGTGCAATTGGTGCAATTGGTTACAAATTTGAAGATCATACATATGAGGTACTAAGCTATAGACAAAAATCACAAATTGGAAAAACACGAAAAATAGATAAAGAAAGCGTCAAGCTAATGCAAGAGAAAACATATCCAATAACCTTCAGCAGCTTTGATCATAAAAAAAATAGAGTTTTAATTACTCCACATGGTACTGATCCAGTTTTTTTTGGATTACGGGGGGAGAAAATGGAATCGGTACTTTATGCATCTAAAATGATTCGAACACAAGAAAAGTTACAAGGCTATATGGCATTTAAAACCAATCAAGGAACTGGTGACCACCTTAAAAATGAAATTGATATCTTTGAATTAAAACCATATACATCAGGTACAATTACTGGGATTGTTTCAAAAAAACCGGAAATGAAACGTGGTGGACATGTTATTTTTTCAGTAACCAAACTAGGAAAAGAGGTACCATGTGCAGTATACGAACCAACAAAAATAACTTCAATTGCTCAGCAGCTAATACTCGGAGATAAAATACGTCTTGGTGGAGGAATTAGAAAAGCTACTAAGAATCATCAAAGAATCTTAAATGTTGAATTTCTTGAGATTATCAAACTTGAAAAGGATCTCATATTAGAAAACCCAATTTGTAAAAAATGTAACAAGAGTATGAAATCAAAAGGTAGAAACCAAGGTTTTCGATGTATTAAATGCGGAAAAAAAGCCTCTACTAAAATTATTCATGAAATCCCTCGTAAATTAATACCAAAATTGTATCTTCCAGCAGTTTCTGCCTATAGACATCTGACTAGGCCTAAACAAAGAATGACAAGGATGAACAAAGAAGAAAAATTTGATTCTACTATTCAATGGTATCAAAAATACAGAAACTAACTAGCGGGGAGTAGATTTGAACTACTGATTTGCGGGTTTCTCATCAATTGATGATTATGAGCCCGCCGGGATGACCTTGCCCTATGTAGTCTGACTTCCCCACCCCGCTAAATCAAAAGTGACTTCAGGGTGATATATACGCTTTATCAAAAATTTGGAAATGATTAATAGGATTTGAAAAGTTTTTTCGTTGTGGATAAAAGAATTAGAATTGCTGGAATAATCGCAGCAATTATTGCATCAATTGTAATTCTTACTTCACCGTCTGGACCGCCTCCAATTCCACCTCCAAATTTACAAGAATCAGGAAATGAAACTATACAAGTTCTTGCAACTAATCTTGAAAAACCATGGGCATTAGCTTTTGCACATGATAGAATTTTCATCACCGAAAGAACTGGAAAAATAAGAGTTATTGAATCAGATATAATGCTTGAAGAACCTCTAGCTACTTTTCGAACTGCCACCACATTTGATGGAGGATTACTTGGGATAGCGGCACATCCAAATTTTACAACCAATCATTTTCTTTATGTTTACTATACATACGAAGAAAATGGAAATCTATGGAATAAAATTCTCAAAATAACGGAATCTGAAAATAAGTTAAAATATGCAATTACTATTCTAGACAAGATTCCAGGAAATAGGTTTAGCAACGGAGGAGTGATAAAATTTGGACCTGACAACAAGCTATATGTTGCTACAGGTGCCGGTTCTGATTCTTCACATGACGCTCAAGACTTAAATTCATTAGCTGGAAAAATTTTAAGATTAAACGATGACGGTTCAATTCCATCTGATAATCCATTTTCAAATTCACACGTTTATTCATACGGACATAGTAATCCTCGAGGAATAGCCTGGGACAAATCAGGAAGCCTATATGTCACAGAAATGGGACCATCAAAAAATGATGAAATTAATCTGGTAATTAAAGGGAAAAATTATGGTTGGCCTGAACAACAATGTTCAGGTGATGGCGATTTTGTTAATGCAATTATATGTTATGATCCAGAAATAGAACCTGGGGGAATTGTATTTTATTCAGGAGATAAATTAGAATTCAAGAATGATATGATAATGGCTTCAATGAAACCTGAGAAACTAGATAGGCTGAAAATAACTGCTGGGGAGGTTGAATATCAAAAAAGCATTTTGAGTGGTTTGGGACGAATAAGGGATGTTAATGAGGGACCTGATGGCTATCTATACCTCATAACATCAAATACAGATGGCAAAGCATTTCCAGATAGTTCTGATGATAAATTGGTGAGGATTCTAAGGTAAATTGGCCAATTCTTCTATTCCAAAATTTTTTGAAAAAAATAGGAAAGAAAAACTTGAGATACTAAAAAATTTTTCTAACTTAACTAAAGCAGAAATAGAGATAATCAAAAATTCCGGTGGAGGAATTTCCTTTGAACAAGCAAATACAATGGTAGAAAACGCAATCGGAGTTTTTTCATTACCACTTGGAATTGCAACTAATTTCCAAGTAAATCAAAAAGACTATCTTGTTCCTATGGTGATTGAAGAATCATCAGTAATTGCTGCAGCATCAAATGGTGCAAAAATTGCAAAAATTCAGGGAGGTTTTTCAGCTAAAGCTGATGAATCATTTTGCATTGGTCAGATTCAAGTAGTAGATACAGATACAAAGTCTTCTATACCAAAAATTATGCGATCTTCGCAAGAAATTCTTGACATTGCAAATTCTAAGAGTCAGACTCTTTCAAAGATGAGAAAAGGAGCAAAGGAAATCACATGCAAAGAGATCAAAACAGAAGTTGGTCCTATGTTGATTGTTGAGCTTTTAATTGATGTAGGAGATGCGATGGGTGCAAATGTAACAAACACAATGTGTGAGGCAATCGCCCCATTAATTGAAAAATTAACTGGAGGACGAGTAGTTCTTAGAATTTTATCAAATTACTCTACAAGAAGAATGGTAAGAGCTACAGCAATCTTTGATAAGCAAGGAGTAGGTGGAGAACAAGTTATCGATAATATAATTTTGGCATATCAATTTGCAGTTAATGATGAATATCGTGCTGTAACTCATAACAAAGGAACTATGAATGGTATTATTGCTGTTGCAAATGCAACAGGTCAGGATAGTCGAGCAATTGAAGCTGCAGCAAATGCTTTTGCTGCCCATAGTGGTCGATATGGTTCTTTAACCAAGTGGTCAAAAGATAAAAATGGAAATCTAATTGGAAATATTGAGTTTCCTCTATCTGTAGGAATTGTTGGTGGAATAATTAATGTCCATCCAATGGCTAAAATCTGTACAAAAATCTTAGGAGTTACTTCAGCTCAAGAGCTTGCATGTATTATGGCATCAGTTGGACTAGCTCAAAACTTTAGTGCTATAAGGGCCCTAGCCACAGAAGGAATACAGAAAGGCCACATGAAACTTCATGCTAAAAATATTGCATCTTCAGCAGGTGCCAAGCCTGAACAGATAGATAAAATAGTACAAAAAATGGTTCAAGAAAATAATATCTCACTTAATAGAGCAAAGGAATTGCTTGACCAAATTTAAACACCAAATTATATACCTAAAATGCTACAGGATTAGAAATGTCTAAAGTAAAATTTGCGATACCTAAAGGAAGTCTTGAAGAAGCTACCTTCAAAATACTTGAAAAATCATGGACAAAGGTAAACCGTACCAGTAGAACTTATAGAGTTTTTCTAGATGATCCACAAATAATTGTAAAAATGTTAAGACCACAAGAGATTCCAAACTTGGTATCAGAAGGGTTGTATGATGTCGGGATTACAGGAAAAGACTGGATAGATGAAACCAATGCAAATGTTGAACCGATTTTGGATTTAGAGTATGGAAAAATAAAACTTGTAATTGCAATTCCTGATAAATATAAATACAAAAACCTTGATGCCATGATAGCCGCATATGCTAAGCAGAAAAAAATACTGAGAATATCTTCAGAATATCTTACAACTGCTTCTAAATTTATTAAACAATTAAAATCCTATAAGAAATCTTATGGTTCTAAAGATCCTCTTATTGTGACACCCTGGATAAGACTTGGCACAAACAAGAATGTTCAAATTCACTTATCATTTGGTGCAACAGAGGCAAAGCCCCCAGATGATGTGGATGCCATAATGGATGTTACGGAAACCGGAACCACTCTAAAACAAAACCAATTAAAAATTGTAGATAAAGTTCTAGAATCAAATGCATTCTTGGTTGCAAATAAAAATTCATTAAGGGACCAATCCAAACGTGGAAAAATTTTCGATATAGTAACTTTGATGAGAGGAGCAGTTATTGGAAGGAAATATCTGCACATTTATCTTAACGTTGAGGAAAAAAATCTTAAAAAATTGTTACAAGAAGTTCCATCCCTCAAAAAACCAACCGTGAGTCCTCTTAGCGAGAAAGGATGGTATGGAGTAAACACTGTAATTCCAAAATCTGACTTCTACAAGATTGTTCCAAAACTCAGAAAGATTGCCCAAGGATTGGTAGTACACGAAACTAGGCAGATATTAGAACTAGAGGAGATAAAACGTGATGAGGAAAATTGATGAAAATCATAACTGTTGGGAATATAGATAAATTCACAGAATTAATCACACCTAAACCCTCCAAAAAAAACAAGAAAATTGTCGAATCCATAATCGCAGACGTGAAAAAAAATGGCGACTCTGCAGTAATAAAGTACGAAAAAAAGTTTGGCGGAGTTATAAAGGGTTCACTAAAAGTATCAAAACAAGAAATCAAGAATTCCTATTCCAAAGTAACCAAAGAGCAGATAAATGCAATTAAAATTGCTAAAAAACGATTAACAAAAACTGAATTAGCCGTTAAAAATAAACTGAAAGATTTTATAATTAAAACAGATGGAGTAATAATAAAGAAACTTTTCTTTCCGCTTTCTAGTGTTGGTTGTTATGTACCAGGTGGCTCTGCTAGATATCCAAGTTCATTGGTTATGTCAGTTATTCCTGCAAAAATTGCAGGGGTAAAAAGAATCGTTGTTGTTTCTCCTCCTAATAACCAAGGAACAATTGATCCTCTTACTCTTGTTACGGCAGATATTTGTGGAGTAGATGAAATTTACAAAATAGGTGGTGCACAAGCTATTGCTGCACTTTCATATGGTATAAATTCCATCATGCCCGTAGATAAAATTGTAGGACCAGGTAATGTTTTTGTTAGTACTGCAAAATCATTGGTAAGTAATGATATATCAATAGATATGATTGCAGGACCTACTGAGCTTGGTATTATTGCAGATTCAACAGCAGACCCTGACTTGATATCGTCTGATCTAATCTCTCAAGCTGAACACAGTGTAGATACTTTTTGTTTTGTATTGACAACTTCAGATACGGTTGCAAAAAATATAATAAAATCTTTAAACCAAAAAATTAGAAATATAAAAAGAAAGGAAATAGTTCAAAAAAGTTTGGAAAAAAATGGTTTTGTAGCTGTATGTAAATCTGAAAATGAAATAATTCAATTAGCAAATAAACTGGCACCAGAACACCTTGAAATAATTACTAAAAAACCAAAATCATTTGCATCAAAAATTAGAACTGCAGGACTAGTTCTACTTGGAGAAAACACTCCATCAGCTGCAAGTGACTATTTGTTGGGATCTAATCATATACTTCCCACAAATGGATTTGGAAAAGTAAGAGGTTCGCTTTCAGTATTAGATTTTATGAAATTGGGAACGGAAGTTGAATCCTCTAAACTTGCTTTACGTACAATCTCAAAATACATGAATGCTCTATGTATCTCAGAAGGCCTCCCAAATCACTATGAGGCAGTGAGGAGTCGTTTGAAATGAAAAATGAATGGTTTCAAAAAAAGATAAAAGAACTATCTAGTCTGCAGGGATATCAGAAACCAGAAAAGCAATCAGAAGCACTAAAACTTGATTCAAATGAGAATTTTGTGATTAATAAACAATTTCAAAGAGATCTCATTGATGGTGCAAAAAAAATTTCAGATGTTAGAGAATATCCCTTGGGAAGAGTAGAAAAACTAATCGAGGCGTTATCAAAAAATCTTAAAGTTTCTTCTTCTATGATTGGAGTAGGTAATGGTTCAGATCAAATTCTTGATTTATTACTAGTAAACTTTTGTAGTAAGAAAACTCGCATACTTACGTCTGATCCAACTTTTGGATTTTTTGAAGAACGTTGTAAGTTATACTCTATTCCAACAATAAAAATCCCTTTTTCAAAGGATATGACACTTGATTTAGAAAACTTTCTGTCAAAATCAAAAAATGCCGATTTATTATATTTGGATTCACCAAATAATCCTACAGGTTTTCAGTTTCCTAAAAAAGACTTGGAAAAATTAATCAAAAATTTTGATGGACCTGTGATCATAGATGAGGCATATGTGGAGTTTGGAGATTATTCTGTTCTTAGTATGGTGAAATCTCAAAGTAATCTAATTGTTGTTAGGACATTTTCAAAAGAATTTGGTCTAGCAGGATTACGTCTTGGTTATTTTGTTGCAAACAAAGCAATAGCTGATGTTTTTACACGCATAATTCAGTATCCTTATCCATTAAACACCATTGCTATTGAAGCAGGAATTTTGGCACTCCAAAAATCAACGATCATGGAGGATGCTTCTACTCTGATCAAAAAGGAAAGAAAAAGAATTGTTGAAAACCTACGTAAAACAAATGCCTTTGAAGTCTTTGATTCAAATGCAAATTTTGTATTGTTTGATGCCAAAGGTGCTGATCGAAGAATCTATACCGCGTTAGTTGAACAAGGTATATCAATTAGAAAACTTGGGAAGATTGGAAAACACCAAGGTTGCTTAAGAGTTACTGTGGGTACTAAAGAAATGAACTCAAAATTCTTGCTTGCTATACGTGATCTTTTACAATGACACTAAAAAAAGTGGAAGAGGGCATCTATGCTCAAGAATCCACAGATAATGAAATTCTAGATATTGATGGAATAATCTTTGATTGCGATGGAGTCTTAGTTGATGTTTCAAATTCTTATGATCTTGCTATTCAAAGAACTACTGCCTATATCCTTAAGGAGATAGGTAATATTTCAAAATTTGATCCTGTTACTTCTAAAATTATTGATGCGTTTAAAGCAACTGGAGGTTTTAATGATGAAGTTGATCTTACTTATGCTGCAATACTCTCGTTAGCAGCTGCAAATAATCTTAAAAAATCTGGTAACCACTTTGTATTTGAAGTAATCAAAAATGCAGATCAGACAGGGATAAAATCCGTCGAAAAATTTTTAGATAATTCTAATGCCGATATTACCGTACTTAAAAAAAAATTAAATTATCCAGATCGTCATCTTGACAATCCCCTTTATTCTATATTTGATCAAATATTTTATGGACCTGAACTGTATTCCAAATTATTTAAGAAAAACTCTAACTTTACAGAACAAGGATTAATTGAAAACGATATTGTACTTGTAAAAAAGGAATTACTTGACATCTTAAAAAAGAAATTTGGTAATAAAATTGCTATTGTATCTGGTAGAGGCATTGAATCAATCCGCTATTCACTTGAAGAACTATTAGACGAGTTTGATATAGAAAACTCTTTCTTCTTAGAAGACGAATCTCGAGAACTTGCAAAACCAAATCCTGATTCTTTGATAAGAACTTTCAAGGGAATTGGATCTTCACGTTGTCTATATGTTGGTGATTCAATGGAAGATTTTATCATGGCACAAAAGGCAACTGAGATGGGAAACAACATAACTTTTTGTGGTATAATTGGAACAAGCAAATATCCTGAAGAAAAAAAGAAATTATTTGAAGAAAAAAATGTACCGCTGATTCTAAATTCCATTGATTTACTTCCGAAGGCATTAAATCTGGTTTAGAGGTATCTGACAAGCTAGGGATTTAGATGAAGCCAAGAACCAGCAAAATTAATCGTACAACGAAGGAAACTGAGGTTATAGTTAGCGTTAACCTTGATGGACATGGTAAAACCTCAGTAAATACTGGAATAAGCTTTCTTGATCACTTGATTACTGCATTTGGCAAACATGCAATGATGGATTTACAGGTAAAATCAAAATCAAAAGACAACATAGAACACCACCTTATTGAAGATACTGCAATAACAATTGGTTCTGCAATAGATAAGGCTCTAGGAAACCGTTCTGGAATTATTCGGTTTAGTTATGCCTCAGTTCCTATGGATGAATCACTAGCAGAGGCTTCAATTGACTTGGTAAAACGTCCTTACTCTAAAATATCACTCTCTTTTACACGAACCAAAATAGAAGGAATGTCAAAAGAGGACATTGAGCACTTTGTACAATCGCTCTTGCAGAATCTTAATAGCTGTATTCACCTTACTGTAAAGTATGGCGAAAATGATCACCACAAAATTGAAGCTGCCATAAAATCATTAGCTGTAGCACTTCGAATTGCATCTTCAAAGGACCCAAGGCAGAAGGGAATTCCAAGTACAAAAGGCGCAATGTAATGGTAAAGGTGGCAATCTTTGATTATGGTGCAGGTAACATATTCAGTCTAAAAAACTCTCTTGAAAAAAATGATGCTCAAGTAGAAATAATTACTAGCTTTGATAATGTCAACTCTTATTCTGGTTTGCTTCTTCCAGGTGTTGGAAACTTTGATCCAGCGATCAAAAGCATTAGAGATTATTCTAAAACAGACTTTGTTGATTTCGTAGGAAATGACACCCCAGTTTTAGGAATATGTCTTGGTATGGAAATGTTTTTTGAAAAAAGTGAGGAAGGTAAGGAAAAAGGTTTAGGAGTAATTGATGGTGAAGTGATTTTACTTCCAACTGAAATGAAGATCCCCCACATGGGATGGAATGATATTCAGATAGAAAAGTCTAGCAAAATCCTTGAAGGAATCCCAAATGGCTCATGGGTTTATTTTGTCCATTCATATAGAGTTAAACCAAAAAACGATGAGGTAATAGTTGCAGATTCTGATTATGGAATAAAAGTACCTGCGGTTGTGGAATACAAGAATTTTTTTGGTACTCAGTTTCATCCTGAAAAATCTGGTAATATTGGTTCAGTAATGATTAGAAACTTTCTAAGAGAGTGTAAAAAATGAAAATTATCCCCGCAATAGACCTAATGGAAGGAAAGGTAGTGAGACTTTACAAAGGAGATCCTGAAAAAAAAACAATCTATAGCGAAAACCCCATTGATATTGCAAAAAAATGGGAAAAAGCAGGCGCAGATATGATTCACTTGGTAGATCTTGATGCTACACTTGGAAGAGGGTCAAATATGGATATTATAAAAAATTTAGTAAGCCAAGTATCTGTTCCAGTTCAAGTTGCTGGAGGATTACGTGATGAATCAACTATCTCTCAAGTGCTTTCCTTTGCATCAAGAGTTGTTTTAGGCACAATAGCATTCAATGAAAGAGAAATTCTAAAAAATATACTTGACAATTTTGGAAAAAAAAGAATCGTAATTTCTGTTGATCACATTGATGGCAATATTATGATAGAAGGCTGGCAAAAATCTACTGGGAAAAATTTGATTGAAGGAATAAAGGATTTTATCGAAATGGGATTTTCAGAATTCCTACTGACCAATGTAAATAAAGATGGAACACTACAGGGACCAGACTTGAAATTCTTACATGAAACATGTAAAATTAATAACATAAATGTAATTTCCAGTGGAGGGATTTCAAATATTGATGACGTCATCAAAGTAAAACAAAATAATGCATATGGTGTAATACTAGGAAAAGCACTTTATGAAAATTTGGTTTCAATAGAGGAGGCAAAAAAGATATCATGACACTAACTAAAAGAGTGATTCCATGTCTTGATGTTGCAAACGGCAGAGTGGTGAAGGGATTACATTTTTCTTCTATAAAAGATGCAGGTGATCCTGTGCAATTAGCAGAAAAATACAGCAATGAAGGCGCAGATGAACTCATCTTTCTTGACATTACAGCATCACAAGAACAACGAGAAACTATCAAAACACTAGTATCAAAAGTTGCAAACGTGATCAATATTCCATTTACAGTAGGTGGTGGTATCAAAACACTCCAACATGCAAGAGATATTTTACTTAATGGTGCAGATAAGGTAGCAATTAATACTGGCGCTGTAAAAAATCCTGAAGTTATTACAGAATTAATGGAACTATTTGGTAAACAATGTATAGTTATTGCTATTGATGCAAAAAGAAATTACCATGTTGAAGATGGCAAAAACATTTTCTCTGAGGACGACCAAAAATTTTGGTTTGAAGTTTTCATCTATGGTGGAAAAAAAGGAACTGGATTGGATGCAATAGCTTGGGCAAAAAAAGTTGAAAAACTTGGAGCAGGAGAAGTTTTACTTACTAGCATAGATATGGATGGAACTAAAAATGGCTACGACATACTCCTTACTAGGGAGATTGTAAATTCTATCCATATACCTGTAATTGCCTCTGGGGGATGTGGCAAGCCTGAACATATGTTAGAAATTTTCAAAAAATCTAATGTTGATGCAGCCCTTGCAGCATCAATATTTCATTATGAAACTCATTCGGTAGACAGAGTAAAAGAATTTCTAAAGGAAAGAGGTATTCCCGTAAGATTATAAACAAACAAATGGAATTACAATAACATGGAAAAAACAACTGATGACATTGATTTTAAAAAAGAGAATGGACTAGTTCCCGTAATTGTACAAGATATTAACACTAAAGATATTCTAACACTTGCTTACACAAACAAAGAATCACTTGAACTCACAAAAAAAACAGGAAACTCTTGGTTCTGGAGTAGATCAAGAAATAAGTTATGGATGAAAGGAGAAGAATCAGGTAATGTACAAAAAGTAAAAAAAATTTTAGTAGATTGTGACTTGGATGCAATTATCTACTTGGTAGAACCATCTGGCCCTGCATGTCATACTGGCAAGACAGTTTGTTTTCATAACTCTTTGAAAAAATAATTGTTTTAGCATGCCTTTGTGAGACGAACATCAGGCCCCTCTAGATGTTCATTGAGGATTTCAAAGCTTAAGGGTGAATAGACGTTATTGTCAAATAGCACTTTCCATATTCCTACAATCTCTTCTTGCTCACATATTCCACGGAATTTGGAAGTATCAGGTTTAAAGTATGAATTAAAACCATTATTAACTGAACCATCATATTGAATAGTTTTGTACAATCTACCATCTGGCATAAAAATTCTAATATTTCCTTTTTCATTTGGTTCTAATCCAGAAACAATAATGAAAATATTTTCAGATAATTTATGTTGGTACTGTGTTATAGTTAGTGGACCTGATGAAACAGCATCAGGATGGGTACGACCTTCTGGTGTAATTTCAACTTTCGGTGCAGTTTCATTTAGAGTATTTTCACCAATCGGCTTGTCTGTAATCATTCCTGCTAAGGATATAGATATCGCTAATACTGCTGTAATGCCTATAATTATCAGCATGGCCATTTTTATCATTATAGTCTTTGAAAGAAATGGGTTCTATATTTTTTAAAATTACTACTAATTGAAAGGACTTCAAAATACTAGCAATTTTTAATATTTTCCCTTTATGCCTAACAGTTTCTTAAAATTGTAATTAATATTACTTAATTTTTATTAAAATGAAGTTAAGTATTACTTAACTTGATATTAGCGTTTTTTATCAATACTATAAGAGAGTAGAATCTACATGACTAAAGTATCACTCCAATGTAGGGAATGTAAAAAAGAATACGATTCTACTTTCAAGTATATTTGTGACGAGTGCTTTGGGCCACTAGATGTAAAATATGATTTTCCTTCAATTACAAAAAATACCTTTGTAAATCGTGAACACACATACTGGCGTTATTTTGAGATGCTGCCAATACATGACAAATCAAACATAGTAAGCCTAGATGCAGGAATGACTCCTCTGATACATGCAAAAAGACTAGGCGAAAAACTTGGTCTTAACAAGTTATATATCAAAAACGATTCTGTTAATCCAACGTTTTCATTTAAAGACAGACCAGCTGGTATTGCAGTATCAAAGGCAAAAGAGTTTTGCCTATCAGCAGTTGGTTGTGCGTCAACTGGAAATCTAGCATCAGCTACTGCAGCTCATGCTGCAAAAGGTGGATTTCCTTGTTATGTGTTTGCACCAAGTGACATTGAACATGCAAAAATAGCTCAAGCGTTATCGTATGGAGCAAAATACATTGCAGTTGATGGAACATATGATGATGCCAATAGAATTGCAGCACAAATTGGTGATAGCAAAGGAATTGGTATAGTTAACATAAACATGCGTTCATACTATGTGGAAGGATCAAAAACATTAGCATTTGAAGTAGCTGAACAGCTTGACTGGAATGTTCCTGATCAACTTATAGTTCCTGTAGGTAGTGGTGCAATGTTAAATGCAATTTGTAAGGGATTTGAAGAATTGCAAAGTGTTTCATTGTTAAATGATATATCATCAATGCATATGGTGGCTGCACAACCTCATGGATGTGCACCAATTGTTGATGCATACAAGAAAAAAAGTAATGACATCATACCTGTTGAATATCCTGATACCGTTGCAAAAAGTTTAGCTATTGGTGATCCTGGTGATGGTCGTTATGTGCTAAAAAGATTACAGCAGTATAATGGACTTGCCGAAGAATCAAATAATAAAGAAATAATTGATGCCATACTATTACTTGCAAGAACTGAGGGAATATTTACAGAACCAGCTGGTGGTGTTTCAATTGCTGTTTTGAAAAAACTAGCTGATGATGGTAAAATAGATAAAAATGAAAATATCATATGCTATGTTACAGGTAATGGACTAAAAGCAACTGAATCAATTATGGAGATTCTTCCTATGCCAGAGGTAATGCAGGCAGACATTTCCAAAATCTCTGCGGTGGTAAGATAAATTGACTAGTATAACATTCACAATCCCATCTGTCCTAAACAAAGGAGGCGGAGAAAAAAAGATAGAGGTTACTGCTACAACACTTACTGATGCATTTTCTAATGTCTCAGAAAAAATGGGAGATGATTTTAAACGTAGAGTGTTAAACGATGATGGAACGCCACGTTCTCTTATCAACATTTACATCAATGGAAAAAATGCAAAATTTTCTAGTGGCATGGAAACTTTATTAAAAAATGGTGATGAAGTTTACATTTTACCTGCAGTAGCTGGTGGTTCAGATCTGTCCGATGAACAACTTGACAGATATTCACGACAAGTTATGTTAGAAGAAATTGGTTATCAAGGACAACAAAAACTTTGTAATGCAAAAGTTTGTGTAGTTGGTGTTGGTGGATTAGGTAATCCTATCACTACAAGACTTGTTGCAATGGGGATTGGTAAGATCCGAATAGTTGACAGAGATGTAATAGAGCTTTCTAATTTACACAGACAAACAATGTTTGATGATTCTGATGTTGGTGAAGTTAAAGTTGAAGTTGCTGCAAAAAAATTACAAAAACTTAATCCATATGTAAAGATTGAAGCATTTCCTATTTCAGTAAATGATTACACTGCATTAGAAGTTGTTGATGGATGTGATGTTGTAATTGACGCACTAGATAGTGTTAATGCACGATACTCACTTAACAAGGCATGTGTTAGAAAAAATATTCCATTTGTAACTGGTGCAGCTGTTGGGGTAACTGGCCAAGTCTTTACCATTCTACCAAAACAAAGTGCATGTTATCATTGTATGTTTCCTGCACTTGATGAAGATTCTATGCCAACATGTAGCATTGAGGGGGTGCACCCCTCTATACTGTCCATCATTGGCGGAATACAAGTTGCAGAAACTGTAAAAATTATTATTGGTAAAAAACCAAGTCTTGCTGATAGAATCTTACATGTTGATTTGGAAAACTTGGACTTTGTTCATACACGTACTTTCAAAGCAGATGAATGTCCTATCTGTGGAAATGGTACAGTCGTAGAAGCTCCAAAAGAAGACATGATAATTGAAGAGCTATGTGGAAGAAACAGAGGAAAGCGAACCTTCTCTCTGACGCCAACTAAAACCTTTGATTTGGATATAGAGGCAGTAACAAAAATTGCAAAAGAAAGGAATTTTCGAGTAGAAAATCAGGGCTCGCTTGGGCTCTCTTTGAGAACAAATGATCAATCTGTGAGTTTTATGAAGCGTGGTTCTGCTGTGGTAATAGGCACAAAAGACGAGGGAGAGGCAATTTCATTATATAATAGCCTCTTAGGCAGAAAGGTGGCTGTGGCTAAAAGCCCATAAATATACACAAAAAATTGAAATTTTGCTCCAAAATCACTAAAAAATTAATGTTTCGCAGAGTAAATTAGGCCAAGATTGTAAAGTTTATAATATTTAATATAAAAATTTCATAAAGATTACCTACGATCAGAAAATTCCATAAAAAAATTGGTAATAATGGACAAATTGTCCATTAGTTTTATATAGTAACTTTGAAACAGTACAGCAATAACATGAACAACGAGATAGGACGTAAAATAACTAGTCTTACATTAATGACAATTATGATTGCGGGTGGTATGACATTTGCTCTACCTGGTGCAATACCAGTAGCACATGCTCAAGCCAACGCAAACCTGTTCGTTTCTGTTGAAGAATCTTTTAGCCCCGATAGATTCGGTGGCGCAATGGTCGTGGAAGTTGTAATAAACGATCCTGACCTAAAGGATACTGACGAAGCAGAAACCGAACCGGACGTTACAGTAAACGGAAAAGATCTTAGAATGGTTCAAGCAACCGATGGTAACTGGTATGCATACTTTAATGATATAAACATGGCAAGAAATGCTGATAGGTTATCAACACTTCAAGGAACAAGCTTAGACTATGGTAGAGGATGTACCACTGCAAGCGCAACTGCTGGAGTAGGATTGTTAACAGGTACATTTAGTGACTCGGAAGGTGTCTACATTGACAATAACTTTGGTTCATTAGATACACCTGGTACACTAACGGCCTGTGCAGTTCTACCAGCTGCGGGAGTAGCAAATACTACTAACGTAGTTAGAGAGCCAAAAACACCAACACCAGCTCTTGGAGCTACAGTAAAAACCGGACAAATTGGTATTGACAACAATGCATGGCCATTTATTCAACTCTACAGTTTCTCAGCAGGCGGAGACGCCAAAATAGTGTATAACATTGGTGGTGGTTCACCACAAACGGTTACACTAGAATTTGATGACGCTTTAGATGACCACGCTACAACATCAAAGGATAGAACAAACTATCCACAAGGTGCTGATGTACACTTAACAATTTCAGACAATTTCCTAAACGTTGACCCAACTGATGAAGACTCTTGGAGCTTTGGTACCAACAATACAAACGGTGGAAACCTTACAACTGTCTATCAGGCATTCGATGAGAATGGAGTAATTACTGCAGGTGGAAATGCATCCACAGGAACTCCTAATTTACAAGCTGGAGGAAATCTTACAACTATTAACGCAGGAGACCTTGGTGTACTTAAGATTGATTACAATCCAAACAATGCAGTAGTAGATTCTATTTTAGATCTATTTGATAACGCTGATCAAGCTATTACGGAAGCAATTATCCCAGCAAATGTAACAGCAAATGTTGTTGGTAGTAGCTTAGGACGAAACAACGCACCAGTAACTGTTGTTGAGACAGAAGCAAGCTCTGGTATATTCCAGAACACTGATGAAAGTGATAAAGCTAACATCAGAGTTGCAACTGATGCCCCAAGAGGTACAACTGCAACTGTTGATTATAATGACTCTCCAACATCAATCCTAGTTTCAAACTTCTTTGGTACAATTAACATGGATGAATCTGCTCTTGGCGGTGAATGGAACTCTGGCGAAGAGCTTCCAGTACTGTTGACTGATCAGGATACAAACTTGAACAGCAAAGTAGATGAAGACATTACATTGTCTAATCCACGCTTTACTATCATTCCATCATTGAAAATTGGTACTCCAAGAACACTAAATGATGGTGGTTTTGCTACCTTGACTAACACACCAGCAATTGCTGGATTCGCAGCTGTACCGGCTGCAGACCTATTCAGTGGTGTATTGAGACCATCAGTAACTGTTTCACAAGCACTCCCAATAAGTGCTACTGGACTTGTTCTAAACGTCACATATGCAAATCCTCCTGCCGACTTTGATCCAGGAACTACTAATTCAAAACGCGTATTCCTCAACTATGATATTAGGTCATTCGCGAATGTTACAGCAAATGCACCATTTGTAGTTCGCGCTACAAATGCAACAATAGAGGCAACAGGTTCTATTGTAGGCACTGTAACACTCGTACCAGCAACAACTGACTATCAACAATTAGTTGATGTCACACCATTTGCAAATTCACTTGCAGGACCTAATGTTGGAGGAACCAATCCATTACACATTTCATTTAACTTCACACTGGCAGCTGCACAAGCTCTGTCTATAGGAACTTATCCAATTGCTGTTGATGTCTTTAGCTTTGGTACAAGCGGAGACGGAAACCTTCCATCTCAACGATTCAACAATGCTATCTACAGACTTGAGCTAGAAGAAACTGGCGATAATACTGGACAATTTGAGGGTACAGTTGAATACATTATGCTCAACCAGATTAACGTTAACCAAACCAGCACATACACTCTTGGTATTGATTCAATATCTGATGAAGCAGTAATTATTGTTGGCGAGGACCTAACCGATGAAGATTCACCAAGAATCAATTATCGTGATTTAGGTGCAGACGGTAGCTTCACTCCGATAGCAGATCAGCAAGAAGCTCCAACACACTCTGGTGTAGTATCATTTGGTTCAAGTACATACAAAATCGCAGATACAGTTGAGATTACACTTGAAGACCAAGACCTAAACACAGATGTTGACACTATAGACATATTCACTGTAGTATCCACAATTGGAGATGCAGCATTTCAAGCCGTAGGTACAGCAAACTATGGAATTAACACTGCTGGCGAACCATTTGGAAGATTGTTAGATGTTACATTTGACGATAAGTTATGGACAACCGACCCAGCAGGTGATAAATTAGTTGCCCCAGTGGCTGGTGAATGTGCTCCAGTTGATGCTACAAATTCAGGTCTATTGGCAGCTGGTTTTAGCTTAGTTGAACAAGGCGCAGCATCTGGTATCTTCAAAGGTGACTTTATCGTACCAGCTGACTATTGTAATACTGATGGAACAACTGCAAGTACTACAGGTGTAGATCTGGAAGTTAACTATGTTGACTTCCGTGATGCATCTGGTGAAATCATCGAAGTAGGTGATGGCGCAGGTATCCGAGCAAACACTGGTTCAGTTAGCCTCGATAGAACTGTATATCCAGTTCCATGGGGTACTGTAGCTGACTTTGGTGGTACTACTGGTACTAGCACAACTTCATTAGCTGGGGGTGGCAAAGCAGCCATATTCCCAATCCACGCAACAGGCGTCGCACTAAATAGCGATGGACCTGAGGCCGATGGAGCAACTGGAGTAGTCAATCACGATACAGATACACTAGGTAATGGTGATGTAGTAATTCACATTCGAGTTAACGATCCAGACTTTGATATATCAGCAAGCGGTGAAGACATCATTGGTACATTATCAGATCGTGGTGGTACCGATGCAGACATATTAACAGCTGATGAAGTTCGTGGACCAGTCTTGATAACAATATCAAGAGGCTCCGATAAGGTAGTACTTGCCACAGCTGGCGGCCCCGTCGCAGTTGCAGGTAAAATTACTGTTCTTAACGCAACCGTTACTGGTGAACTAAACGCAGCTGATGGTCAAGCAGCAACCACACGAGAACTTGGTCCAATAACTGAAATTGCACCCGACGCTGGTATATTCGAAATTGATGTTCCAGTTAGATACACTGATGGACCTTCAAGTGCTACTTGTCCAACAACAGTGGCATTTACACAACTTGATGGAACCACATTCACAGGACCTGGCAACAGGTTTACTGACAATGTGGCAACTCACTGTATCTTACAAGGAGACATTCTTACTGTAGAATACAAAGATCCAACTGATGCATCTGGTGATCCAAATACTGTAACTGATTCCGCAACATTTGACTTAAGAAACGGTGTATTACAATCTGACAAATCCGTCTATATCATAGGCGCTGACATGATCCTAACTGTTATCGAACCCGACTGGGATCGAGATAACGATGGAGCAGAGACCTATGACCTTGATGCGATCGAATGGGATTCTGATGCTGCCACAGTTACCATGGGTAACGCTGGTGGTCAAGGAGCTCAATTTGATCCAGAACCTTCTAGTTTGAGAGAAACTGGTGACAGTACTGGTATATTCCAAGTTGTCATCGAGATTCCAAACACCTTAAATGGTGACAAGCTAGAAAGAGGCGAAGAAGTCGTATTAGAATACACTGACTGGGGTCCATCTGGAGCAGACTTTGTTGGTGACGAAGATGAGGATATCAATCTAACAATCTTTACATCCAACTTTGGCGCAACAGTGGAACTTGATCAAAAAGTATACTCTTGGACTGACAAAGTCTACATTACTATTGTCGCACCTGATCACAACTTTGATAGTAACCTGATCGACGAAATCGGAAACGAGGCCGAAGATCCAATAAAGGTAGCTACTAGAGGAAGTGATCTCGATCCATACAAATTGGTCGAGACAGGTACTGACACTGGCATCTTTACAGGTGAAGTAATCCTTACTGGATTTAGCACCCATGATGCTGACGGTGATGGAGTAGAAGGCGATGCAACCGCAGTTAATACAGGAGTCGGTCCAACAGACGGATTCCTACCAGCTGACGATGACGATGGTATTACAGTATCCTTTGAATTCTCTGAGGATGAAACTGTAGTAGGATCTGCATTAATCAGATGGAACATCGGTGAAGTCCAATGGTTAGAAGCAAGTTACCCAGCAACAGGAACAGGTGTAGTACGTGTAGTTGATCCCGACTTGAACTTGAATCCAGAAGCAGTCGATAATTTCGAGACTGATGTCTGGTCAGATTCTGACGCCGGAGGTATTGATCTTACTGTAACTGAGACTAATGAGGCAACTGGAATATTCGAAGGAACAGTGTTCTTCACTGTTGCAGATGAATCTTCTGGTCACAGACTCAGAGTCGCAGAAGGTGACACAATCACCGCAGAATATGAGGACAATACATTACCAGACCCATACACAACTGCAGATGAACTCGACATTACTGGCACTTCAATAATCGGAACTATAGTACCACCACTAGAAAGGGCACCAGCATCTGGTATCCGCGTGGTTGATGCATTTGGTAACTCACTAGGTGAGATATCAGTGGACCAACAGGTACAGATTACATCCGACTTAGCGAACGGTCAGGATAGAGCTCAAGCATTTGCATACTTGGTACAGGTCCAGGATGATAACGGAGTCACAGTCTCACTCGCATGGATTACAGGTTCACTAACTGCTGGACAATCATTTAGCCCAGCATTATCGTGGATACCTGACGCACCCGGAACATACACTGCAACAGCGTTTGTTTGGGAAAGCGTAGATAATCCAACTGCATTATCACCACCAGTCAAAACAACCGTAAACGTCATTTAAGACTAGAAAAATCAAACTATCCCTTTTTTTCTTTTTTTTAAAAACCAAAG
>JBQTHA010000070.1:0-2308 GCA_052390375.1 Nitrosopumilaceae archaeon
GAAAAATCTATGATCGCTTATTCTATCAACCATGTTTATGATGATTAGCCACTGTCAGTAAAGCAGTATTTTTAGTTGCCAATTCAGCTATCTTTTTTTTATCTGCACTACCGATTATTATGACATCTTTATCTGCTGGGTGTAAAGTTTTGATGATTTTTTTGCGTACATCTGAATCAGAACATAGTGAATCTTGATTTCTTCCAGGCATGAAAAATTTTCCTTCTTTGAATAGGAGAGTTGTTGCACCAGTAGCACCCATCTTAATAGCAGCATCTCTTTGCTCAATTCCCGAACCAATCTCAGATTCTAATCCCTTAATCAAAACAGCATGGTTGTATTTCCCTAGTCCAATAGAACATTGTGGAACTTCCATTTCTTTTGGAATTGATTCATCCAATTTCGTGTAAAGTCTAAAACCCTTATCAGACATCCACATACCTCCTTTGGAAGTTTCTACAAGTTGGTGCATCTTAAGATGTTTGACTAGAGTTTTTACTGCCCCTTCGCCTAGATCTAGCTCTAGAGTTAACAAAGCCCGACTGATTTTTCCATGTTGTGCCATAAGCTGAAATGTTTTGAATACATGAGCAATATCAAAAGAGATCATTCTGCTTGGTGCATATCTATCTGCGACTTGTGTTAGTGTTTTGATTACTTGATGCATTGTAATATCTAAGAATAACTAGTATATCTTTGTGTTGGATAAACCATCCAACAATTTAAATATATTAGAAAATTTTTACCTTGCGTTGTCTCATTCAAAAGAAATCACAGTTTCAAAATCTAGTGTTCCAATTTATGCAGTTGCAATTTTAGCAATAATTTTTGCATTTGGATTATTTCTTGTAGGTTATGATCAGGGGCATATGTTGAGCTTAGTGATTGGCGAACAAGCTTTTGAAGACCTTTACCTTCATGAGATGTTCCATGACATGAGGCACGCTGCAGGATTTCCCTGTCATTAAGTGAAAAAACATGAAAACAGCCCTCTTTATCGTTATAGTTTTGCTCTCAGGGTGTTTTGCAGGAGCAATTCACGGTCTTTCAAACCTAGTCATTGTAGAACCATATCTTGATCAAGCAATAGGAATTGAAAACCAAAATCTTTTTGCATCAGGTGAAGAAAAAGACACACCTGATTTCTGGGTGGAATACAACTCTTACAGATCTTGGCAAAAAGGGGGGCAGGTATTAGCTGGTGCAATATTAGGAACATCAATTGGTGCCTTGTTTGGTTTAGTATATGCTTACTCTAGAAATTCGTTACCTGCTGGAAATGATCTAAAAAAAACATTTACTCTAGCAGGAATAATGTGGCTGGCCATATTTTTCATTCCATTTTTGAAATATCCTGCAAATCCACCAACTGTAGGAGATCCTGAGACCGTCGTACTAAGAGCAGTGCTGTATCTTAGCTTTATCGCAATATCTGGTTTTGGTGCAGTAGGATTCTACAAATTATACAAAAAACTAGAATCTAGAAAAAAAATTGCTGCGTTTATTGGCTATGCAGTTTTCATTAGTATTGTATTTGCATTAATGCCACCCAATCCAGATAAAATAACTGCACCAATGGATTTGGTAAATGGATTTAGAATGATGTCAGTTGTTGCAGTTAGCATATTCTGGATATCTCTTGCCTTTATTTTAGGTGTATTTTGGCATAAATTCCAGCCTTATGCTCAGATAACATTTGAAAAATATTCTGGAGTAAAGAAATATGGCAATATGTAAGTGTAGTCCAGAAAATTCATACCAGCCACACAGCGATACAATGCATCAAATTCACAGTCCACACAAATGTCTTATTCCTGACTGTGATTGCCAAGAATTTCAAGATCGTGGTCAGATCTGGAAAGATACTTTTGTAAAAAACTTGCATGCAAAAATGCAGTGAAAGTTTCAAGTCTTATTTTTTCTCACAAGAATAAAACCTTAGAATCCTTTATGAGGTTCTCATAGAGTGCCTAGGTATACATGAAGTATTTTGCAATAATTGGAGAATAAAAAATGAAAACTAATGTCATGATTGGTATAATCTTTGGAGCTAGTGTAGGTGTAATGATTCTGGCTATCACGCTTATAGAAATTAATGATCCAATGTCCAAACACAATGAACCAATAATATCTCAAAATGATTTGGCTTGTGGTACAGTTTGGAGAGTTCAGCTTAACTCCCCTATAGATAAAAAAATACTTGAATCCATTTTGAGAAATGAAATTGCTGAATTGGGTTCTATCTATGATATCCCAGAAAGAGACATTTCTATTGAAGATCTTGGCGATAAACGCGAAAAAATTACTA
>JBQTHA010000071.1:0-13668 GCA_052390375.1 Nitrosopumilaceae archaeon
AATTTTGATGAGGCTGCAGAAAGCATTGAGATTGCTGAAATGAATAGAAGAGACAAAACATATACTGCGCATATTGGAATCTTGGGATTTTTAGATAAACTTCAAAGAGGTCAATCTATCATTCCTGCTGTGCCACCCATCCCAGGTACATCCATTATACAACCAACAAAACAAGATTTAGAAACAATATTTAGTCCTTCAAAAGACGGTTGGATAAAAATAGGAAGTCTTCTTCGAAACAAAACAATTGATGCACGTGTTAATCTTGATAAAATTGTTTCAAGACATTTGGGGATTTTAGCAATGACTGGAATGGGAAAAAGTAACCTTGTGTCATTACTTACAAAAGAGATTGCAAAGATTAAAGGAACTGTTGTAATTTTTGATTATCATAGTGATTATACTTCGCTTAACATTCCGAAAATCAATATAGTTGATGCAAAAATTAACCCACGCCTTCTTGATCATGAACAACTTTCTGAAGTTTTAGAGATTAGAGATAGTGCAAATGTTCAACAAAGAGTCTTGAGAATGGCTTTTACCAATAAAGTAAAAGAATCAAAAGAATTTTGGACAAAACTTGAAGAAGAAGTTGAATTCATTGTTAATTCAGAAGATAAAAAGTTCAAAGAATACAAAAATTCGGCATATAGAGTACAAGATATCATTGATGAAGCTCAGAAAAGATTTGGAGAAATTTTAGACCCTGATATGGGGGATCCAATCAGTTTCATCAAGGAAGGTCGAGCAAATATTCTAAATATTTCAGAACTTAGTGAAAAACAGGCTAATGTAGCATTAGCATTTTATCTGCAACAGCTTCTCAAAGACAGAAAAGATGCTAGTCTAGCAAGACACGGTAAATCAAAAAAACTCGGCATATACAGATTCAATTCACCAATCTTTGTGATAATTGAAGAGGCACATGTCTTTATTCCCAAGGAACATGATACTGGTGCCAAATATTGGGCCGCAAAGATAGCTAGAGAAGGTCGCAAGTTTGGCATGGGTTTGGGGATAGTATCTCAGAGACCACGAAGTGTGGATTTGAATGTGCTCAGTCAGATGGGCTCCTTTGCCATAATGAAAATAATTCAAGAAGATGACCAACACCAAATTGCGTCAGCTACAGAATCTACAAGCCGCGAGCTTATCAGTCAGCTCACTTCACTCAATGTAGGGGATTCTATTATGGTAGGCCAGTGGGTAAATCTTCCATCCCTAGTACACATTGAGGAAGTAAAAGAGAAAATAATGGGTGGAGACCAAAGTGCAGTAAATGAATGGGCAAAAGCGGAAAAGATAAGCGAAATTGCAGTAGAATCAACTCAGCAGTTAGTTCAAAAAGATCTGTTGTTGGATTAAATGATATTCTCACATATTTCTGATACGCATCTAGGTCTCGTACAGTATGGTTCAGAAGAAAGAGAACAAGATGTATACCATGCATTCAATCAAGCAATAGACACATCAATAAAAGATCGTGTTGATTTTGTCATTTTTGCTGGGGATATTTTTCATTTTCCTAATCCTAATGGAACCGCAATAGTTCAAATGGCAAATGCATTAAAACGATTAAAACAAAACAGCATTGATTCATTTTTTGTATTAGGAGAACATGATATCAGTAGAATCCGTACAACGCCAATTCCATATGTGTATCATAATTTGGAATTTTCACGATATATAGGTCATGGAAAACCGATAAAATACAAAAACATACTTTTGGCAGGATTTGACAAGATAAGAAAAAGTGAGCTTCCACAATTTGAAGAAAAGTTTTCAGAGATTGATAAAATTGTAAAGAACCATTCAGGACATAAGATTCTTGTGTTACATCAAGGAATAACTGAATGTAACAAGTATGCAGGAGAATTATTGTCAACTGATCTTCCAAAAAACTTTACATACTATGCAATGGGTCACCTGCATGACCATGACATAAAACAATTCAATCATCTAAATGGTCCAATTGCATATCCTGGTTCTATCGAATTAACAACAAGTGAAGGAATCAAGGAAACAAAAAAAGGGTTCTTTGAAGTGGACATTTCTGGGGCGGAGGCAAAATCGAATTGGATAGAGATTGATACAAGACCACAGTTTTCATTTAAGATGATATATGATGATCTTATCAAATCAGTAAATGAAATTTCAGAAAAACTAGGAAATTTTGAGCGCAAGCCCATAGTTGAACTGAAAATACATGGAGAAAAAATAGAAACAGAAGTAATTCAGGCACAAATTTCACGCCTAAATTCTCTTTCTTTGAGATGTTTTTGGAGCATTATCAATAAGGAAGGCATTGACTCATCGGTATTCTTAGAAAAACCTAACATGATTGATGAAGAATTATTCAGACTTTCAATAAATGCTCTTGGTTCAGAACAGCTCGCATCTTTTGCAGTAAAAGAATTACTGCCACTGTTATCATCAAAACAGCTTAAAGATGCTACACAGATAGTAATTGAAGACTATGAGAGATTCAAAAAGGAAAAACAGAAATGATTACAGCAGTTGAATTAGGAAATTTTCTGTCACATTCAGATACAACATTAGAGTTTGATAATGAAGTTACTGTATTTGTTGGAAATAATGGTGCAGGAAAATCTAGCATTATTGATGCAATTACATTTGCTTTGTTTGGACAACACACAAGAAAATCAAATAAGGGTTTGATCAAAAGAGGAACAAATCATGCATTTGCTAAAGTTACTTTTAATGTAAATGGAAAACAATATCGAGCGGAGAGAAAGATTGATACAAAAGGAGGATTAGCAGCAAAATTTTCTGAAAACATTAATGGAAATTGGATTCAGATTGCTGCTGGAGAAAGAAAGCAGTTTGGGGAATCAATGACATCAGAAGTAGAAAAGAAAATAGGATTAGATTTTGAAAAATTAAAGATTGCATCTATAGTACAACAAGGAGAGCTCAATGCAATTATCAAAGCAAAACCAAAAGAGTTTAAAGAACTTCTCAATGCAATTATTGGAATTGATAAACTAGATGTTGCCGCAGATGCAATGAAAATTATTTATAAAGACTTTCGTGAAAATATAAGAGAAAATATAGGTTATGATGACACACAGATTGAAATTTTAGCAAAAGATTTAGAAAAATTTCAATATGAATTAAAAGAATTAAAACCACTCAGAAAAGAATTTTTATCAAAAAAATATCAATATGAAAAAGAAATTGTAGAGATTAGGACAAAGTTTGAGATCGAAGCCCCAAAGATTGATAAAATAAACCAGCTAGAATCACAAAAAAATGAACTTTCTACCTATGCAAAAGCAGCAATTAAAGAAATTCAGCATGAAATTAATGAAAAAGAGCGTAAAATTCGTGAATGTAAAGGGTGTTTTGAGCATGTTGAACTAAAAGAGAAACTAGAAACTAAACTCAAAAATGTCGAAGCAAAAATAATTGAGTCTCAGAAAAAAATTCAGCAATTAACAAATCAAAAAGCATCTCTAATTGAAAAACAGTCTCTAGCTGCGAAACTTCAGCTCAAAGACAATAAATGTCCAGTGTGTGATTCTACTGTTGATAAATTAAATCCAATGTTTCAAGAAAAACATCTGAAAGAGGAAATAGCAACAATAGAAAAAATGATTAATTTGTTAGAAAAAGAGATAGAAATGTACAATACTGAACGGATTGAGTTTTCTGAAAAACTTCAAAATATAAGAGAAGCCCAAGCAACACTTAGGGCTCACTCTATAAAAGATCAAGAGGAATTAAAAATAATACAAAAAGAAATAGAATTAAAGAGAAAAAATACACAAAAAATTCCACTTACAATAACATCTGGAAATTTAATTGAAGTTGCGGATCTGGATTCACATACAAAAATGCTTTTCAATTCAATTTCTAAGCTAGAACAAGAAACAAAAGGATTTGATGAGATTGAGTTTAAAAATCTTAAAACTTCTATGAATAACAAGCAAACTAATCTTTCACAGATTGACCAAAAGTTAGGTGCTGTATCTGAAAACATAAGTAAAAATGAAAGTCAGATCAAAATTATTGAAAATGTAATATCGGAACTCAGAATTGTAAGAAATTATTCTGATGAACTAAATTCTATACAAATTAATGTATTTAACAGAGATGGACAGGTAGCAACAAGCCTGCGTTCATGGGCACTTAATACAATTTCTATGAGAGCATCTGAGTATCTTACTTTGTTAAATACAAAAATTCAAAGAATATTGCTTAAAGAAAAAACTAGAGATGTTATAATTACCTGTTTTTCTAAGAAAGAGGTTTTGGATTTAGAATCTCTTAGTGGTGGTGAACAAGTAAGTATTGCACTGGCTTTAAGGTTAGGAATGGCAAGTTTACTTGGGGCATCCAATCTTAATTTAATGATTCTTGATGAACCTACAACTCACCTTGATGCTGAACGTAGAAAGGCTCTAGTTGAGGTTTTGTCTCAGTTATCAAATCTTACAAATGCCCAAAATCCAATGCAGTTTATCATAATTACACATGAATCTGAAATCTTTGAGGATTCTAATGTTGAACAGATCTACAAGTTTGAGTCAACAGAACTAGAAAGTAAAGTAACTGCGCTTTAGCCACCAGTTAGTTTAGCAAATTTTTCGTTTTTGCTAAGTTTATCCATAAAGTCAATGTTGGATAATGCAACAACTGCTGACTCTATAACAGGTTTGTCAGGATCTTTTAGTGCCTCCTCAAGTGTTGGTATAGCATCTTTTGAACCTATGACACCAAGCGCTATTGCAGCTTCATGACGGACAAACATACTTGGATCATTTTTAGTTGCATCTTCAAGGGGTTTTATTCCACTACTGTAACCCATTTGGCCAAGTGAAAATGCAGCTTCATGCCTTACTAACTCATTCGGATCATTTTTGAGGACTTTGGCAACATATTGGACTTTATCCTCACCGCCTAAATCAACAAGAATGCATGTAGCACGTGTTCGTATAACAAAATCATCATGAACTATTAGTTTTACAAAGTAATCTGCATCTTTTTGTTCATATTTTTCTTCCATTTCAGAAAAAAGTCTTAATCTGTCTTCAGTAACTACACTCAATTCATGAATGAATTTTTGCCGCCTATATTATTCTATTAGTTAGATTTTCAAGATAGTTATCTATTTAATAGATTTTCAAGCAAAAATTATTGTGAGTGTAAAAATAGGTGAAAAAGCCCCAAACCTCAAAGTTTCACAATGGATTCAAGGATTACCCACAAATTTCGATAAAGAAAAGGATCATGTTGTACTAGTCGAAGTTTTTCAAGTAAATTGTCCAGGGTGTTTTCTCTATGGAATTCCCGAGGCAATTAATATCTATAACAGGTATCATTCCGAAGGAGTAACCGTTCTAGGGGTAGCTACTGCCTTTGAAGATTTTGATAAAAACACAAAAGAAAATCTTGAGCTTTTACTAAAAACAGGAGAAGTAATTGGGGATACAAAAGAAGGACTAAGTCAATATGGGAAACTAAACGATAGCAAATTGCCTTACAAAATACCTTTTCCTGTAGGAATGGATTCTTTGATTAAAGAAACTGGCGATATTAGCGAATTAAGAATTAAGAATTTTATTAATAAGCAAATTCCAGATTTTGATTCCCAATCAGAAGATTATAAAAATCAAATAATTCACAGAGTCAAGGAATATTTAAAATCTAAAGAATATTCTGCAGAAACCTTTGAAGAGTATTCCCTAAATGGAACACCTTCCACAATTGTTGTAGACAGAAAAGGAATTCTCAGAGATGTTTCATTTGGACAAAATGGGGCACTGGAATCACTGATTCAATCTTTGTTAAACGAATAATTACCAAGTTTTTTTATTTTTCGAGCAAAAATTGTAACGACGAGTGATGTAAATAAAATCAAAGGAGCAATGTCAGAAAATTCTGGAAGATAAGTGGTTCCTATAACATCAAGTTTATTTTTTCCAGATCCTTCAAATTCTACAGTGATAAAGGAAATTCTTTCACTATTCTTTACATTAGGAAAAATTTCTTGATTATTTAGCATGAAAGTAAAATTTCCATTAGTTAGATTTTTTGGAATTTGGATCTCTGCTAAATTATTTTCTAGTCCGCTATTAATGTAAAAAGTTAACCGTTTGTCATCACTACTAAATTCTACATCTTCAACATTAAAATTTGAAGTCACGTCAACTGTAAAGGCATACCCACCAGTTTCAATTATAAAATCTTGGTTTAGACCTGTTCGATCTGAAATCTGTCCAAATGCTGAAGGAACAACTACAAGTAATAAAATGACTGAAAAAAATAGTGGATACAATTGCTACGCAGGAATAACTCTTTTGCGCAACTCTTTATCTTTAGCAATTCTTGGATGAGAGGGATCAGCTAAAATAACTTCATGCCAATAATACATTCCATCTTTGTAAAGAAAATAAGAACCAAGTAATTTCATATTTGGATGTCTCTCCAAAACTCTACGCTCTGCGACCTCTTTCATACTCACATCTGCCTTAATTCTTGTCACGCCAAGATGTTTAGGTCGTCGTCCAGATCTTGGTCGTTTTCTCCTCATGCCTCCTGTTCCAACACGCATTCGAATAACTACGATTCCTTGTTTTGCTTTATACCCTAATCTTCTTGCTTTTTGAATTCTACTAGGCTTATCAATTCTAGTTAATGCTTCTTCTTTACGCCAACCTACAGCTTTTTCTCTAAGGCTAGGAGCATTATCCTTCCACAGGTTTAACCAAACTAGGTCCTGATTACGAGGCATATCGCCACTATCAAAATCCCCTTAATATCTGTAATATGATATTCTTTATTGGAAAAGTAGATTTTTAATTCATATTTTATGAGGGATTTACTGATTCTTTGGAAGAATAATTGTAAAGGTAGTTGGATTTGATTTTACAGTAATTGTTCCACCATGTTGTTCGATTATGGTTTTACATATTGCCAAACCTAAACCTGTTCCGTTGGTTTTAGTAGTAAATAATGGATCAAATATTTTTGGCATTATAGATTTTGGAATCCCAGATCCAGTATCTTCTATTTCTAATTTTATTGAATCATTATTATCACTTAATCGTAATTCTATTTTACCTTCTTTCTCTATTGCTTGAATGCTGTTAGTTAAAAGATTGGCAAAAACAGCTTCAAGTTTTCTAAAATCACAATTAATTTTAAAATCATCTGTTGGTTTGATTATTTCAATTTGTTTAGGTACATCGATAGAATCTATTGCAGAATCTATTAGAGATCTAACAGAAGTTTCATTGAGATCTAAATCTGTAATTCTAACAAAACCCAAAACATCATTAACCAAATGTATTATTCTTAGTAATGCCCTATCAATTCTAGCATTATACTCTAGTCGTTGTTTTACAGCCATCTTTGGTTTTTCTTTCATTATACCATGTGCAGTTTTAATAACTGATAGTGGATTTCGCAAGTCATGTGCAAGTCGAGAGGTAAGCTCTCCAATTATAGCCATTTTTTGGGATTTTATTAATGCATCTGTCTTTAATTCAACTTGTTTTTCTAAATATTTTTTTCTTAACTCTAGATCTTTTTCTGTTTTTGATACATTTAGTAATTGTTCTTTGAGCTCATGATTTAATTTATTGTAAGTATTTTCTCTTATTGCAAGCTCGTTATTTTTCTGCTCTAATTCTTTATTTTTTGTTTCCAGAGTATTAGAAAAATCCATTAAAATTTGTACTTTATTTTGTAAATCTTGGTTTGTTTTTACTGCTGCATGTATTTTTTGATTAGAAATTTCAGCAATTTCTATTAATTCTAGCTCTTTTTCTTTAAGACTTTGTTTTGTTATCTCTAATTCATGAAATGCTTGAGATACAACATTTGAAAGCTCTTTAACAATTGGGCTATCATCTAAAATATCTGAACTTTGCATACTAATAATATTTAGAATAATTCAACATGAACGCATGTCTGTTCATGTAAGACATACAAAAAATTCCTAGAGTTAAATGGTGAAAATTCGCTTAATCGTTGTTTGTCCTTTTGTGACTACAAGCTAGTCATATTATATGTAATCAAAATTTATCATCTTGGAAAAAAAGCATATCAACAGAAAAAAGACATATGTTCCAGACGACATTACAAATTTCAGCTTTAATGCAAAACCTGATGATGATACATGGTCACGTTTTCAACCAATCCTAGGAGAAAAAATTATTTCTGAAGAAATTATTCCAATCCCAGATAGATCAATTACTTTTAATAGAAACAAAGTTGAGAAGTTGGAAGATAATTATAACAACGAAACAAAAGAATTCAAAGATAAATTTAGCAACACAGCTCAGTATTTGAAATTTCTAAATGCACATTTGGCAGAGAAAAAAAATCATCTTGACAAAATTGTATCAGACCAAGATAGATTTGATGATGATATTGCATCTCTAAATCCAGAGCGTATTAGTAAAGAGCAGCTAGATAGAATGAATTACAACAAATTAAAAGTTACCGATGTACAAAAAGTGTTAGAAAAATTACAAAATGAACGTGAATTAATTAAAGAAAAAATAGAACATTTTTCAAATCAAATGAATCAAGCAAAAGCTGAACTTACAAATAAAGACAAGCAGATAGGTGGAATTAAATCAGAGATTTCACTTGCAGAAACAATTGAAAATCCATCTCAATCAGAAATAGAAAAAGGAAAAGATGTAGCAGAAGTTATACAACAAGAATTAGAGTCTCTTGCACCAAAAAATGAATCTGAGAAAATTTTCGGAGCAATAAATTCTCTTGTAGTTTTGTTAAATTCAAAGAATCAAACAACGCTAAATGAGCTAAATGCTGTAAAGAACGAATTTAAAAAAATGAAACAAGAATATGATAAAGTTATGAATAACTTGGAACAAAAGAAATAAAATTATCTAAGCAGTGGTTTTTGTTCTCTGCTGCCTCTACTAATAATCCAAAGGAAGATTATTACAATAAAAGAAATTACAAGAGAAGCTGCTGCTCCATAGATTAATTGACTCATTGGTGGAAGTTTTAAAGATGAACCACTAGAAGAAGATTCGTCAAGTACACAAACACCATCTTCAAGATGAGTTCCTGGCCCACAAGCATCTGATAATACACATGCACCGTCCTTTAGCACAGTTCCAGGACCACATTTGGTAGATTCTTCTATTACTTTTGGTTCTTCAGTAACTACAGGCTCTTCAGTAACTTCGGGTTCTTCAGTAACGATTGGTTCTTCGGCAACTTCGGGTTCTTCAGTAACGATTGGTTCTTCGGTAACTTCGGGTTCAGTTCCACTTTGAATTGTACCAAACGTGCCATCCAATATGTGAGAACCGATAATTTCTATTTCCTGCGTTCCTGATGGGAGGTTAATCAAAAGGGTTCTTGTAGAATCAGTTTTGGTCTCCTCAAAAACGGCTTCATCAAAACCATCTAAAATTACAAAAAACGAATCATCTTCTCCTTGAAATGTTGAATCAAAAAATTCTCTGTCAAAAGTAAGTTCCAAAGTTCCAGACGAACCTGTAGTATTAACTGTCAATAACAAAGCAAGTTCGCCATCACCTTCAATACTTTGAACCTCTACACCCTCGGTATCGATACCGATTATGTATTCTTGGCCATCAACATCTACTGAAACAGAACCTGCTGTGGCATAAGCCGAAAATGGCATTAACAAAAGTAAAAGCATTGAAAGACTGGCTATTTTTGAATTCAATCTTAAATTACGCCTCGTAAGATCTGTATTATCTTTTCTGCTATAACATTTGCAGCTAGAGACTGAGCTTCTTTTGTCTGGGCTCCAATATGAGGGGTCAAAATTACGTTTGGCAATGTGGTAAGTTTACTTCCAGTAGCTGGTTCCTTTTCAAAAACGTCCAATGCCGCACCACCTAGATTACCATTTTTTAGAGCATCATATAATGCGTCTTCATCTATAACTCCACCTCTAGAAGTATTGATGATGTTTGCTGTTTTTTTCATCGTAGATAATTTTTTAGCATTAATGAGATGATACGTCGAGTCTAACAATGGAACATGTAATGAAACATAATCAGAGCTTTGCAAAAGTGTATCTAAATCAGTTTTCATCAAGCCAACCTCTTTTGAGAATTCTTCGTCAATAGGAATTACATCATAGCCAATAATATTCATGTTTAATGCCTTGGCCAATCTCCCAAGTTTTTTACCAATGTTGCCTAATCCTATAATTCCAAGATATTTTCCTCTAAGTTCAGTTCCCATCAATTCTTTTTTGAGCCAATTTCCATTTCGTATTTCTCTATCTGCTAGTGGAATTTGTCTTGCTAAAGATATCATTAAACCTAAAACTTGTTCTGCTACGGCATTCATTGCACCTTCAACTGCGTTGATAACTCTGATGTTTTTTGCTTTGGCTGCATCCAAATCAATGTTGTCTAACCCAACACCTACACGTGCAATAATCTTACAATTATTTGCCTTGTCAATCATTTCTTTTGTTAGTGTAGTTCTACTTCTGACAATTACAATATTAAATTCTCCAATCTTTTCTTTGATTTGTTCTGGAGTAATTTCTGGCTCATATGTGAGATTTAATCCATTTTCTTTTAGAATTTTATTAAGAATTGGATTAACTTGATCACAGATTAAAACAGATTCGTTAAATCCCATGCAAGGGTGCCTTTATTCACTGAATATAATCATTATGAGAAGTTATTACAAAAAATGAATTTAGACTTGTTTTTCAACGTTTGTATCTAATCCTAGACTCTAATTATTTTATTTTCTACTAAGTATTGTATTCCTTTAACAAAGTCGTCATCAGAAATTAGATCATCTGCCCACCATCCTGCGTTGTTTTTTATCCAATTAGGAATTTTCTTCTCTTCGACAATATCTCCACTCCCTGTTGTTGGAATTTTGATTATTCCTGCCTTTATCATAAATTCAATTCCAGAGGCAAAATCACTATCTAAAATTTTTCCTTCTGACCACCAAGCGGCGTTATTTCGAACCCAATCAGGAATAGTAATTTCTTTTGCAGGTTGCCAGTCCTTTGAAAACCCTGTTATCAAAATATTTCCAGATTCTCTTGGCTCTACTGTAAATGCAACGTGCCAGTTTCCCCACTCGTCTTTGCTTTGAATATTTGTTTTTAGTTTTTCATTTAGGTAAACTTGGAATTTTTCATCTGCTGAACTAGCAGGGAATTCAAAATTTGCGTAGGTTCCAAGTGGGAAGCTATTATAAGTTGTCATTGAAAGTTCTGTCCCTTCATCATTGAATTTAGCGTTAGAATACCAAGTGTAAGAATCATAACGATAATCAAATCTGGCTCCATTTCTCATAGCAAATTGAGGAATTACCGTGGTATCAATAACTGCAAAGCAACTATAGTATGAAATCTGATCTGTAATTGCCGCGTCAGGATACATTGTAAATTCTTTTACCTCGCCAGGAAGAATTTGATCAATTCTTTCAATGCTTTGTCCCATGTCAAGAACTTTATTATCAAGACCATGAATTAATGCATAGACTTTGAGATTAGTTATTGGACGGTCACCAGTGTTAATTATTTGACCCGTTAGATGTCCATCTTCATGTTTGATAAGTGAATCACCGTAGAGAACTTCAATAGGATTGGAGCGTTCTGTTCCATGACGATAAGAGATTTTTGGGTCTAATAATACAATAGACTGGCTTGTTAAATTAGGAAATTTTACTTTAAATGGCAAATCCTTTTTTGGCATGATATTAACAAACGTAAATGATTTTTGTATCAGATTTTCACCGTCTTGGATTTGTATAAGAACGGTTGGAACAATTGGAAAATCTCCAGTGTTTTTTATTGCACCAGCAACAGTATAAACACCACCTGCATCAATGTATCCAATAAATTCATTTTCGGGAATAAATACACCATTATTTCCACTAGCATCCTCTTTAGTTGATACATCAGCATTTGCAGTCTGACCCATATTAAATAAAATCAAAATTAATCCAAAGATGACTAATCCTTTTTTTGAATTTTTCACAAGTAAATTAATAGTTTTGAAAATTTTAAGGTTGCTTGAACATTTAGTATAATAGTTGAATATTATAATCTCGCGTTAAGATGCTGTTAGATTAAAATAAAAATAGAAAAAATGGAGGTAATACTACCTAGATTGGAGGTAGTGTTGGAACAACTTCCCATAGAGGAATTGCTCCTGCTGCTTCTATTTCGGCTGCACGATCATCAGTATACAAACCATGAACATTTACTGCTGGGTGTGCAATACTGTTTTTACCCATTGGTGGGACAGCATCACTTGGATTACCCAGTGCATATGCATAGGATGATACTGGCGCTGGAATTACACCTGCGTTAACTAGTCTTGGGTTTAAGTCAAATGGATCCCCTGCTACAAAGACTGTTGCTGCACCAGTGTAAATTGCTGCATAGTCGTGATCAACAGCTGCGTAAACACCTGGCTCATCAAATACCAAGTCCACAATCATGTTTTGAGAACCACCAAGTAACCATGTCTCGGTTGCTCCTGATTGAACTCTGTTACCTTGTGTAACTCTATCAAGAATTTCACCTACTATATGGAAGTATACTGGTTCATTTGCTTGGTTTTCAATAAAGAGTCTCACATGTTGACCAGTTTCTACATAAAGTAGTTGTGATTGGTATTGTTTGAAGTCTATGCTGTTCCAAGGTTGAGCTACAAAGATGTTCTTTTTTGCATCTCCTTGAATGAGTGCATTATGTACCTCATTTGGAACATAACCAAATTGCATTCCATTGACAGTTGTTGCAGTGTGACGGCCTTCGAACATTGCTTGTGCATCATAATTGCCTTCAGATGTAAGGAATAGTTGGCTATACTGTAGTTGGAACTCCAACGCATCGGCATCATAGAATTTCTTGTCTAGTACGCCGCTGCCTGAGGTTTTTTCAACCATTAGCTTCTTGTATCCATTTGCTGGATCAACTATAGCAATTCCGTGCATGCCTGAAAGGACATGTTGGTCCATACCAATTAGATGAACACCAGAGCAGTGATATTTGAAAACTCCTGCAGACTCTGCAATGTAGCAATAAGTCTTTGATTGACCAGGATTGATAGAATCAAAGTTTCCTGCTGACATTTGTGATGCGTGCATGTCGTTACCATGACCTGTTACCTCATTATTTGGGATGGTAAGTGTCATTTTTACGACATCGCCCTGAGTTACTCTTAGGGTTGGTCCTGGAACTTGTTGGTTAAATGACATCGCATGATATGTTTTACCACCCATGATAGGTAGCTCAACACTTTCACCTGTGACGTCAAATTCAACAACATTGCGTCCAGAGTCTTCCAGTGCACCACAGTCTGTCTCTGCAAATGCTTGTGGCATTACGAGTTGTAATCCACCCATATCTCTGATTTGTTGCATCAAATCAGCGTCCGTTTGAGGGTCACCTATTGATTGTACAGAGATTTGGGTTTGTGTGTATGTGCTTCCGAATAGCGTAGCACTAACTATTGCAACTGCTGCAATAGTGAATAACATGCTGTAACGCTTATTCATTGGATGGGATCCAGACCATAGCTTATATATTAATTACCATGATTTTCAAAAAAAATTAGAATAAAATGTTGTTAAAAAAGAATGAATAATAGCAATTCTAAGGAAATTTGATTTGAAATTTAGAATTGATAGAGATTC
>JBQTHA010000072.1:0-13969 GCA_052390375.1 Nitrosopumilaceae archaeon
CGAGCCCCCATGAATTGTGGATTATTTTTTCATAATTTTGTGGTATGTTCCATCTTGGTGATGGCATTCGTCCCCAATGTGCATTAGTCTGTCTTTAGGATGAGCGGGACATTCATTTTTACAATTACACAAATGAACTTCCTTCTTTGGGTCTATTTCATCAGCCATAGCTTACGCTATGTCTTGCACTATGAGGAATCCTATTAGGCAGAGTCAGCTAAAGAGCTGATCTTTCCACATTTGTGTGAGATTGCTATAGATTATCTGGGTAATCTTACTATGATTATATATTCCAATTGTAAAAAAAAGAAAAAAGTAGCCCAATACAGTGTGTGTTTTTACTCTTCGGTACTGAACTGACTTGACATGAGACTCTGATTGCCGCTCTCTTCGATGGCTAGCACTTCCCACTTGTAATCTGTCCCTGGTTCAAAAAATTCCTTTGGAATAGATATTTGAGTCACAGAGTAGGGTAGATACATACTGAGTCCTAGTTTTCCAATCATATTTGGATGAGGCGTTTCATCCTTCTCGATGATGAGTTGGTAAGAAATGATGTCTACGTCAGAGCCCTCGATGGTTTTATCAACTGGACTCCAGCTCACAAGAAGATCTTCCACAGGAACTACAGCATCTTCTGCGGGTGACAAAAGAACAGGGCCTTCAGGTATGTCATGAGTCAGCCAGGCCGTCCCTATGGTCTTGCCTTTCTTTTCTCCAGCTTCGATTGCAGATCCTTTAAAGATGTATTTGCCTTCTGGCAGAGTTTTTAATATCTCGTCAATAGGAACATCGGCATTTGCTGGCTCTACTGTTTCAAAGAAAAGTTCCGTCAGTCCAAGTTTTCCTAGCATTCCTGTGGCTTTGAAGTCCAACACCTTTCCTTTTGGACCAGTAAGGGTAATCTTGTTCCAACCCTCACTATCAATGAATCCTTGGAATCCTGTATCTTCATCCTTTGCATTGTGTTCTATAATCAGCTTGGCCTCTTTGAGAGGAATTACGTTATCTGAATCATCTCTTTCGTCGTTTTCTGCACTAGCTATGCTCATTCCGTTGTATGTACTAGTTGTTGCTATTGCAGCAATTATTGATATTGCAGCAATCAATAAAATTGGTTTTGATTTCATTGTTCCTATTTTGATTCTGAAATAAAAACAATTGTGAGACACTCATCTAATTTTATATGATATTAAAATTGCAGATCACTCCTAATTTTTGAGGAACATTTCTGGTTCATTTAGAGAAATGTATTAGAATCGTTATATTGAATTATTACAATTTTGATCAAAAGATGAAAAAAGATGATAGTAGGATAATTATGCTAAAGGAAAGAAGGTTGGTGTATTGTGAATGATGAATCAAACAGTAATACGATTAGAGTCTTGCAATATATACAAGAAAACCCAGGATGCCATTTACGCAAAATTAAGAGAGAATTAGACATGTCGATGGGAACAATCCAATATCATTTGATTTTATTAGAAAAGCAGGGTAAGGTATCATCAGAAAGACACAATCTTCACAAATATTACTTTCCAATTGGACTTTTTGAACAAAATGAAAAAGACGTTCTAAAAATTCTCAATCAAGAAACTGCAAGAGAGATCCTGATGATAATCTTGGAACAAAAACCAACTCAAACCGATATTGCAAACATCATAAAAATATCTTCGGCATCTGTCAACTGGCATATCAAACGGCTAATGGAGCTTGGTCTTATAGTAGAACAAAAAGACGGTAAATTCAAAAGATATGCGCTTGGTATAGATTCAAAACATATCGTTTCTTTGATGAAAAACTATCATCCAAATTTGTGGAACAGGTGGAGCAACAGGCTTGCGGAGATGTTTTTGTCTTTATCAAAGGAGGAAAAAGAACAATGACTCTCTCAAACATATTTTTAGAAACCGAACCATTTGGGATAGAAAGCGGGATTGAGCTTGCAATTGTTGCCTTTTCAGTTGTCTTATTTGCATTATCCATCACTGCGTATCGAAATACCAAGATTAAGAAAATTCTATTTGCGGCGGCGGCTTTTGCTTTATTTGCAGTACAAATCTTTGTTGATTCAATAGAGGATTACTTGACCTTTCTAGATGAACAGGCTATCGGCATTATAGTAAAATTAATGCTATTTGCAATTCTAGTGTTGTTTTTTGTTGCAATCGTAAAGAGAAAATGATAATTGTATAATCTATACAGGATTACACGAAATATTGTAATCTGATTCTTCTTAAATAACACATTTCTATTCTAATCCTAATGACAAAAATTGAAATTCCAAAAGTACTGATACTTTTGATTTTAGTAACTGCTGGAATTCTGGCTAGCATCATATCCTTTTCAAATATTGTAGATGCTCAGGAAGTGAAAATACCTCAATGGGTAAAAACTACCACAGCATTTTGGGCGAAGGGCGAAATTTCTGATACTGAATATGTGAATGCGCTAGAATATCTAGTAAAAGAACGATACATGGTGATTCCTAGTTCTATTCAAGTTGCAGAAGGACAAGAAATAACAAAATCTATTCAAGATTTACAAGGTAGGGTAGACCAGCTTGAAAAAACTTCATCCAAGATATCAACAGAAGCGCCAAAAAACTATCCTGATTCAGACATTACTGAATTAAACCAGAAAATTAACGAGCTTAGTTTGATCATAATCAAGCTTGATGAACAGATCAAACAAGAAGTCTTCAATAGAGAACTAGCCGATTTGGGAACCATCATGTCTCTTAAGACATACGTGAAAACTGGTACAGGTCCAGCTGGAAAGGTAAGTGTAGCTTGTGATTCTGGCGACATTGCAACAGGTGGAGGCGGTAGGTCTTGGGGTGGAGGTCTTGACTATTCAATTCCAAATAGCGAAAGCAATTATGGTAAACCTACAGGATGGGACATACGAGAATATTCCAAGCCGTTAAAAAACATGGAAGTATACGTAATCTGTCTTGATATAACGCCATAAACACTCCTTTCTTTTTTCATATCCTATGGAACATCATTTCGGATAATCTCTACAGGATTACCCCGCATAGAATTTTTAAAAAATAAAAGTTAATAGGAATATTTGTGTGTTCCAATGGCTTTCTGCCGTTTCTGGATGTAAATGAAAAGAAATGTGCTTTTATACTGATTTTGCAATATTGCGTTATGCAGACAAGGCATGACTTTAACAAGCCTGAATGTACTGGCCTGGAGATGGAAAAGCTTGGCACTCACTCAAATGGAACTGTTTTTTATCTATGTCGTAATTGTAGCTATGCGGGAAAATCTGAATCATTTACAAAGCCTTTTCATGCTTTTGAAATATTACAACAGATTCAATGATAACATTTTGTGCCTTTTCAAGAATCGAGATTATTTTGTCTAGGTCTTGAACCTTTTTGGGATCCGCAGTAAGTTTTTCAGTTCTTGCATGAGTTACGGCGTCTTCCAAATCAGCTATAGCGTCGAGTGTTTTATCAAATGCCTTTGTCATTTACTAACTTGCCCTCATATGTATAAAACTTGCATCTTTTTACGTCATTTTCTTGTTATTCCTATCTAAATAAGTGAAAAAATAAAGACAGGAATATTGTAAACGTTCCAATCGCTTTCTGCTAGTCAGATTTTGGAAAAAATACTTCAAAAAGTTGTTTTAATTTTTTTGTAGCAGGATCAGATGCTAGACCAGTAACTACTGCAATTGTAGCAACGCCATACGGATTAAAAATATCAACGCTAACACTAGTTAGGATTCCTCCCCTAAATGCAAAATATACTGCAAGAGCTAACGCAGCCCCTACAAATGGTCTAGAGATATACCAGAAAATTTCCTTTGTCTTAAAATTACCTTTTTCTGCATGAGATGCAAGGCGAGATATCCCATGGATTAATCCACCAAGTGAGCCTGCAAAAATTACTATCAATGTAAGATGCATGTTTACATTTGTAGGAGAGCCAACAATCTGGCCTATCAGAGAGCCAGATATTGATTGGTAGCTCACACCCTGTGCTGCTAGTCTTTTGCTGTCCTCTGTTTGGCCAGAGATATCAATCGGTACTGTCTCTAGTAAGAAAATCAAATTAAAAACAATTGCCGCTAGCAAGTAAAATGCAATTGTTCCTATTGCAATCTTTTGTCCTTTTGTGTATGATGCTTCCATACTAGCCAAGAGACTCTGTACTACGAGGATTGTTAAAAATTCTCCTACAGAATTGATCCTGAAAAGAGTCTAAGAAAGGAGAGAAAATGAGAGAAAGGATTTAGCGAAAAAACTTGACCTGACAAAGTTTACCAGTGTAGGTAGTTCATTAAAAGTTGCAAAGATTAGTTCTGGAGATGCAGAGGTTTATCTAACGACTACAAATAAAATGAAAGCGTGGGACACCTGTGCGTTCTATTGTATTATTTCAGAGGCTGGAGGAAAGATGACTGATATGCTTGGAAACGATTTGTCGTATAATAAACAAGATGTAAGCCATCTAAATGGCATTCTTGCAACTAACGGCCTTGTTCATGATAAAATTGTAAGAGAGTTTCAAAAATCACAGTAGATTTTTTCTTTAAGATAATCTTTGATTGTTTGTACACTTTGCTCAAGAGTTTGTTTTTCAGTATCAACAACAAGATCAGGTTCATCTGGTGCTTCGTATGGATCATCTAGACCTGTGAAATGTTTGATTTGGCCTGCTCTTGCTTTTTTATACATGCCCTTTACGTCACGCGTCTCACATTTTTCTAGGGAACATTTGATATAAACCTCAGAAAATTTATCGCCTGCGTTAATTATCTGTCTGGCATTTTTTCTGTTTTCGAGGTATGGGCTAACTAAGGAAACACCTACAGGAACATTGTGTTTTAAAAGAAGTTTTGCCAAATGAGCTACCTTTTTGTTATGCTCGTCTCGTCCTTCCTTTGTAAAGTCCTTTGGAGAAAGCCATTCTCTTAGCTCATCCCCATCTAGCACTGCAAGATTTGGAACAGTCTCCTGAAGTTTTCTAATGATTGTGGTTTTTCCTGAACAAGGAAGCCCAGTCATCCAGAGTACAAAGGCCAATATTTAGAAAATAAAAGGGACATCTTAAAGACCTTATGTTAAATTTTAAAAACATTCTAAAGGTCATTTAGATTATAAATGGAAAAATGAGTTTATTTCACATTTAGTTTTTTCCAAAAAATCCACAAAACCAGTTAATGTTAAATTTAGTTCAAAAATGATTCTAAACATGACGGAGCTTGAAGAGTTTGCAGAGGCGCTACTGGCACAGCTATCGGTTGAAACAAATGAAGAAAAAGAGATTTCAGAACTTGCCGACAAAATTTCAGAGGATGCCAGTTTTAGAGTAAAATTTGATGATCTTGAAAAAATTTGCCAGGGGATTTTTCCACAAATGGCAGAAAAGGTAAACGAATTTTTTGGAATTCCAATCTTACCTGTATTAAAGCTTGAATATTTGGAATTAAAGGAATTCAAAAAGATGAAGGGAAGAAAGGTATTTTCATCTAATGATGCAAGAGCTTTTGTAGATGAGTTATTTGATGCAGTTGCAGACAAAGATGTAAAAAAAATTGCCGCGTTGATAAAAAGAGATCCTGCAAAGTTTTTAGTTTATTCTACATATGCTAAATCATACATTTCAAAGATTTCTACAACATATGGCGATTTTTTGGACTCTGCAATTTACCTAAACAAGTTTATTCTTGGAAGCTATCCGCAGATAATTTTGTACAAGCAAGGTCCTCCATTTGAATCAAAATTTGATTCTGTAAGGTCAGGATACAATGGTGCACTCAAGATGACCATTTTAGAAGAGCAGATTCACTCTCTACAGCAAAATCTACATGACGTAAACAAACAAGCTGTAATTCAGGTCAACGCCATCAATGAGGAGCTTGCAAAGATAATTTTATCCATGGACGATTCAACTGCAAATGAGCTCACAGAATATCTTAGACTACAACCAGTACCAGATGACTTTCCAACTGCCAAAAGGGCTAACCTGTTTTTTATGCTAAATCCCGATAATTTTATTGTCAGCGTACTTGGCCCAGACGTAATGACTTTTACTAAAGTAGAAGTCGACCCAAAAATCTCAGAAATGATTCCTCAGTTATTGGAAATATATCAGAGGTGGCTCAAGCCAATTCAAACGCACCATGCAGCATTTACTACAATGGAAGGGATGGCTGAATTTGCTGTTCAGAGTATTTTAAAAGATGACTCTGACTTTCAAAACTATCTATCCACCTTTGTGGGAACAGATTTTTCATCATATCAGGTGCGAAAAAGTATGGGAAGGGACTTTACTAGAACAATATTTGAAAAACATGGCAAAGAGACATTTAAGATGCTAATAGAAAATCCGCCGTCAACTCTTGAGCTAAAAGACCCGCAGCGATATCTAAAAAGGATTCATTGACACCTTGAAGTTGAATGAAAAATTTGATCCATTTGTTGCCGAATGGACATCCTTTGTAAAGAATGAAAACCATAACCTAGTTGAAAAATGCCTAAAGCTAGCACAGATTCTAGAATATCCTGATCTTAACATTTCAGAATACATTAAAAAATTAAATGATATAGGAAAAGCGCTAAAACTTTCTATAACTAATAATGATAATCCAACTTATCGCATTTCTATGCTAAATGAACATATCTTTCGGCATCATGGGTTCGGAGGAGATAAAGATGATTACTATAATCCAAAAAATAATTTTCTCAACGCTGTACTAGATAAAAAATCTGGAATTCCAATTACTCTGTCAATAATTTATGCCGAGGTTGCAAAGCACATTGGTCTAGATATACGACTGACTGGCTTTCCAAGCCATGTTGTTGTAAAAAATGGGGAGGATATGGTACTTGATCCATTCAATGAAGGAAAATTGCTAAGCATTGATGACCTAGAAGAAATTCTTTATCAGAATTATGGTGAAGAGGTAGAGTTTTTGCCAGAGTTTTTAGATGACATAGAGTCTGAACAAATTTTAATTCGCATGACTAGGAATCTGAAAAATTCCTATGTACAGTCTTATGCATATGATATGGCAATGAGATGTATTGACATGGCACTTTCATTAGATCCTGACTCACCTGAAGAGATTCGTGACAAAGGAATCTTAGAAGAAAGATTGCTGCATTATGACAATGCATTAGAATTTTTAAATAAATATTTAGAGATTAACCCAAATGCAGAAGATGTTGATTTTATTTTAGAATTAATTAAAAGTATTAGAGAAAAAAATTAATCAATAATTGATGTAATGTCATGTCCTCTCTTTAGCTGAGAAACTTCGTGTCTTGCAATTTTGTTTCTCAAAGCCTTCTTTAGGACATCAACTTCGTTTCGTAGGGAAGCAATCTCATCTTCGAGTTTTGCTACTCGCTCATAGATTGTCTCTGCATCGCCTGAACTCATGTTGATAATAAGAAGAAAAAAGATCTTAAAAAGATTAGGGTAAATTTGTTGAGGGCTGGGTGAATTTTCTTGCTACAAATCAAACTCTTGGTTGCATGCAGGGCACTTTGCTCTTTCCTTGCCTGGTTGGCCTAAAATGAATATTCTCCCAATAGTCTTGCACATTGGACACATGCCTGTTGTGACATTTTTTGGTCCAGTTTTTATGATTTTTTGGGTCTTTCGACGCCCCATTATTAAAAATGAATTTTCTCATGTTATTAAATCTAATTTTTCATTTTGTGCTTTATTGTATGTTTTTTTCAAAAATTACATGTAATTATATTTTGATGTACCTCATGAATTAGATTACAAATTCAATCCATAGTGGGGGATCCAGACACTGAGAGACAAAGTGATTACTCACTTTGGTTTTGGGCGTGCAGGATTCCCCCCAAAAACCTCTCATAAAATCATATTTAACAAATACGTATCAAGTAGTCCATAATAGATCTCTTGCAAAATTGGAGAGGTGTACGAAAACATGTATCAGTGCATCTATAACTCAAACTCCATAAATGGTATTATCTGGGATCCCCAAGTCTTCTCATGAAAATCTGGGACGGACTCAGCATTAGATGTACTATAGCTGCCCTTAAGGTGCAAACAAAAAAGGTGGCATGATACAAATGGAAATAAAATCTCTTAGCGCAATAATAATTTTCATCGTTGCTATGACAATTTTTGGGCCATCAGTTATAGGAGTTGGGGAAATGGCTGGCAATCAAGATGACAAAGATTCTGGCTGGATAAAAAAACTCATGAAAAATAATGATTGGCATAAAAAGTTCCTAGATTTGTTTAATATTAAAAAATTAATTGGTTTTATGAACTCAGAAAAATCTAGCACCGAAGACTTTAACTCAGAGGGCTTTAGCTCAGAAAGTGTTAACAGCCCTAGTTGGATCTGTGGAAATGGAAAAGTTGACACAGATCCTCAGTCAGATGAAGAATGTGAGCCTCCTAATACTGCAACGTGTGATGCTTTTTGTCACTTTAAACCATTTTGTGGAGATGGAATTATTAACCAAGCAAGTGAGCAATGTGAGCCTCCTAATACTGCAACGTGTGATGCTTCTTGTAAAATAAGGCCACCACGACATGCTTACATCGATATGGAGTTGGATAGTGTCTTAGTTGATCCTAATAAGGATGTGATTGGTGATGAGTATTTTGATAATTTGATAACAGAGTGTTCATTTCACAGTGCAGAAAGTATTGAAGGAAAGGTCTGTCTAACATGCAAAATTGTAGATACAAAGGTTGAACCATGTGAAGATTTGTTTCTTAGTTTTACCCAATTTCCACATGGAACCATTCTTGGAAATACCGAAGGATTCCCCAATGCTGTAATACCTGGGGTCACAATTACTGCGGTAGCTAATACACATAGTGGAGGCGGTAAAAATGCTGCAATTATTTTTGATGGCGATACGCCAGGAGATAATGATGAAAGCCCTACTCCAGATCCTGATCTTAGAGCAGATGGAAACCAAGCCGACGAAAATAACCTAGATGGAAGATGTCCTAATTGTGCTGGCAAACATATAGTCATAATTGCTGAAAATACTGCTGGTGGAAGTGACGGAATAGTGAATAGTCCAGATGATAATGCACAGGGCGGAACACAGACTTGGGTCTTTGATGAACCATGGTTTGTGAATTCATTTGATTTTGTAGACTATGATAATACTGAGAGAAATGGGGAGGCTAGAGCATACAATAATCCGCAATGTTCAGGAACTCCCGTTGCAACTGCTGTTATCAAAGCATCACCAAATGGTGGAGATGGATCAGTACAAACAATCTTTTTGAATGCAAACAACGTCCGATGTTTGCAATTTGAATACAAGGACTCTGGTGGCGTTACAAATGTTGATCTAGAATGCATTAAAAAACTCGATGACAGCGGTGTCTTGTCTGAAGGCACTTTAGTATTGCCAGATGGATATGTGAAAAGCACATCACTGTCAATTCCATTAGAACATGGAGTTGATGTTCAGAAGGCAGTTGGAGTCAAAATTGACTTGAGGTGCCCCGGAGGTTGTACTCCAGGATTCTGGAAACAAGAACACCACTTTGATAGTTGGGTAGGATTTGAACCCAGTGATCTTGTTGGAAGTGTGTTTGATCAAGCAACTACTGCAACATCTAGTAAAACCTTACTTGAGGCACTCAGCTTTATGGGTGGTCCAGACCTAGTAGGTGCAGAGAAGATACTTCTTCGAGCTGCAGTAGCTGGAATCCTAAGCGCATCTAATCCAGAAGTTGGTTATCCAAGTACAGCTGGGGACATCATTACATCAGTTAACGCTGCAATCGCTAGTGCTGATAGGGATACGATGCTTGACCTGGCTGCACAAATAGATGCCGACAATAACCTAGGATGTCCTTTGAATGGGGGAAATACGCCAGAGACAATTTTCTCTACAGGTTTTGAAGATACTACAGAAAAATCCAATTGGAAATTTGATTCTTCAAGATCTGGGGTTACAAGCACTGGGCCACAAAAGTTGGAAATTCTAACTTCGGATTCAGGAGATCCTGCCAATGCACATACTGGTACAAAATATCTAGGAGGAAGCGGAGACTTTGATCCACAGTTTGCTGCATACAACAGATCGATAGATGTATCTGCATATCACTCGGTTCAAATCTCGTTATGGTATAGTAATGAGGACACTGAAACAGATGATGACTATGCTTTATACTACAAAGATGGCTCTAACTGGATTCCAATAAAGGAGGTTCCAAGCTCCGAGCTCAATAGCAGTAGTGGACAGACTAGTTGGAAAAATGTAATCACATCAATACCTGACAGTGTAGATACTCTTGTAATTCAGTTTAGGTGGTCTACATCATCTACTAGTGAACATATGATGCTTGATGACATTGAAATAACAGGCATTCAAAACTAGAAATAGCGTGAAAAAATAATTTTTCAAAAACTGGATCTGCTAGTATAGACTTGGGGATTCACAACCCGTATAATTTTTTGCACGTAATTCACTAGATGGTTCTACGGTTAGTTTTGCTAGCAGTATTTGTAGTTGGTCTAGTAGGAATTCTTGGAAGCCTTGTACCCTCTGCAACTATGATGGGAATATTTCAATATCTACCTACAACTGTAGTATCTGTCGCATATGCTGGAGAAATTAATGAGATTAAATCACTAGTAGATGATTTTATTGAATTAAGAAATAATCGTAATTCTGATGATGCTAAGGAGTTGGCAGAAAAATTGGATCAGCGAATAAATAATCTCGGACTTGTTAAGCAATATTGTAATGAAAAAATTTCTTCATTAAAACTTGCATTTGAAAAAAATCCATATGACAAATTGCAGCAAAGTTGTCCATCACTAAAGGATTTGTCACTAACAAAGGCGGCACAACTTTTTGGACAGATTTGATACTATTAGGAGACAGTAATTTTTAGCTCTTCACGTTTGCCTACCATTTGGATAAAAAAATCTCCATCCGATGTTACAGTATACGAAGGGAACGGTTTTTTTTGTTCTATTGCTAAACCCATTTCTTGTACAATTTTAAGATATTTTGAAAGCTGACTGTAACTTAGGTTTGAGGCGTAAAGTAAATGTGTTAGACGTCTTGGCTCCTTCATGTTTTCAAGTAAATCTGAAATTATTTTTAATGTGTCTCTTCTACATTTCATACAGTACATTGCCCTCAAATCATTAAAAGACAATGGACGTTTTTTGCTCAGTTGGGTTCCATTGTGGTAATTTTTATGAAATCTTATCTTGAGGTAACGTATTTGTTGATTGAAAACAGATGGGATTAGGAAAAATATTTGTATTTTCGGCTCTAAGCGGAGTATCATTTGCGTTTTCATATAGAACGGGGCAAGAATCACAAACAGGCCTTGTTTTTACTATACTAGATATTCTAAACAAGTCAGGGGATGCCACAACACAGGCCTTTGTAACAGTTGTCTCAATAGTGACTACAATATTTTTTATCTATAGCCTCTCGGTATTTTTTAGGCAAATATATGAAAATCGCCTCGCAGGAATCATTACTGCAGTTGTTGGATTTGCAGGCTCTTTTTTAATATTATCAAGCTCAGAACAAAACACTCTGTTAATTTTTCTTGGGGTTGGATTATGGATAGCAGGAAGTGTTATTGTAAGACTGCTTGTAAGAAAAAACAGAATGCAATAAAGTTTTTAATTTTTTGAAAATACGCCGTAGATAACAGCATCGGTGCTTCCAGCAGGAACAAAGGCAGTTGCAATGACTTGCCCATAAATTTCATGCTCTACAACTAAGTCAATGAAATGTGGAGTAGCTGAAGCATCCATTATTGTAGTTTCAAAACTTGATGAGAAAAATTGTCCAGTAAAGATAACTTGTCCTGCATTTCTAATTTGAACCGTAACATTGATGGTTTTTCTTGATGTATCATCATATATCATTGATACTCTATTATCTGATTGTTTTTTGGTTATTAGTGAAAGTGTATCAAATGGGATTTGACTTGTGATAGGTGGAGTATTTGGTGGATTTTGAATAATTGTTGGAGCGCTCCCATGATTGGTGTTTCCATTATTGTTATTTGTTTGAGAGCCCTCCAGATCCACCTGAAGTTCCAGTAGTGGGTGTTTTTGGTTCACCTGTTTTTTGTTCATTTATTTTTCCATAAAATCCCTCCTCGCCAAGTGACGTGGAAGTTTTGTTATTGTTTTCTTGTTTTGATAAAAATACATCTGCAGAGAAGGCTAAACTCTCTATTTTTTCTCCTACAAAGCCAAAGGCTTTTTGAATATTATTTTGTAAAGTATCAAAAGTATCTTTTGGTGGATCTGTTAATTCCTTTGTGATTTTTTCACCTTCATTTGGAATGTTTCGGAAAAAGTCAAAACTATCAGGGGACACTAATATTACTACGCCAACAATGACTAGAGAAATTAGTAAAATCTTTCGTAGCATCATTTTGAAATTGGGAAAAATTCCTTTTTACGGAATAACTAAACATTTTGAACAATTTGGCTTGAATTTTCTTGATTCTTATTTTTCTTTATTATCTTATTATACAAAATTTGAATCTAGAGGGATTCGGTAAATAGTTTGGTTTAATTTTAGACCCGTTTTCTAGCTAAAACCAATCCAATTCCAACGGCGGATAGCACTACAGGAATTAACCAAGTAGTTGATTGAGCGCCAGCTAGCAATAGTGCTGTATTGTCAATTGATAGTGCTTCACCACCTACAATTGGCTCTGTTGGCTGTGGAACTACATCTGGACATCCATCTGTATCTTCAAATCCATTAAATGTTTCAGCTTCTGTTGGACATAAATCCGATCCATCTGGAATACCATCTACATCAGTATCATTTATTGGGTCACATGCATCTCCTACCCCATCGCCATCAGTATCAGTCTGAGCTGGGTTTGGAACTAAAGGACAGTTGTCTGACAAGTCTTCGACTCCATCTCCGTCTGTATCTTGACATGGAATGTCATTAACAGGAACAGGAGAAGAATTATTTCCAAGATATACAGAACCACAATAATTGTTTATGGCCCCGGTGTTGATGATGAACCCGCTGATGTTGTTGGCTATGGTGCCAAAGTTGTCGATGATGCCGGAGTTGGTTATGATAGCACCGACTTGGTTGGTTAAGATGCCACCAGAGTTGTTGGTTATGATACCTCCTAAGTTGTTGGTTAGACCGCTGAAGTTGTTAATGGTGCCGTCATTGATAATGGTGCCAGAGTTGGTGGTTGGAATAACGAAGTTGTCTATAGTGCCACCCGCATTGTTGTTTATGGTGCCGGAGTTAGTCACGGTGCCACCGTTAATAGAGATGTAATTGTTGTTGGTGATGATGCCGGTGGCGGTGTTGGTAAGTATGGTGATATTGTTTATGGTGCCATCATTGATTATGGTGCCAGAGTTGGTTATAGTGCCGGTGTTCTGTAAAATAATTCCAGGACTAATTGTCAGAGTCTCTCCAAAATTAATTGTCAAAGATCCCGTTATAGTACATGTATCAACGCCATTCCACGTACCACCTATTGCTTCACATGAGGATTGATCAGAAATGGTTCCACCTATAGCATGTGCATCTTGATTAGAACCTAGTAAAACTGAAAATGATACTGCAAATAGTACTAAGAACAGTGCTTTATTCAACCAAATAATCTCACATCTGATAATAATACCTTTTGTGAACTTGATAGTCTAGATCTTAGTTTCATATTGTAAAGTGATTTAGCGAAATTGGAACAGAATTGTAGATTAAACTAGAATAAAGATACATTCGGGTAATCTATACAGGATTACCCAGTTCAAAACCTTAAAGATTTGAACTTTAGTAACTTAGGGCAATAAAGTGAATGTTTTTTCTACCGTATGTCCAACTGCACTGAAACTCATAGTGTAAGTACCTGATGGACCTTCGTGTTGCTTTGTATCAACACTATGCTCTATAGTTTCTTTAAATGGTGTTGGGAAATTGAGATAGCTTACATTATCCCCACCATAAGATAATCCT
>JBQTHA010000073.1:0-13411 GCA_052390375.1 Nitrosopumilaceae archaeon
TTTTGAATTTGCCATTAAGATAATTGATTAATGCTTTTGTAATCTTGGTAACTTATTTAGATGTAGTATCAATCTGATGTGCTTTATTTTTTACAAAATTTTTAATAGAATCGTATGCAATTACTCCCAAAATCTCACTACCAACATTTACAGCGATTTTTTTTGTAGAATACCTTCTTTTTTTATATATTGGAATAAGATTGTAGGGATTTTTTCGTAGTATGACAGCTTTTTTTACTTGTTTTTTAGTTACTACGTACGGTGCTAAATGACCAACTACAATTGAATTTGTTTTAATTTTATTTTTTAAAATATTTTTTAATTTTTTGACATCTACATCACTAGTTTCGTCATTTTTTTCATAAATTCCATATTCTAAAGCAATTTGATTAATGTCTAATATCTGATATTTCAAAATCTTTCCTATGCTTTTTGCTACAGTATGTTTGCCAACACCTGGATTCCCAGTTATGATTATTGCCATGTAATAGACTCAAAATGAAGTAGATTAAACGATTTCTGCAATACTAATATTACAAAGGAGTACTAGTTTGGCATGCAAATTGGACTACTAGGTAAAACTAACGTTGGGAAATCAACTTTTTTTTCTGCAGCCACTGAAGCACCAGTATCTATAGGGAATTTTCCTTTTACAACCATTAAACCAAACGTAGGTGTAGCATATGTAATAACAGATTGTGCCTGTAAGCATTTTGGAGTAAAACATGATATTCCTTTATGCAAAAATGGGACAAGATTTATTCCCATTAAACTAATTGATGTTGCGGGTCTTGTTCCAGGTGCACATGAAGGCAAAGGATTAGGTATTCAATTTTTAGATGATGCAAGACAGGCTGAAGCCTTAATTCATGTCGTAGATATTGCAGGTTCGACTGATATTCAAGGCCAACCAGTTCCAATAGGCACTCATGATCCTCTAGAAGACGTAAAATTTGTAGTAGATGAGTTTGATCAATGGTTTAAGCAAATTTTAGCACGTGAATGGCCAAAACTCTCAAAAGAAATTGAACAAAAAAAATCCAAGCTAGTTGATGGAATATCTAAGCGATTTAGCGGATTGGCAATTAAGGATTATCAAGTCCACGAAGTTTTACAAAATCTAGACCTATTGACCAAAAAACCTACTGAATGGCAAGACTCTGATCTAACTCTATTTGTAAAAGAGTTGAGAAAAAAAACTAAACCAATATTGATTGCAGCTAACAAAGCAGATCTTTGTAAGAATCTCACAATTGTTGATAATATAAAAAAAGATTACATCATTCTAATTTGTAGTGCTGAAACTGAATTACTTTTGAGGAAAGCCAAAAAGGCTGGTTTAATTGATTACATTCCAGGAAACAAGGAATTTACTATTAAAGAAAATGTTGAAGTTTCATCACAACAACAAAAAGCATTAGATTTAGCAAAGTCTGTCATCTCAAAAATTGACTCAACAGGAATACAAGATGTATTAAATTCTATTATTTTTGATGTTCTAAAATTAATTGTAGTATATCCAGTTGAAGATGATACTAAACTTTGCAATAAAGATGGAGAAATTCTTCCTGATGCTAGACTTTTACCAATAAATTCCAATGCTAAAGATTTAGCAGAAACAGTACATGCTGATTTAGCTAAGGGGTTCTTACATGCTATCGATGCAAAAACAAAACAAAGAATTGGAGCCGATCATATCCTAAAAAATGGTGATGTAATTAAAATAATCTCAAGTATGAGTAGGGGATAAGATGCTGTGTTTAGGAATTGAAAGCACCGCCCACACTTTTTCTTGCGCGGTACTTGAAAAGAAAGGTAAAGATGGAAAAATTCGTTCAGATATACGAAAAATATATCGCCCTCCTGAAGGTGAAGGAATTCATCCTAGAGAAGCATCAAGACATCATATAGAATCAAGTGCTGGGGTACTTTCAGAATGTTTACAAAAAGCCAAAGTTAGAATCGATGATTTAGATCTTATTGCATATGCAGCAGGTCCTGGTCTTGGGCCTTGTCTAAGAGTTGGTGCAGTAGTTGCTCGCTCATTGTCAACATATTATCAAATTCCAATTTATCCTGTAAATCACGCAATTGGTCACATTGAATTAGGTAAATTACTAACTGGAGCCAAAAACCCTCTTGTCCTTTTGGTTTCTGGAGGACATACAATGTTACTTGCTTTTATGATGAATAAGTGGAGAGTATTTGGAGAAACCTTAGACATCACATTAGGTCAATTACTTGATCAATTTGGACGTTCAGCAGGCTTTGCATCCCCCTGTGGAAAACAAATTGAAACCTTGGCTGGTAAAACTACAAATTATTTTCCATTACCATATTCAGTTAAAGGAAACGATGTCTCATTTTCTGGATTACTATCAGCTGCAAAATCTCTAGCCCCACAAGGTCTAGAAGCTGCATGTTACTCTCTTCAAGAAACTGCTTTTGCAATGATTGCCGAAGCAACAGAGCGAGCTCTTTCCTTTACCAAGAAAAAAGAATTGTTAGTAGTAGGAGGTGTTGCCGCAAACAAAAGATTATCAGAAATGCTAAAAAGTGTTTGTAAGAGACAAAATTGTAAATTTTTTGTTACTCCGCTAAAATTTTCAGGAGACTGTGGGTCTCAAATTGCTTGGACTGGTCTATTGGAATCACAAACGAAAAAAAGCTCTGAAATTAAAAATACTTTTGTTAAACAATCTTGGAGATTAGATACTGTACACGTTAACTACTAATTCTTGAATTTTTCTAAGGCTTCTTGCATGGTTTCAAGCCAGCTTCCAGTACTAAAAACCCCAAATTTGTAGGCTTTTTCTCCTTCATCTGTTTTTACTTTAATACACACTTTTTTCATTAATCTACCCTCTTTCCATACTTGGATAACGTCTTGTAATGGAACGTTTAGAACTGTTTCTCCAAACTTTTTTGCAAAATCCATGATTCTTCCACGTGTTTTATCAAAAGCTATACGCTTGTTTGTTAATGTGAGTATTCCAGCACCGAGGGTATCTTCATTGCAATCCTCCTGTCTAATTTTTTTTTCAGAATCCTCCATGATTAGATTTTAATCTGAATTACTGGGGTTATAATTTTAACTTAATAACAAACTGCTAGTTTATGATTGAGAAATGTACATGATACGCCTGTAATAAGGAAATAGTATATCAAAAGAAAGATATTTTCACAATATACCTGTATTTAGAAAGTTTACCAACACCACCACAGAAAACAGAATTTAGTTTTTTCTGTGGATTCCTTAGGCTTGGTAGCTTTATTATATTCTGTCCATGCATCAGCAATAGCTTTCTCTTTTACTATCTTTGCATCTGATATTGCTTTATTTTTAAAAGCAGCAGCTTTAGTTTTGTCTTGATCACTTACATTTGGATCAGAGATTATCTTGTTATATTCGTCTTTGGCTTTAATTATTGTTTGAGCAAAAGCCCACTCTGCATCATAGATTTTTTTATTTCTGATTGTTTTTTGATCTTCTGCATATGTGCTAGGTATTGAATAATTTAAAATGTTAACCATCAATAACATTATGACACAAAGTATTGAAATATAGTTTAACTTTTTTTTATTAATCAATTTTGATTTCTGTGATTTTAAAGAACTATTATATAAATAAGTTTATAGAGTTTTGATCAAAATTTGTTGTAATGAAAGCTCTAGTTTATGAAAAATACACTGCTGATGACGATTTTGGAAAAATTTTAAAGATTAAAGATATTGCTGAACCTAAACCAAAATCTAATGAAGTAGTTTTCAAAGTCAAAGTCGCTGCACTAAATTACGATGACATTTGGGGAATGCGAGGAAAACCAATTGAGATTCCAATGCCTCACATTTCTGGCACTGATGCCGCAGGTGAAGTAATTGCAGTTGGTGCTGAAGTTAAACATATTCAGATAGGTGACAGAATAGTAACAAATGGTAACCTTACTTGTAGAGTTTGTCAAGCCTGTACAAGTGGCAGGGAATTTGATTGCCAAAGTAGAAAAATTTGGGGTTTTCAAACAGGTCCTTTATGGGGAGGTTTTTGCGAGATAACTCATCTACCAGAAGTAAATGTGGTTAGAATTCCCGATAATCTAAGCTATGAAGAAGCTGCTGCAGCTTCTATGACACTAATGACATCGTGGCACATGCTTGTTGGACGAGCCTCAATTAAACCTGGCCAAACGGTTCTGATAATGGGGGGTGGTTCTGGCATGGGAACATTTGGAATTCAAATTGCTAAATTGTATAATTGTGATGTAATTGCTACTGCAAGTCAAGACAAACTGGATAAATGTAAACAATTGGGAGCAGATTATGCTGTTGACCATAGAAAAGAAGACTGGCACAAAGAAGTAAAAGAAATTACAAGAGATCTGGCTAGAAAAAAAGGAAAACCTTCAGGGGTTGATGTTATTTTTGAGCATATCGGTGGTTCTCATTGGAATAAGGAACTTACTTTACTAAAGTATGGTGCAACAATAGTTACCACTGGGGCAACTACCGGCTATGATGTAAAAACAGATCTGCGCCATATTTTCTTTAAGGGAATTAATGTTCTAGGTTCAACTCAGGGCACTAGAGCCGAATTAGAGTCTGGCATATATTGGATGTCCCAAGGTAAAATTAAAGCAATAATTGATTCAGAATATACCTTTGAGAATGCAGCAGAGGCTCACAAAAAGATGCTGAATGGAAGGGGAATGTTTGGAAAAATCTTAATGAAACCAGAATGATTGTGGATATAAGCTTATGAAATTATTAAAAAAAGGAGCAGAAGGAGATATTTTTCTAACTTCTTGGAACAAAAAAAAGGCAATCCTAAAAGCTAGAAAGAAAAAAAATTATCGAAATCCTTCCTTAGATCAAAGAATTAGAAAACAAAGAACTATTAGAGAATCTGAAATAATCTCAGATGTAAAATCATTTGGTATCAGTACTCCCTTGATTTACTATGTGGATACAAAAAACTGTACAATATTAATGCAGCATATAACAGGTACTTTAGTTAGTGATCTTTCAGAATTAAAATTAGTTAAAAGTTGTAGCGAAATTGGTAGAATAGTTGGTATAATGCATAAAAACGGAATAATGCATGGTGATTTAACCACATCAAACTTTATAGTCTCAAATGGAAAAATGTTTGTTTTAGATTTTGGCCTTGCAAATAAAACTAACAAGCCAGAAGATCATGCAGTAGATTTAAGATTGTTCAAAGAAATATTGACTAGTGCACATGTAAAAATAATGAATAAATCTTGGTCAAATTTTTTAAAAGGATATAAAACTGTTGTAGGGACTGCCCGTTTTAGTAAAATTACAAATCTAGTTACAGTTATTGAAAGTCGTGGAAGATATGCCAATGTCGTATGATGTTTTATTTGCGTCCTCTAACAGAAACAAGTTCAATGAGGCAAAAAATATTCTCTCAAATTATGGAATACCTGTGGGTTTTTTCAAGAGTAGATTAAAGGAAATTCAAGCTGAATCGATTAAACAAATTGCTGCACTCAAAGTCGATGATGCATATAGACAATGTCATAAACCCGTTATAGTAGAGGATGCAGGTCTTTTTATTGAATCATTAAACGGATTTCCAGGGCCATTTTCGTATTATGTGTTTAAAACAATTGGAAATTCCGGAATTTTACGGCTTGTCAGAACAAATAGAAAAGCACAATTTCAATCTGTAGTAGCCTACTGTGATGATAAGTATGGTGTAGTTTTGTTTGACGCTAAAGTAGACGGAAAAATTTCAAAAAATTCACGAGGAAATGGATGGGGATATGATCCAATTTTCATTCCAAGTGGTGAAACTAAGACTTTTGCAATGATTTCAAACAAAAATGAAATTTCCCATCGTTACAAGGCTTTAACAAAATTTTCTAATTGGTTTTCGCATAGGTAGGAATTAAGCGATCAATGAATCTTTCTTGATTTTGAAGCACTACAATTTTAGAAATAAAACTCTCATCCATTATAGAAAATATTTCACTTTGTTCTGATAGTTTTGATGCAAAATGCCTCACTTCATCCATGTCAAGCATATTATCGTGTTCAAGTCTATTTGTAGAACGACCAATATGCATGTATGATTTTATCTCAACAAAGTTTGGACTTGAATTTTTAAGCATTGATGCAAATGCTGGAATTATTTCATCACTGTCGTTGTAATTTCTAATCAATGTTATTCTAAGAACTGTTCTTGTGTTTAGTTTTGAAAGCATTCTGAGTGAAGTATTCCATCTTTCCCAAGAATCTTCGTATCTTGGTCTATTAATTTTAAGAAATGATTTGTAATCTGCAGCATTAGTAGAAAGGTACAATTGTGTTGGCAAGGCATCTTCATCTTTTAGCTTTTGTAGCATGTCAGGTTCTTGGCCATTAGTAACAAGAAATATTGATTTTGTTTCAGGCAATGATCTTAGATATTTTATTAAATCTGGTAACTTGGGATACATTGTAGGTTCTCCAGAAAGAGAAATAGCGTAATGAGAAGGCAATAATGATTCATCTAGTTTCTGCTTTTCGTGTCTAGTATCTCCATAATGACCCATTATCAATTTTCTACGTTCTTCCATTAGTTTTGATACAACTTGTTCTGGTTCTGCAACATTTTCTGGTTCCATTTTCATAGAGTCATAAAACTCCATTGGGCGCCAACAATACACGCATCTATTTTCACAATGCATTCCTGCTGGAGAAAACTCCATGCAACGATGCGTGGAGATTCCGTAAAACTTGTGTTTGTAACAATCACCTTCATTTTTGAATGATTTTCTAGTCCAATGGCACAACTCTACTGTGGAATGATCAGAAACCCCATACTTGGCTTTTTTTAGCTGCTGAACGATCTTAGGTCTGATTTGTATTAGTTCATCATCAGAACTTTGAATTTCTCCAGAACAACTCATATCAATACTTTCATTATATTTTAATTAAATATATCCACTAACTTTTTTTGTCATTTTGTACATCTTAACTGGTAATCCAACCTAATCGACGGAAATAAAGTAGCATCAAAAAAGCTGGGATGGCCGAAATTATTAATACAAAAATTAGTGTAGTGTAAGGACCAAGCCCTGTCCATATCCCAGTTTCAATTCCCCCTGGAAGATTGACGTTCATTCCATAAAACTGCCCAATTACTGTAGCAGGAATGGACAGCGTGAAGATCAATGTTAATATTGAAAGAATTTTGTTTGACTTTTCTGTGCTAAGCATAAAATCTGTATCTTTGTAAATTTCCAATGTTTCTTTTGATTCTTCAAGTGACTCTATGACTTTATCGACATGGTCTATAATGTCATCAAAATAGAGTGTAAGATCCTCTTCACTCTTTGATAATCGTTGTAAGTTTTTAGCGGCTTCTAAAGTAATTCTTTTTAGTGGATGTACAATTCGTCTAAGCTTAGTAATCTCTCTTCTTAGTAAGGAAATCTGACGACCAGCAGCCTTTGTTTCATCAAATACAATATCTTCTATATCCTCAAGATTTCCATCTATTTTCCTTACAGTATGAAGCAAATCATCAACTAGCACATCAATTATTTCATGAAGTAAAGATCCAGTTGATTTTCCTATAAGACGTTGTTTTCTTTGCGGTTCAGAATTTTCTTTGCATGCATTTACCATATCAACAAGTGGTGTTAAATCTCCCTGATGAATGGTAACAAGAAAATCACTCCCCATGAAAATCGAGAGTTGACTAAATTTTGGCATAGCATTTATTCCATCTAATGGAGGAAAATGTAGAATGAGAAATACGTGATCATCATAGCTATCTAGTTTAGGTAATTCAAATTTTGTCATACAATCCTCAATGTTTAATGCATTAAAATGATATTTTTGGGCAAGTTTCTCTACATCTTCACGATGAGGATTTTGTAAGTCAATCCATGAAAATTTTTCTCCCTCAATAATTTCAACATGACGTTGAACAGTATTAGAGTTTGTCTTCCTACTTGAACGTAATTTGTTTGTAAAGAAATCCTTTTTCAAATCAAAATTTTTTGATTTTTATGCAAATTTAAAGGTGATTAAATGATCTAGGGGGAAACTTCAGAAATGATGAATATTGTGAAACTTCCTACTTGAATGGAAATAGATAGTTTGCTCCGATCCAAACTATAGCAACAGTTATGGCCATAGCAATGAACCAACCTTTGCCCTTCATATGAAAAGTATTTTTTACATAATAATAAATCTAAAGGTAAATTCTCATCAGAAACATATCTAAAATTTGTTAAGATTAATAGTGGAAGTGAAAGCAATTGTTTTTGTTGGCCTTCGTAGTATAGTGGTAGTATAGGGGACTGTGGATCCCCGGGCGGGAGTTCGATTCCCCCCGAAGGCCCACTTTTCACCAATTCTCATTTAATTTCTTTTTTTTAATTACGTGAACAATGAAAAAATGAATTGTCCCGCACAGAATGACAAACATTTAGCATCTAACGGAGGTTCATGTGGAATAGACGTCAAATACTGTGCGGAACTAGTGACGTCTCCGTTGATAACATAATCTAAACCAAAATTGGAATAAAAAATTCAGCTTGTAGTTATAATCAAACAATTTTTAATTGACCTTTTATATGATTTTTCTAAAAATAAATTCGCTAAATCACTTTATTATTTGAGCATAAGTTATTAGAAACTAGGCAGTTTGTATGATTCTTACAAACATAGTCTAAAACATTTCTAGATTCATATTATTTTTGAGGCTAATTGCCACCAAATGATAGTCCATATTTTTTTATGAGGGAATTTTCTCATGAAGAACTGTCAAATTTATTAATTAACAAGGTTAAGGAACTAAAAGCAGAAAAATTACAATCACAAGAGCTCAACGAGGAATTACAAGAAAATCTTGCACAGCTAGAAGAAACAACTGCCAAATTAGAAGAAGCTGAAGAGGCACTAAGAAAAGAACGTGATAACCTGAAACTAGAAGTAAAACAAAAAACCAATGAATTACTAAAAAAAGAAAAATTATCTGTAATAGGAGAGCTTTCAGCACGTATTGCTCATGATCTGAGAAATCCTTTAAGCATCATCAAAAATTCTGCTGAACTTATTAAAATTGGTCAAAAAAATATGGATTCAAAAACCAAATCTCATTGGGAACGACTTGACCGTGGCATCTATAGAATATCTCATCAGGTAGATGATGTTTTAGATTATGTCAGAGATTCACCTATCAAGAAAAAACCTACAAAAATATCTGCCGTCCTACGTGGTGTATACGAAAGAATAATAATTCCTGACAAAATTAAGATCAATCTCCCAAAAACTGACGTTACTATTCCATGTGACCATGATAAGCTTGAAACAGTTTTTGTGAATCTTATCATGAATTCAATTCAAGCAATGGGTGATAAAATAGGCATCATTAACATTAATCTTATTGAAGAGTCTGATGATGTTATTTTAATTACTGTGAAAGATACAGGTCCAGGAATTCCCCATAGTCTAATTCCAAAAATTTTTGAGCCATTATTTACTACTCGACAGATTGGTACAGGACTAGGTTTGCCAAGCTGTAAAAATATAATCGAAAAACATGGTGGCTCGATTGATGTTTCAAGTGCTAGAGGAAAAGGTGCTACATTTTTGATAAGACTTCCAACAAAAACAGAGTGGGAAAACCTTTCAAAAATAGGTGATAAGGAAAAATTAACTGACTATATTACTTCAGAAAGTGTATAAAGCGATTTAGCAAAATCACTGCTTTTTCTTATGGATTAAAGACCAACAGCAGCAATAATCCAAACTACAATTCTGACAGTCTCTAGGAGATACACTTTTTTTACAATCGTCAGGAATACAATCACAATCAGCGCATCTGATTAAAGCCGTACATTACATTAGTCCTTATGATAATTAAATTTAAATCCAAAGTGACTTGCCAAAATTAAAACAGTATCGAAGATTAAAATCAAGTCGGGTAATCTATACAGGATTATACAAGTCGATTCGATTGCAATTTCAGTAAATCCCTTTTTTTATTTTCAAAACCTTCTCTCATCCTGCCTGCAATGAGGGGGGAATCGAGGTAATATTACATTCCACCCAGAAGCTCTTCCATTTGATTTAATGAATCTAGAACTAATTGAGGTCAATTTTTTTTTTACTTGTCAAATAATTTTGAAAATCCAATACTTATTAAGTAGCCAAAATGGTCGAATATTATGTCAGAAGACAGGAAAATGTACCCTTGTACTTGCTCAGATTGTGGCAAGGAATCAGAGGTACCATTTCAACCAAAAGAAGGAAGACCAGTGTATTGTAAAGAATGTTTGCCAAAACATCGTACTCGTGGCGGACCAGGAAGATTTTAAGCTAAAAATGTTTTAAATTATTTTAAAATCAGTTAGCTTTTTTTATTTTTTTTATTTATTTCATAAATATAGTTAGACTGTATTATCAAAATCAAAATTATTAAAAAATACCGAATTTACTTGATTCCATTTCTTCTTTTATTGCAAGCTTAATTCTAAGGTTTTTTTGTTCTACTTTTTGCGTAAGCCATGTGAGAAATTTTTTTTCTATACCTTTTCCCTTTAAATTTTCAAAATCTGACCCCATTTGATCTGCCAATTTTTGAATAAGTTCTTTATTCACACAAACTACGTAAAAATGCCAGCCAAAAGCAAACTCTGAATCAGTAATAATAAAACTATCTTCTGAATGAACCATTTCTTCAAGTAACGTAAGAGTAGATTTGATCGTCTTACTTGTTTTATCATAATCCGTAGCTGAGACGTTAATGTTCATGCGTTCTTGCATAATCATATCACACATTTACTGGATAAAAGGATGACTGGGAATTTTCACTTTATCAGATGTTCTACTTCTATATTAAAAAAATTACGTAAAATTCCCATATAATTTTTAATTGAAGGAGGAATTTCATTGCTACACGACACTCCAAGATTCTTTGCGTTAATCCAAATTACAAGTGATTGAATAATTGTTAGAAATCTATCGTTTCCAGCATCTGGTGAACCTATTGCTTTGGTATATCTTTCAGCATACTCCCACGCATTTACAAAATCTATACACTTTGTACCAAACACTGCCAATAACTGTTCTTGAAGATCCTTTGCTGGCTTGAAGGGAACCTGATTAATGATGTATGGAAAATCTACTTTCTCTGGAAGACAACCAGGAAGTGGGCCCCATATTGTTATGATTTTGCATCCATTTTCTAATTTTTCAAATTTTTCCATCATCATTTCAATAATTTTTGTATCGGTGAACCAAAACAAGATTACAGTTGCATCATTGAAATGTGAATCTAGAATGTCTTCATTTAAAACGTGGCTATTGGCAAAGTTCTTTTCCCGAAGTAAAATTCTAGCTTCTTCAATTTTTTTTCTATCAATGTCTATGCCTATAGCCTTTTTGACTCCAAATTCATCAAGTGCTATGGCAATTCCTTTACCATTTCCACACCCTAAATGATAAAAAACATCATTTTCACCTAAATTTACCAATTCAAAAATTTCTCTAAAAGAATGATCAGGGAGTTGAACATCTTCACCTGAAATTATTCCCTTTGGAAGTGATTCTAGATAATCTTCTAATTTTATTATTGGTTGGTTATTCTCTAATATTTTCAAGAGTTGAAACCGCCTGCCATAAAGTTACTCTAACATAAGAAGGCACGTTGGGATCTTGTGTAATATCATCTAACAAACTTATTACGTTAGATGCACGAACAGACATTGAATGCTCTTTGGTTTTAAGATCATTTGCTAAATCTTGAATATTTTTTCTGATGTTTTTTGGCGTTGACGGATTTGCTGCTACTTGATTTAATGTATCAATGGCACTTTGAAGGTATTCTTCATTTTGGTTTTTTTTATCTGACATAGCATTCATCACATATTTCATAAAGTAGGCTTTTTTTAATTTATGCCTCTACAAAAACTTCATCTGATTCTAAAACTATATTATATGATTTTAAATTGTTAATTTTTGCAGGAAATTTTGCTAGTTTACCACTTTTACAATCAAATTGAGCTCCATGCCAACCACAAGTAATTATAGAGTCTTGAAGTTGACCTTCTGAAAGACTTGCACCTGAATGGGTACATGTGTCATCTATAGCATAATAATTACCATCAGAATTTACAACCAAAATCTCTTTTCCATCTACGGAAACCTTTACCATTTTACCTGGAGGTATGTCAGAAGCTTTACCCACAATTTTTTTACTCATACATGATTTTCCATCGATTATTCTTAATAGTTTTTCTAATTTGATGATAGGTATGGAACTTCGTAAGGCTAAATCTTCAGATAAAAACAAGGTATTGGAATTTTGTAAAACTACATTTTCCTGGGGTGATTACATTTCTGATGTATGGAATAATTGGATTTTAGAGGGAAATCTTTTAGTTTTAACCGAAAATGATGTTCCAGTAGCCCTATGTCATTGTTCAATTAACAGCGAACAATTATGGATAGAAGGAATTCGGGTAAACAAAAATCATAGAAGAAGAGGATTTGCCAAACGCCTTGTCCAAGAATCAGAATTTATTGCTAAAAATAATAATTGTAAAATTTCACAAATGTTAATAGCAACTAATAATCAGAAATCTCTTAATCTTGCTGACAGCTTAACTTACAAAAAGGATGAGATTTGGAATTTTTATTCACTTCTTCCTAAGAAGATTAATTCTAAAACAAATGTAAAATTTGCTAGCAATAATAAATTAATAATTAATTTCATTTTATCACTCACTTCATCTTATGTAAGATCATGGAGATGGTTACGATTAACTAGTACTACCATTAAACCCCTAATTGATGAGAAAAAAATTCTTTATTCAGAACATAAAGGAACTATTAATGCCTTGGCGATATTTACTAAATCTGATCATTTTAAAAATACATTAATGTTAACCTTAGTTTTTGGAAATGAAAACGGTATTAAAGAAATTCTTTCATATATTCAAAACTATGCTGTACAAACAAACATAGCACGAATACAAATTTTGACAAAATTAAATAATCTACCTAACATTGATACTTTGGAAAAAAAACTTTCGTTTTATTTAATGAAAAAAGAAATTCAATAGATTACTCATCAACAAATTTTATAGTATTTTCTAATTTACCTAATTTCTCAATCTCCATTTCTATTTGATCTCCATCTTTTAGAAATTCTAAATTAGAATTATTCAAAATTACCCCTTTAGGTGTTCCAGTAGATATTATATCCCCTTTTTCTAATGTCATGAACTTACTTAATTTCGAAACAATTGACGGAATCTTAAGAAACATCTTTGATGTAGATGAATTTTGTCTTAATTCTCCATTGATTTTTGTCATTAATTTGAGATTTTGGGGATTGGAAACTTCATTAGAGGTTGTTATCCAAGGTCCACAAGGTGCATACGTATCA
>JBQTHA010000074.1:0-5359 GCA_052390375.1 Nitrosopumilaceae archaeon
ACTCACACACGCTCAACTCCAGCCTAGTTATTTATGCTTTCAAGTAATTTTTTATTCTTTCACTTAAATTACGAAAAAAATTGAAATGTAATATGGAAGTTATTGAAATCCTCAAAGAAGCCTCAAAACGAGTATTCAAAAATGTGAAAGGTTTGGCAGGTACAAATGCAGCTGCAGGAGATTATGGGAGAGGTGCAGGTGGAGATATTTCAAGAAATATAGATATAGTTGCAGAAAAAACTGTTTTAGATTATCTTAAGGAAATTTCCTTTGAATGTGTAGTTCTTGGGGAGGAGTGTGGGCGTGTTGAATTATCAAGTAAGCCCAAAGGATTTGTAATTATGGATGCAATTGATGGTTCTGCAAATGCTGTGAGGGGCGTGCCCTTTTTTTGCTGTTCTTTAGCATTTGCCACTAAGGATAAAATGAGCTCCATTACTGATGGAGTTGTAACTGATCTTTCTTCTGGAGATATGTATTGGGCATCAAAGGGTAAAGGTGCATTTTTAAATGAGAAAAAAATTCACGTACAAGAAAACGAACCCATTTACAGAATAGTTGGAATTAATCTTTCAGGGGCTACTGCAGACCAAGTAAAAAAATTACAACCTGTTTTGAAAAGTCATAATCACACAAGGCATTTTGGCGCAAACGCACTTGAAATGGCACTATTTGCGCGAGGATTAATTGATATTTTTATCGATATTAGAGAAAAAATTAGAGTACAAGATATTGCAGCAGGTTATTTGTTGATAAAAGAAGCTGGTGGTTTAGTTTTAGATGCTAAATTAGAACCATTAGATGCAGATCTTAGCTATAAGACAAGATTGTCATTTATTGCAGCAGCCAATAAAAAAATTCTAGATGACGTTTTCTCAGAGATAAAAATATGATGGCGCCCTTGGCGGGATTTGAACACGCGTCTCAGCCGTGACAGGGCCGAATTCTAGACCGGGCTATACTACAAGGGCGCAATTAATCAAAATGAATCTACCAGTTTAAAACTTTCCTTCAAAACAAAATGTGCTGTAAAAGACTAAATTATACGCCTCGGCAAGTTGGCAAGGGGTCTGTGGCGCAGCCAGGTAGCGCACCGGACTTTTAATCCGGTTGTCGTGGGTCCAAATCCCACCAGACCCGCTTTATTTTATCAGAAGTTTAACTTTTTTTGAAAGATTTTCAAATGTATTTTTTACTTGATTTTCTCGTTTGTTTGTGCCTTCCTTGTACATCTTTATCTTTTTCATACGATCTACAATCATTCTTTTTTGTTCTAAAATTCCTGAAGACCCCTGAGAAGTCCTATCCCTAAGAGATGAATCTATTGTTGTGGAATTGATTAATTTTAATAGAAATTTAGAATCAACGTTAGTTCCTTTAACTGATGTTTTTACCTCTGAAGGAGTAATTTTTGATAATGGTTTTTTTGAAATGCTTGCAATTTGAACTAGTTGTCCTATGACCTTGTGAGCGGTTCTAAATGGAATTCCTTTTTGAACTAGTTTTTCTGCCAAATCTAATGCAATAAGATAACTGCTCTCTGTAGATTTTTTCATTTTTTCTTTATTGATGGTAATTGTCATGAGCATTAGTTTTATGATTAATAGAGCGCTAATGGAAATTTTTGATGTTGACCAAATGGACGATTTGATTTGTTGCAAATCTCGATTATATCCTGATGGCAGACCCTTTATTGTAGATAGAATTGAGGTAAGATGCCCAATTACTTGAGCTGTCTTACCCCTAGTAAGCTCCAGAATATCCGGATTTTTCTTTTGTGGCATTACGCTTGAAGGAGATGTAAACTCATCTGAAAGCTCAATGAATGAGAATTCTGATGTGGACCATATGGCAAAATCTTCAGAAATCCTACTCAGGTTTGTCATAAGAATTGCCACTGCTGCAACATATTCGGCAACAAAATCCCTTGTGCTAGTTGCATCTATGGAGTTTTCAACTATTCCATTAAAACCAAGCATCTTTGCAGTGCTTTGCCTGTCAATAGGAATGCTAGTTCCTCCAATTGGGCCTGCTCCTAGTGGATTTTCATTGACCCTTCCATAAGTAACGTAAAGTCGATCTACGTCCCTAAATAGAGCATCAGCGTAAGCTAAAAGATAGTGAGAAAAGACACCTACTTGGGCCTGTTGTAAATGAGTATAAAGTGGCATTACAGTTTTTTGATGTGCTTGTGCCAATGAAACAAGGGCTTCAATTGTATCAAGTAAACATTGACATAAGGTATTGATGTCATCACGAATTTTCATACGAATATCAAGTGAGATCTGATCATTTCGTGAACGGGCAGTATGCATCTTTCCTCCACTTACAAGTCCTGCACTTTTGATCACAAGGGATTCAATAAGTTCGTGAATGTCTTCAAAATCGGATTTTTTTTCAAATTTTTCTTTTTTTAATTTTTCAAGTGCATGAAGAATTTTACTTACTTCGGTTTTTGTTATTATTTTATTTTCGTAAAGCATTATGCTATGAGCTTGGCTACCCACTATATCATAGAAAATAATTTCAGCATCATCAGAAATTGATGAAACGTAACTTAGAGTGATTTCATCCAAGTTTTTACCCATTCGTGAACGATACATCATCATAGGATTTAGAATGGTTATATATAGAATAGACGTTTTTTTATGTTCATGGCTCAAGACGTTAAACAAATGCGAGTAAAAATTTTTGATGAGTTATCAAAAATCGTAGATCCCGAAATTAACACAACAATTACTGATCTTGAATTAGTTGATGAAGTTGATATAAATAATTCACATGTTAGAGTTGATTTGCATCTTACAAGTCCTTTTTGTCCTGCTGTATTTGGTTTTAAGATATGCCAAGACGTTCACGATAATCTTTTGAAAATCGATGGTATAGATGATGTAAAAGTAAATGTCTCAAACCACTTTATGGCAGAGCAAATTAATAACCAAGTAAATAATAGCCCAAATCCAAAAAAACCTAGTAGCTAGTCTCTAAAACCTAGTAGATATCCTCGAAGTAATTGAATCCCCATTGCAGGATCAACGCCTTTTGGGCATACTTGACTACAAGAACCAGCAAAATGGCATCTAAATATTCCGTGTGAATCATCGATGATTTTAAGACGGTCGTCTTTTCCTTTATCTCGATTATCTGCAACATATCGATATGCCTGAGCTAAAGCTTGTGGACCAACGAATGAGGAATCTGTAGCCATAGTAGGACATGCTGAATTGCACAAGCCACATTTTATGCAGCTTGAAAACTGGATGTATTTTTCTACATCTTCTGGAGTTTGTAAGAATTCTTTAGTTCCAGGATTTATTTCTGATACTTCATTTATAATGTATGGTTTTATTTTTTTATGAGTTGAAAACATTCGTTCAAAACCTACAGCTAAATCACGAATTATTGGAAAGTTGTTCATCGGTTCAATCGTAATCACGTCAGAGTTTAGCTCACTTATTTTGGTAAAGCATGCCAATGCAGGTCTACCATTAATTTTCATTCCACAAGAACCACATGAAGCTTGTCTACATGAATAACGTACAGCAACGGAATGATCCAAATGTTTTTTCACCTCTAATATGGCATCTAAAACTGTAGTCCACCTTTGATATGGAATTTTAAATTCATCAAATTTTGATTCATTATTTATTTTGGGATTATATCGAAATATTCGAAGTGTAATAGTTTTTGTTGGTGAAACAATTATTCTGGATTCTTCTTTAGAAATTTGTAAACCTTCAGATGTCATCCTATACCATTCCCATACTTGTCATAAATATCGTTCTTGAACCATATAGGATAATTAACGCCATTGCAGCTATACAGCCATAAGTCACAGATTTTTCAAAAGTATATCCTTGTTTTAATTCCAGAAGAATTACTCTTAGACCATTAAAGCCGTGAATTGAAAGTAAAATCAAGATTATTTCTAACATTCCAGCATATGGTAAGAATTCATAGTTTGCAATTACACTTTCGTATTGGAGGGATTCTGCAAACCCTTGAGTAAGTCTAAACAAAATATGGACAGCTACGAGTGCTACCGAAGCTAGAGCAGTTCCATAATGAATTTTCATAATTACGCTTTCTCTCATTTTATTCACCAAACATTACTGCAAGACCATACATCATTGCAAGCGCTGCAAGAACAATTGAAGAGTAAATTGCAATTTTATGCCTAACATTTTGAGATTGTGGAGCGTACGGATAGTCTGGTCTTGTTGGTTTTCCAACTCCAATACCTCCATGACCAAGCATTACGCGTATACCATTAACAGTATGAAAAACACTCATTCCAATTACAATTGCTAGAATAATGTGACCCTCTGGGGTTTGTGTAATTGCTAAAAATTCTTGCCATCCCATTTTTCCGCGTAAGATGTTGCTTGTTTCATAAATGTGTGCTACAAAATATGCAAGTAGACCCAGTCCAGTTAATCTCATTAACAAATAAGCAAATCTTTCAATTCCATATCTAGTAGGATTTGCCATTCCTTTAATGCCTTCTTTGTTTTCATCAACTTTGGTCATCTAGTATTTCCTCTCCACTGGTTTATAATTGGTAATTGTAACCGGATGTTTTTTCATAATTGGTTCCTTAGGATCATAATAAGCAAGGGTGTGATGTAAGAAATTAGTATCATCTCTTTTTGGATAATCGGTCCTTGCATGACCACCTCGAGATTCTTTTCTATGGATGGCACCAAGAAGGACAACTTCGGCAACCCTAAACATAGAATCGAGCTCCATTACATTTGTAAAGTTTGTATTGTATTCCTTAGCATGATCATCAACATGTTTCCAAGTTTTACTTTTTAATTCTCTTACTTTCTTTAATCCAGCCACCATATCAGATTCATTTCTGTAGACATAGGCTTTATCGTTTAATGTATCCGTCAATTCTTGTCTAACTTCGTAAGGATTTACATTGCCAGTTCCTCGAAATATTCCATCATAGATTCTCTTTTCTTCTGCTTCAACAAGATAATATGGAAAAGGAGTCATATGCTGCTTGTTTAAGATATAATCTACAGCAAGCTCGCCTGTAATTCTTCCCCATACAATGCATTCAGAAGTAGAGTTTGCCCCAAGTCTATTTGCGCCATGCACACTATTACAGGCAGCTTCGCCTGAAGCCCAGACTCCCTCAAGCTCTGTAGCACCGTCGATATTGGTATGAATTCCGCCCATCATATAATGTGCTACTGGCCTCACATCCAAGGGTTCTTGGGCAGGATCAATACCTGAAAACTTGATTGAAATCTCTCTAATCGCACCTAATTTTTCTTTGATAAGAGAATCACCCAAATGTCTCAGATCTAATTTCATACACTTTACACCAGTTTCGTTATCAAAACCA
>JBQTHA010000075.1:0-11296 GCA_052390375.1 Nitrosopumilaceae archaeon
TCACCAGCTACTACGCTCTCTTCGTCAGTATCTTCACCAGCTACTACGCTCTCTTCGTCAGTATCTTCACCAGCTACTACGCTCTCTTCGTCAGTATCTTCACCAGCTACTACGCTCTCTTCGTCAGCCTCTTCATGTAGCTCAACATCACTGGTCATTTCATTGATGTCAAAAACTTCGCTGTTTTCCTGTTCCTTTTCATCATTTTCCTCATTCACTGTTTCAGCTAGATCGGAAAGTTGAATGCTTGTTTGAAACATTGTATTGTAGTAATAATCAGGGCTGTAACCTGCAGGCCATACAGAAAGATATTTCACTTCATCTGAAGTATCCATCCAGAAGCTGGCACTACATCCCTGTACTTCTAGAGGGAGATCGCCATAACTTTCTATAGGTTGTAGGGTAACACATACTTGATTAGGATCATCATAAACTCCACCAAACTGTTCACAGTTTTCAGGAGAAAAATTTCCCGCTCCATCGTTACAAGAACACTTTGAACCAACTAGTTCTGAAAGTGAACCAAATATACCAAAAGGCTGCACACTTAACGTAATCAGATTTCCTAATAATCCAATCCCTGCCAACGATGCAAAAACAATTGCGAAAATTGTAATTTTATTCATTTATCATTCCTTTCCAAGCAACCAGTTTAGAATCGCTTTGTTCTTTTTTGGTTTTTGATAAAACGAGGGATGTTGGTCCATTTGTGGGCTACGCTTTCTCAAATTAAAGAATTTTTCAAAAGGCTTTGCATCATCAATAAGATCTTTGACATGTTTTCTACCTGCGGAAATCTTTGTGTGTGTCTTTGAATATACAAAAATTCCAAACCCTGCCAATCCAGCAAAAATTAAGCTATTGATTATGGCTGGAGAGTTATCCTCCTTCCATTCTGCAATTACAGTTTTTGGTGAGTTCATTAGTACTGTTTCTTTTATGGACGTGCTTTCCAAATCTCCTGACCATTTATCAAAGACAAAAGCTTTCCACAAGTCTTGTTGTGCAGTAGGTGTTTTTACTTCAAGACGGGCCATCTTGCCAACATCATACCACCCTCCACCTGCAACCTTCCCGTCTGTGGTTTGTATATCAAGATAGTACTGTGTTTTCCACTTTGCAGTTACATTGACTGGTCTGTCAACATAGAGAACTAGATTCTGGTTACCTATTGGTTTTCCCTCAGGGTCAAGATCAGCTGCTTCTTTAAAGTCCATGGCTTTTGCGTTTCCCGCATCCCAGCCTGTGAATATCTTTCTTATTTGGTCTGGTTCAATAACATACTCGGTTTGTTGCATCTTAATTTCGGCAATCTTTCCCTTATCATAAAAACCGCCACCTACTGCAGAGGAAAATGGCGTCCAAACATTTACACGATATGATTCATCATACTGAGCCTCAATTGTATAAGGATTTTCCATAACTATGGCAGTGGATGGTGAGCGATTGTTTGGAATAATTACTGGGCTTTGCCCTTTGCTAACCCACCCATTAAAAACATAGTTTATGTCAGCTTTTGGTGATTCTATTGTAGTATCTGCCACAAGGACAACATTTTTGCCTTGAAGATACCACCCAGAACCGGCAGGTTCAATTCCTGGAATATTACTTGTCAAAGTAAGTTTGTACTCTGTGTCCCAATTTGATTTGAGTGTGACTGGATTTATCAAATCAACGTAATTTTCTGGAGAATTTGGATAATCTCCTTGACCCCATGAATTAAATACATAACGAATATTATCGTTTTTTTCATCCAGCACTGTATCCTCTTCTAGTGCAAAATTAACACCGGTTCCAGCATCATGCCAGCCAGACCCCTCTACTACTCCATAGTTGGAGATAGATTTGAGAAGATACTGAGTTTTGTATAACGCAATAAACTCATCATCTTGTTGAGTTGCTATAGTTCTAAATGCTTGTGTGTTTTTATCCTTCCACGAATCAAATTTGTATCGAGTATTTGGATCTTTGCTAATAATTGGTGGTATCATAATTACATGTTCAGAGCCTTCGGTCCAATCAAATGTCAAGGGAAGCTCAGATGCAAGATATATCGTGCCATCTACTGTAATGTCAGCAACTCGAGGAATTGTATCCACTATAACTCCGCCAACGATATTTTGTTTATCATAGATTGCCTCTACCGTATGTGGAGCATCCATACGTATCGAAGGAGGATTTTCAGAGGTCCACCTGCCATCTACCTTCCAGCCAATCAATGAGTATTCCTGCCATACAGAAGGTGCAGGCTCGATCTTGACGATTTGTCCTTCGTTATAATCCCCACTACCGCCGAGGAATAGTATATTGGGCGAAGACTTGACTGTCAGGCGAAATTGTTCTACCGCACTTGCATTTACTATGCCAATGGCTACGACAACAACTAAAACCAGTAAAATTTTATTAAACATTTTTTCTCTCCCAAAAATGATTATAGTTTAGCAGGGGAGCCAGAATTACCATTCCTCGCAACTAATCCCATAAACAATTTTCCATTTTCAGTAATTTTAAAAGAACGATAGGGCTGTGTATTTTCTTCTGCAAAACCCATTTCCTTGAGATTTTCTAGATATTTTAAAAGTTGGACATAACTCATATTTGATTTGTAAAGAATATGCGTTACTCGGCGTGGTTCCTGAATAATGTCAAGCAAATCAGACATTATTGTAATTTTATCACGTCTGCCATTTACCCCCAATGTGTCCAGTGCCATGCCCTACGAACGATTGAATTTGGGCTTAAAATCTATTAGGAGGGTTAGATCTAGATTTGGTTTTCCAGCTTTAGATACACATTAATCTTAAAAATTACAAGAAAATAACCAATTTTTCATTTTAATAATTCACTTGCCAGAGAAAAACTGGAATTTTTTTATCCTAAAATCCAACTCTTTTGTTTAATTTTTCTTAATAGATCTAGAATACACCATTCAGATCGGGAGTTTCATAATAAGTTAATATTATAATACTCATTTTCTTGCAATGACTAAAACAAAAACATTAGGACTATCTTCTGTTTTGTTTACTGCTTTACTAGTTACTAGTATAACAAATGCATTTGCTGGTGTGCCAGTCAACCCACCTGACTTTGCTTCCCAGTTTGTAGCTGATGATGGAACACAACTTGACGTAAATATCAATGCTATCAGCAATATTCCAACAACTCCCCCTGGATTCATTGGATACGGTACAATTATCGGAACAGACGGTGACGGTGACCCTGTACTCAGAATTGCCACCTCACATGCAGGTGTTTGTGATAATGAAGAACAAGCACCATTTGGAGATGGCTGTGAAGGAGTATGGCACAACCACGATGCAATTCTCAGAGCCCCAGTTGATTTGGTTGACGTAGATGTTGAAGACTGTGCTGATCAAGGTGCTACCTTTGAAGCAAAGGCAGTGTCATTTGAATCACCTGGAACAGTATTTGTTTCTGGAGTTAATCTTTTCATGTCCGGTGTGCCAAAAACATCTGTAACTAACACAAATGTTGTACCAGATCCTTTTGTGCCCAATTTTGACTTTTCACAAAGCCCATTGGAGCAAAAAAGCATTTACCCTGTAGCAAAATTCAGAATCTTTGTTGCAACTGATGGTGGTGGCTCACCATTACTTGATGGCAATGGAGTTCCACTTGCATTAAGTGATGATCAGAGACATGTATGCATATTTGACGTAGAGATAGTTGATTCATTAATTGGCGGAGAACTCCTATCAACTGATACAACAGCACTCTTGGTTGCAGGATTACAATCAAGTGCAATCTGGATGTTGCCAGCTGTTGCTGGAATAGCAGGTGCCGGAGCATACTTTGTACGCTCTAGAATGAACAAAGACTAATCCTTTCTTTTTTTTATTTTAGAAATCACCTTTATTGTTCTGAAAATTCTTAATTTTAGGTTCAAAAAGGAAGATTAACCAAAGTCATTTTTTGGAATTCAAAACAATTCCAGATGATAAAAAAAGGGGTTAAACCTAGCCCTAATCAATGAAAAAGAAAATTCCAGTTACCTGGATTGTACTAGTAGGATTAATGTCTTCAATTACATTAGGAGTTTTGTTTGATGAATCAAAAGCAGATGATTCTACATTTGTTTTTGGAAGTGCACACGAGCACGCATCAATTACAGTAAGGATTTTTGGTGACGAGTTTGATTTTACAAAACCAGAATTTCAATTACAAAGTAGTTTTATTCACTTAGAAAACTCTGATGGCTATGTAATTCACAGACATTCAAAAGACGTAACAATTGGATACCTTTTTGAAACTCTAAATCTTGGGCTTTTGTCTGATTGCATTATTTTCCCTGATGGAACAAAGTTTTGTTCCATTGAGTACTATACACTCAAGTTTTACATTAATGGAAAAAAGGTAGATGATTTAAGAGATTATCTAATATTTGAAGGGGATTTAATTTTAATTTCATATGGTTCGGAAAATCAAGAGGAAGTTGCAGAACAACTTGCAGAACTAAAATCTAGAGGTTTTCCTTTTAAATTAAGAGAAAAAAATGATAATTATTTATCTAAATTCTAAAGTTTGATTTTGTTCTAATTTCGCTAAATCACTTTACAAAGGAGAGTATAATCTAGATTAGGTATTTCATATTTCTTATCATGATTAAACTCGAAAAAACCTCTTACAATTAAAAGTGATTAAATCAACCTGAATTAGAGAGACTTGTCATAATAGGCAAAAGTTGGGTCTGATTCAGAATTTAGGTCAAATTTTTTATTCGCATCTTGGACCGCCTCGGCAACTTCCATATCCTTGATTAGAACATTTTCCAAAAATGCTAGTGTAACTCTATCATTTCTATCACTTCCTACCAACCTGTCCCATCCTACAACTAGTGAGGCTCCACGATCAGTAAAGGACTTGGCCAACGATGGGTTTGATAGTGTACTACATCCAGCTAAAACAATCACAGAGTTTGGAAATCTTCCCTCCATCAGATCATCTACATATTTGGAGCCAACCAAAAAGTATGGATTTGTAGTATCAATTAAGCTCCACCTTGATTCTGCAACATTTCCTTCTGAGGAATTTGATTGCCCAAGATCTGAAAGATCTACTGACACCTCTACTGCAGAGCTAAGGTATGGTGCTCCCTTGCCTAGCTGGCCAAGTAACTGCTCTTGGATATACTTGTCATCTGCGTACTTTTCTCCCGTAAAAATTGATACAGGCTCTTTCTCAAAATAGTCTGGTCCATCACTTCCTATGGCATGTGACCTTACTACAATAAACTCATAGTTCATTTTAGGAAGCGTTTTGTAAAAATCAACAGTAAGTTGCTTTGTTGTAAAAATCTCAACCTCATATCCTGCCCCTTCTAGATATGCCGTTGCCTTTTCTTGGAATGCCTTGTTTGGAATATCATCGTTGAGCTGGTCTAGTATTGCAGCTCTTGGAACTCCATTATAGCTATACACCTCATTTTCTGTAAAGCTTCCAAGCAACGCAAAAGTAACCAGAAAAGAAAAGGCTACAATCATAGATATTGAAATTATAATAATTTTGGATGGGGCTCGTATCTTCAATTTTGGTAATTTTCACATTTTACTTGAAATTAAGAATTATGAAGCTTGCCACACTATTATTACGATTAGGAGTAAAATGGATCTTGTAGTATAGATAATCTATATCATGTTTTACAGCTAGAAACGTAGTTCCTTAAGGGTTTTTAGTTTAATCCTCGCTGAAAGGTTGTTGCAATTAATTATAGTATTTGTCCTAGCAGTGGTAGTACTTGGGATAGTTGGAACTGGACTTTTAGCGCAACCAACTAACATCACTCTTTTTGTGAGTGCACTAGGTTTTGGCGAGGCTAACTTGGTATCTCCTATAGATGATGCATCAATTGAACTAATGCTCGACACAGCACCTTCCAGCAATCCCGAAGAACCACTAATCACCATTGTTACAGCATGTGGATTTCGCAGCCAAGACATCATACCTTTAGGAACTGGAAGAGCTGAGGGAAAGATTGTATGCAAACTTCTCAATGCAGATGGCAACGCAATTGCAGAAGGCGATATACCATTATCTAGTTACGACCCTGCAGACACTCTAGTAATAATACCTATCAATCAACCTGCATTTCTTGGGGCAACCAATTTTGCTCTTGTCGATGACGCTATGGTAATAATACAAGGCCCACTCTAAATTTTCATAAAGATTGATAATCAATTGAGTATGTATTAGTTTATGAATCTGGCCTTGTTTGCACTTGTTGGTTTTTTTGCCTTGCCTGTTATTTTTGTATATGGTGATTCTGGAACAGAAATTGACAAATTACTAGAGCAGGGAAAGTACTACTTTGGGCAGGCAGAGTATGACAAGGCAATATCGCAGTTTGAACAAATTCTAATAATTGATCCAAACAACATTGATGCATTATACTACAAAGGAAATACCTTATCACAGACTGGCAAGTTCAAGGATGCAATTCCATTTTATGAAAAGGTTCTTGCCCTTGATCCTCACAAATTCATTGCACAGCTCAAGTTACAAGAGGCACTCCTTAAGGTAACCTCGTATAGATTCAACTTTCTTGAAGGTGTAGTTGAGATAACGGTTCATGATTCTCATGGAGGTCTTGTAGCATATCTTAGGGCCACAGAGATAAAGGCGCTAAAACACAAGATTGTTGAAGATTTAGTTGACAGCTGGCCTACAACTAAATTGATAAATCAAAACGGCAAGAGCTTTGCTGTTCATCAGCAAGAATTTGTTAAGGTTGTTGATTATGACACTATTTTTGGATTCCATGAGATTCCATATTCAGATAAAGTAGATTTTCCACTAACTTCTACGTGGCATTATCAGCTTCCAATTGAGAAAGGAGATGAGATTCGTTATGTTTACTCAATCTTGAGGCCCGTTAGCTGATGTTTTTGAAAGAAGAGTTCCTACCCCTATTGCAAAAAATGCAATTAATGCTATCCATCTGTACGGCTGGATATTAAACTGGGTAAATCCTGCCAAAAGAGGCACCGATAACAAAACTCCCGCAATCAATACTAGAATAGAGTCTGCCTCCTTTATTCCATTTTTAGATTTTAGAAATAATCCTACAGTAACTGGTAGAAGAAACAACAAAACCAATCCATCAATTCTTAGCTGATACGCCCACGAAGTAAAACCACTTGCAAAACCAAGACCGTCAAATTCTCTTAAGGTTTTGCCGTAGCCTAGACCTCCCGCGATTAATAACACTGCGATGGCTGTAGCAATAATTATTAGGTATGATATGGTGACGCCAATTTTTGCTTTGGTTTTGGTCTTTGATCTTAATGCAAAAAATATAGTCATTGGAATAAATGCAATTGATAGAACCTTTGAGAAAACCGATGCAACAAACGCCAAAGGCGAGAGGGGCCATTTTGCGTAAACAAGATACAATGATGCAAGATAAAATACGATCCAGAAATTGGCATAGGTGGCACTTGTATCATATCTTAAAAATGTGTGACTCTGCAGCAAAATTACGGTAGCAACAAGACCTGCAAATCTTTTCTGGGATATTTTGACCGTTAATAAATAAACCAGAATAACTAGAGCTATACTTGCAAGAAAAGGAATTATCTTTACATTTTGTAAAATCTCTTGTGATGCATACAAAAGAAAATTATTCACGTAAATGACTCTTAATGCAGGATGATCTTCTCCACCATAGGGAAAACTATCAATTATTGAGCTTACTACCTCCCAGTCAGCCCAAATATCTCCCTCCTGCAGTGTCAGTTCCCAAACTGACAATCCAATATAGATTCCAATTATTACCAAAAACGTTACTATTGCAGTCTTGCGAGAGACTTCAAAGTTAAGAATGAATTTGAAAGACCTTGTTATTATGCTTGGTAAAAGTTTTCTATAGTATAACAGACCAAAGGCAAGAATTGATAGATTTGCTGCAAGAAATGGAACAGTCCATGCTCCAAGCTCAAAGGGGTTGACTCGGCTCTCTACAGTTACAAATGAGGTTAGTAAAAGTGCCGGAAATATGAGCGAAACTATGTTTAAAATTACTATTGCTAGAGCAAAAATAAACACAACATAGGTTATGATTCTTGACTTGATTTTTTCCATTTTTTCACTCATTGTCTTGATTCTTCCCTGACGCCGTTGCAGAATGATGATAACGCTTTTACAATTAATGGAAATGTCAGAATAAATTTTGTTAGTTTTCTTGCCTTTATAGAATGGTCAAAGGTTTTGAATAATTTTCCAACAAATAATAATCCAACTAGTTTTGGTGAACTCATTAATGACGAATATGCAATTGAAGGACTACTCTTTCTTGTTCTAGCTGAATATTTTCCCAAGAGTTTCATGTTTTTTAGAACTTTTTCTTTTTCTGTTCTGCAAAGATGTTCTATATTGACCATAGGAGAAAACTGTGGAATGATTCCAGCTTTTCGTAAGGATTCTCCAAACAAAACATCCTCTGAAGACGGCGTTTCTGTAAAACCATCGGTTTTTTCAAACGCACTTTTTTTGTACGCTTGGTTGCACCCTGGAAGAAATCTGACTGGGGAGCGTTGTCTGTATTCATCCCATCCTCCAAACTCGATTAGGTATTCGGTCCATGCCACATTGCTTTGTGAGTTTCCGTTTGTTATCGGTCCTGTAACTGCATCTAGTTTTTTTAGCTCAGATATTATAGAACCAATCCATCCATCTTTGGCTGCACAATCAGAGTCAATAAATGCAAGAAATTCTCCTTTGGCATTTTTTGCTCCTATGTTTCTGGCCTTTCCCTGAAAACACGGCTCTATTACTATAATATTGTCTGCCTTACACTCATTTGCTAACTGCACGGTTTTGTCTTTAGAACCATCGTCAACTATGATTATCTCAAACTGCTCCCTTGGGATCGACTGGGACAAAAGGGAATCCAAGCATCGTTTTATTGTGGATTCTGAATTGTGTGTTGGAATAATAATTGATAATATGGGGTTCAATGTTATGCCTTTTTTTTAATTAACTCTTCAATAAAACTAACCAGCTTTTTTCCTGCAACGCTCATAGATAGATGTTCGCAATAGGTTCTGTAGCCTTCTTCTGAGATGCCTTTGCGTTTTTTTGGTTCATTTTTTAGAAATAAGATGGCCCCTGCCAGTTTTTCTGGGTTTGCTGGTGGAACAAGGATGCAGTTTTTCTTGTCTTCCAAGTGATATTCTTTTGCTGTTGGTGATTCCATTGTTATTAGCGGTTTTTTTGAAGCTAAAATTTGAAAAGCTTTGTTTGTTAAAACTTTTTTTGCCTTTTTTGTGTCGCCAAATATACCTAAACAAATATCCGCAGACTGAATATTTTCTATCAGTTTATCTTTTGAAACAATTCCAAGTAGTTCAATATTTTTCAATTTGTTATCGCTGATTAACTTAGAAATTTCTGACTTTGTCTGTCCATCTCCACAAATTGTGAAAACTATATCATCCTTATTTTGTAGTATAATAGCAGCTTTTACTATTGTGTCTATTCCATGAAGTGGTATGAATGATCCAAAAAATAATACAGTGAATTTATTGAATTTTTTTTCATGATTATTCGGAAAAAAAATTGATTCATCTGCAGCTAATGGACATTGGCGAAATTTTTCCTGAGGTATACTAAATTCTTTACAAAAATATTGTATCTCTTCAGCACTCTCAAGAATAATCAAATCTGACCAACTACATGCTATCTTGTCCACTAAATGTACAATTTTTGCTTTGACTGAATCTTTTTTTATTTTTTTTCTATCATTCACTAAAGTGTCGTAAATAGAGAAAGCTGGGAAATAAATAATTGGTTTTTTGTGGATAATTTTTGCAAGAGGTAAAGTTAGTATTCCTCTCCAAGGAATTATCATTATATCGTAATCTAATTTTCTATGTTTTGAAAGTAATTTACAATATGTTCTAAATATGGAGTAAAACTTTTCCAATGGTTCATAACACTCAACTACACTAACATTCTGTGTTTCTAAATTTTTTTTTAATAAGGTTCCACTATTACCAGATGGTATTCCATATGAATAAGTTACATAGGAACCAAACAAACAAACTTTCATTATCTTTAATCTTAAACAGATTAGATATAAAACTAAGGAAAAAAACTAATTTGTATTTGAGCTTTGACTTCTATTAATTAGGTTTATTTTTTGTATTTAGATTATTATGAGCAGGAAAAATTTATGGATTACAACTTTCTGTACTTAAGCACTGAAATTTTAAAACTAAGAAATAATCTATGAAAATATTGAATATCAAAATAATGAATCATCTGTTTCTAGTTATTATTTTTGAAACTATCTTGTTGATAACTTATCAAGAGTCATCGCAAGTAGAGTTTGTTGATGTAACCAATCAATCAAACATAAATTTTTTTGGGAAAAGTTATGGTAGTGCTTGGGGGGATTTTAACAGCGATGGATATGGTGATTTATGGATTGGTAATCATGGATTTGAAAGTGATGGTCCTAAATTATATTTGAACAATAGAAACAATACTTTCATTGATATTTTACCAGAATTATCTCTAGATGTTCTAAGAACAAAAGATCTACATGGTGCCGCATGGGCAGATTTTGACAACGACGGTGATCAGGACTTGTATATCTCTGTTGGAGGAGGTAGAGGAACAGGAATTGGTTCTGCAACTTACAATATATTTTTAATAAATCAAAATGGACGCTTAATTGATAAAGCCATCGACTATGGGTTAGAATTTCCGTTAAGTCGGGGGAGAATGCCTTTGTGGTTTGAATGGGATGGTGATGGATTGCTAGATATTTTACTTGTTAATGCTCCTCGTCCTGATGGCCAAGCTCCGACTTCACTGTTTCATCAGTCATCTTCCGGATTTGAAAAAATTTTGGAATTTAGTGATATTAAAGTAGTGGACTCTGTGCATGTATCAGATTTATTTCACCAAGGAAAGATAGATTTAATATTTCTAAATCCAACTTCTGAAGCAGTTTATGAATTACAGGATTCAAGTGTAAAAAATATTATAAATGATATTGGTCTCCAACTTAGATCATCTTCAGATGTTATAATATCTGATTTTAATGGAGATTTACTTCCTGATCTTTTTCGTGCAACAGGCTCTGGTGCAAACAAACCTTACCAATTAGATATTTTAGAAATCAATACTGGAATGGACTTTGCCGAACAAAGCGAACAAATGGGGATAGTTGAACCAACATCATGTAGGAATGCAGCAGCTGGAGATTTTGATAATGATATGGATATTGATATCTTCATGGTATGTAGTATTTGGGGGGCTGCTAATGAAGAAG
>JBQTHA010000076.1:0-3961 GCA_052390375.1 Nitrosopumilaceae archaeon
TTTTGGTAATTTACTTTTTAATTCTATAATAAATGATAATTTTAATAATTATATATCTAATTCGTTTGATACTTTTTCAAAAGAGATTTTTATTCATGATTTCCAAATACAACAATTTTTAGATTCAATTAATGTAATTTCAAATTTAGAATTATCTGATAGTTTATTTAATCAAATTGATTCAAAGGAACCAACTGGAATTATTATTCTAGTTTTAATTTCTGGATTAATTTTTATTCAAAATGAAAACAATTATATAAAATTTAATAATTTCAGAAAATTCTTTTCATATATTTTTATCATATTATTAGTTTCATCTGGAATTATTACACCAATTTCAATATCTTCATCATATTGGGGAACTGCATTTGGTGAAGAGATGAATGCTAACAATCCAAATAGTACAGAATCTAGTGATCATCAAATTAATTCATCAGAAAACTATACTACATCAATCTCAAACTATACTGAACTAATACCAGAAAACTATACTACATCTACAGATATACTTGAAAGTAATTCGACGAAAAATGAATTAGATCCTAAAATTATTCTACCAAATGCTACTGAATCATGGAAGTTTAATTCTTACGTAAATGGTTCTCATTTTGTTGGAAATGTTCACGTAGAAGAAGAATCAGGTTTGATATTAGATGGAGGCAGTTATGTTACAAATGATGGAAACTCTACTAACAGCCTATCAAATCTAACAATTACTGCATGGATAAAACCATACTATTCAAATGGTTCTTCAGAATTTACTATCGTAAGTAAAGAAAGAACATTTGAGCTTATCATTAACAATAAAATTGCCCCGCAACAAATAGCAAAGTTTTCCATATTTGATGGAATTCAATGGCATTCTGTAGAGACATCTACAACTTTAGGAGAGAGCTGGTCTCATTTAGCTGCTACCTTTAATGGAACAAAACTCTCTGTGTATACCAATGGTACATTATCTAACGAAAAATCTACAAGCAATATTATTACATTAACTACTGATGATCAATTTGAGCCTAAAACTCCTGGACTGGTTTCTTCTAATTCAGATATTGTAATAGGAGCTTCATTAGATAACTCTCGTTCAGTTGATGATGTATCAAAGAAATTTTCTGGAGAGATTTATGACGTTAACATCTTTGATGTATACCTTACTGCAGTACAAATAGCTAAATTATACAATGATTCATTTCCATTTATTATTGAAAATTCAAATTCTACAAATACTGTAGAAATAATAGAAGAGATTCCAATTGAAGAACTAAAAACTATTGATCTACTAGAAGAAATCTCATCTATTGGACTTGATAATGCTACTAAAATCGATAATATATCAAATAATACTGATTACGATACAAGAATAGAATTTAATGGAACAGAAAATTTTGTTACCATAAACGAAGAAGAGCTAAATGAAGACTTAAATCAGTTAACAATATCCGCCTTTATCAAACCTAATTACACAAGTGGTTCTGCAGAGTTTACAGTATTATCAAAAGAAAACTCGTTTGTATTATCTCTAAACAATATTTTATCTCCAGAACATATACCCAAATTTTCTGTATTTGATGGAATTTCTTGGACTGAAGTAATTGGTTCAACAAAGATCGAAGAATGGTCACATCTAGTAGCAATCATAAATAATACAAGAATTTCTTTGTATGTGAACGGCACTTTGGAAGGTTCCGCTCAGCTTTCTGAACCAATTTTTATTTCAGGCGATAAACTTCAACTCACAACTTCAGATGTAATGGTATCTAATTCAGATCTTATTTTGGGTGCATATCTTAGTACAACTCGTGGAGAATCTAACCTCTCAAAGTATTTTTCTGGTTTAATTGATGAAGTATTCATTTACAAGGAAGCTTTAACCGAATCACAGATTCAAGAAATCTATTCACATTTCATTGAACAACTTGAACCTAACTTAGAGCCTTCTTTTCTTTTACCAATCGAATTACAGAATACTACATCAACTTTAAGTCACAATGAAATTGTTATAGGAACACCAGTTAATTGGATTCAAACAATTGTTTTGAATGAAACTAACGAAAACAATATTCAGGTAGAACTTCCAGCAGACGCAGAAAATATACAAGCCGAAATAATCACCTCAAACGATCAATCTTTTGAGATACCACAAGAAAATTTGCAAGTTACAGGATCTTTACTAGAATCGGTTGATTTGATACCATTAGAAATTGTCACTATGGAAAAAACTGATGAGATATTCCAAGATAATAAAGATACAAAATTTGTATTGATCAATCAAAGTGCGTCTGAATACACGCTTGAATTTGAAACCCCCGCACCATATACGATAGAAGAAGATCACTCTAATGATGATGTGTTTAACAAAACAGTAACAGTTGCCCATGATTCAGCTTTACATTATACTAATGTCAAATCCTATTCAAAAATACCTGAAGATCTTGTTGAAGAAGGTATGGAGTTTAGTCTATACTGGAACATTAATGGAACAATAACTGATGTAACAATTGATCCTAGATTTCAAGTAGAATTTATCGATACTAACGGTAACGGTATAGTAGATAGGATGCAATGGATTGTACCTCAGCTTTCTGAACAAGTATTTCAAATTATTTGCAACAAAAATATTTCAGCTGATGGTATAAACATCAGAATTTCTCAAAACTCTGATGATGCTGAACAGAAAAGTAATGGAGAAATGGATTTAAATGATAAATCAGATTTGGATATTGCAGAAAATCAAATAGGATTACGCTTCCAAAATATTAACATCCCTCAGGGTTCTATAATTACTAAAGCATACATTCAGTTCACTGCAGAAAACAACGATGAAGAGGATTCTGCAGGTGTAGATATCTTTGCAGAAAATGTTGCTAACGCAAAAACATTTAGTAAATCTCAATTTGATATCACTAATAGGGAAAAAACTACTGCATCAGTAGATTGGTATATTCCTGAATGGGAAAACGAAGGAAATGCTGGTACATCTCAAAGAACTCCTGATATCTCGGCTCTTGTACAAGAAGTTGTAAATAGAAAAGACTGGTCACAAGGAAATGCAATCGCATTTATGTTGTTAATTAACAATCATGGAGATAGAGATGCTTTAACACATGATGGCAATCCTCAAAAGTCATCCCTTCTTCATATTGAATTTTCTAATGCACAAAATATAATATTAAATGGCCTAATTCGAGACTTCAAGATCTCTCATCCTGACTTTGAATACATAATAGGAGACGATGATGGAATCGTAAAGCCTCTTCTGGGGGATGGGAATGGTGCAGAACTAGATAATCCTGCACATGCTAAGATAGGTGCCACAAAAACCACCACCAGTGCTGAGAATTTCAATCAATGGTACAAAAACTTTGAAAATATTAACAAATGTACAGAGTTTGACATTACCCTTAGTCCAAATAATGCTGGATTATTCGAATTTAGTGATACTACCTTCTTCCCAATAGATGGTAAGTTATTTGGAAATGAAGGAAAAGAGCATAACTACCACTTTACATATGAAATGCGCGGTTCATTTGTATCTAAAGCAGGTCAAACTATCCAAGTTAATGGCGACGATGATGTTTGGATATTTGTAAATCATAAGCTCATCTATGATGGTGGTGGAGTGTTACCACCTCGTGATAGTGGATTATTAAAACTTGATTTACTCAACGTCTCAAAAAGTTTAGGTTTAGTAACAAGTCAAAAATATGACATTGACATTTTCTTTGCAGAACGTCATACCGTCCTATCAGTGTTTGAAATTGAAACTAACATAAACATAATTCAAAAGAATCTTACTTGTGATGCACAAGACTTTAAAATTACACTGCCAGAAACACTAACACTACAAGACACCTCATTTAACACAGATCAAACAAATCAAGTAACTCTAGAAGAGAAATTAACTCTAGAAGATACCACTCTCATAATAGATGGTGTAATTATAGTAACTTTAGATGAGAAA
>JBQTHA010000077.1:0-4055 GCA_052390375.1 Nitrosopumilaceae archaeon
AGGTGAGGAAGGGATTCGAACCCCTATCGATAGGCTTTGCAGGCCCACGCATAACCACTCTGCCACCTCACCGTATTCACAGAAACGAGTTATTCACAATTAAACTCTTTAGATCAGAATTTGGTAAAAGGTTTGGCGGCAAGTTTGATATCCTCGCCTCTGACAGTTTTTCTTCCAGCATGAGATGACATATCGACAGCGCTTTTAGCAATAGCAAGAGCTACCTCTTCTATTATTCTCCTCAATTCGTCTGCTGATTCATCACTCACTCTATGTGCTCCTGATTTTTTTAAAATTCTATACATGGCAGATAATCCAAGCTCAGATGATTTCATTACATGCATTTTTCATGTAATCGATTAAAGACTTTGTGTGAAAAAATCCTACTAAGGAATCGATTTATACAGACTATTTTAGGTATCTTTCATTTGGTGTAATTATGAACTGGTTATTAGATTCACACATACATCTATCTGATCCTGAATATGATTCTGATATTCCATATATCATAAAATGTATGAAACAAATGCATATCAAGGCATGTTGTGTTTCAGAAGATTTTCTATCCTCCAAAAAAACACTAGATCTTTCAAAGAAAACTGACCTAATTTTTCCTTTTGTAGGAATCCATCCCGGTAAAGCTGATGAAAAACTAGAACCTATGCTGGAATTAATTAATCAGAATATTGGTAGTATTGCAGGCATTGGTGAAATAGGGCTAGATTCTACCTATGTTTCGTCAGAATTAGAATTTCAAAAACAGGAACATCTCTTTAGATCTCAACTAACAATTGCTGAAAAGATACAAAAACCAATTTCTATTCATTCTAGAAAAACTCTTGATACAATTTATGAAATTATTCCCTCATACTCTCTTAGAGGAATGGTTTTACATTGGTTTGATGGAAGCAAGCAGCAACTCACAAAAGCCATGGATTTGGGATTTTTTGTCTCATTTGGACCCCTATTGGTTTATGCAAAAGATAAACAAGTTTTGTTATCAAAAACAGAAATTAATAGAATCCTTGTAGAGACAGACGGACCAGTAAAATTTTCAAGATGTTTTGCATTCAAGCCTGCACAAGTGAGTTTTATCCCAAGCATAATATTTTGTGCCTCAAAAATATTGAGAAAGTCATATGATGAATTCTCTGTCATCTTAGAAAAAAATTCAAACGATTTTCTAGGTATATAGGTATAAAAAACCCCAATTGATAACCGGATGAGTGAATAGAATAAAAAAAATTACAATGGATATACTAGAAGATAATAAAGAAAAATTTGGTATTGATTTTCTTGAAAACAAAAAAATTTTAAATGAAATTTCCATAGTTCGCTCAAAAGGATTAAAAAATGAATTAGCAGGATATATTACCAAATTCATAAAGCGTGAAATTCGAGAAAAAGAAGAACAACTATTAAAAGAAAATCAAATGGAAAAGGAAGAAACAACTACTGATGAGGAAACCATTCCAGAGTTAGAAACAACATCACAGGATGAAACTGAAGAATTTTCTTAGCCTCTATAGTTAAGATTAATTTTATCACTAATAATGGAATTTATAAGATGATTACAGTAAAATTTTTGGGTGGAGCAAAAAAATCATTTTCCACTGACCATATTGATATTGAACAAAATGATCTTACCTTACAACAACTACTTGATTTTTTAATCAAGAATAAACCTAAAAACGACAACAAACTCGATGTAAATAATCTATTAATCGCCATTAACGGAATTGATTCTTCAGCAATAGATGGACCATTAACTAATTTAAAAAATGGGGATGTTATTAGTATAATTCCAATAATACATGGGGGCTCTTCTACAAGGACTCAATTCAAAATTTCTAATTCATACATTGAATTATTTGATGTCAAAGCAAATCAAAAACTAACTGTCGATTTTTTAGACGATCTTAGACTAAAATTTCCAAATATGATAATTCAAGCTATATCATCAAACTACATTCTTGGTAAATCACACGCACAAAAAATTATTGCGGTATCACTAATGGCCCAACAAAATAACACTATTCTTTCAAAAAAGATTGAAACAGATATTTTATTGAGATTTGCTGGGACTACTCAAATTAATGATGCAATAAAACGAGTGGGAATAACAAATAAAGATGATTTTGTGATTATTGCAATTGGTAAAAAAATACAACTTGACAGATTATTCTGCGATATCAAATCCTTACTGAACACAACCTCTCTATCAAAAAATAATCAAAATTTTTTGAAAAAAAAATTTAACATCACAGAAAAACAGATGGATGCAATAATTTCAAAATCTCAATTAGAAGACCTGCTTGCAGAAAAAGCAGCAATTCTAATCTGATAAAGAACGTTTTGTTTTTTCTACGCTTAGAGTATTGTTATTTCGTATAACTGAAACTCCTGTCTCATCTCCGATTATTTCAATCAAAATAACCCAATCTGGGCTATTAAGGGAAACCTTATTTGAAATATTTTTTGCTACCTTTGATATAATTTCATCAGAGGAAACTTTTGAATTTCTTTTTTCTATCGTGATTCTATAGCTATCTTCTGATTTGATAACTCCTATTTTCTTTAGAATCTCATCTTCTATTTCTTTGATATTAGTTTTGCAAACTCCTTGAATTGGAATAATTCTTAGACAGTATCTAACAGACCAAGGTTCATCGAGAATTTTTTCTCTGATCTTTTCTATAGACTCGATTGGATTTAGACTAGTAATACCAGTAAGAATTCCAGGCATGCTTGAAATGATAATTTTAGGTTCTTGGTCTCCTAACTCGATAAGAATTCTCTTAATCTCCTCACTAGCCTCTTCTTCAAAATGACGTGGGCATGTAATAATTAAATTCAAAACAGGTCCATAATCTCCTCTTTTGATATAATTCCAGGCCTTAAGACCTTCAGATCATTATTAATTTCTACTACAGTTGATTCTCCCTTACTTGAAATTATTCCTCCATCTACAAACAAGTCGTATCCTGAGATGTTTCTAATACATTCTTCAGGGTCTCTAAATGATTGAGAACCAGAAATATTTGCACTAGTTCCAACAATTAACTTGCATTCTTTAAGAATTGACAAAGCACATGGATTATTAGGAACTCTTACTGCTATATTCTCATCAAGACTAAGAGATTGTTTTAATTTTTTATCTTTAAGTTTTAATACTAAGGTAATTTGTCCTGGCCAAAATTTTTCAGAAATCTTATCTGCCATTTCATCAAAAACGGCTATTTTGGAGAGTTCTCTTTTAGAGAAACCTAAAACGGGAAATAATTTTGAAGGGTCTCTGTTTTTTATTTGATAGAGTGATTTTATTGCATTTTTATTATATGGATCACAACCAATTCCGTAAACTGTATCTGTAGGAAAAACCACTATGCCTCCATTCCTAAAAGTTCTGATGGCAATATTGACACCTTTAGAATCACAAGACACTCTCATTGTTTTCATTAATGTTAGAATGTTGATAGGTTAGTAATATGTTAAGTACAAATTAGTAATATTATTATCAATTTTCTTTGAGATTCAGAAACATACACGCCTTCATTATCATTAACAAGCGGAAAATATTAGAGTTGTATAAGATGACACTCAAATATCCTTATTAATAATTTGATTTTCAAAGCATCTAGAAACTATATGACAAGTAAATCATCTGAATTTGAAGATAATGAGTTTGAAGATGATTTTGATGACGATTTAGATAATTCTGAAGATGATGATTAAATTAGTAAACCAAAATTTTCTGCAAATCTACTAAAGGTTTGATATGCAACTAGAAACTCTCTTCCATTTGAACTAATTTTATATCTGAAAGCACCTTGAGAATCTACTTGTTCTAATAATCCTTGAGAAACTAAATTGTTAAGAATTTTTGAAATTCTTACATGAGAGACATTTGCCTTTCTAATAAGATATGTAACAGTTGCTCCTTCCTCTGAATCCAAATCATCTCTAGCGGTGGATAAAATATCCCCAATAATTTTCATATGAGGTCTATACGCACTCACTAATTTTGCCTCCATATTTGTTTTAGTCATGGAATA
>JBQTHA010000078.1:0-4815 GCA_052390375.1 Nitrosopumilaceae archaeon
TGTTCCCTCAATCGACGATTGGAAAGTCGGGAGTTCTATATTCACTACCCCTGAGGAATCTATGTTCAAAAACTCTGCATAAACTTCAATTCCTTGAGGGTCTTCTACAACAATTTCTAATTCTTCAATTGGCTTTGCAGTACCATTAAAAATAATTGTTTCCCCCGCTTCAAATCTTACCTTGATTGGAAGAATCTCTATTTTTTTTGACGATTCTATAGTCCAAGTTCGTAAAATGGTTTCAACTCCATCGGTAATCTCAGCAGTTTGTTTTCCTAAAGGTGCATCTACTGCAACTAATCCCTCATACTCCCATTTACCATTAAGATCTACATTAACTGCAATTGTTGTTACAATCTTATCCCTCTCATCTTTTATTGTAGCGGTAACGGTTTTTCCAGGAGGACCAGTTCCAGTAACTTTTACAGTATCGCCTCTATACACAATAGGAGGTATTGTACTTATGGTAAGCGGTATATTTTCTGTTGTTACGATTCCAGTTTCTTCTCCTATTCTAAGACTGATTGATTTTTCGTTTCCCTTAGCATCCACTATTTTGAAATCTACTCTATCAACTGCTTGATCTTTGGGAACAGAGCTTGTAAACATAAAGCTGCCCTCTCCATCTGTTTCAAATGAATCAATCTTTTTGCTATCTATGTAGAAATCAAGCTTATGATTTGCTGCAAAATTCTCCCCAGTTACTCTCATACTTGCACCAACACTAGGCTTTTCTGGGATTAATCGAAAAGAAGAACTCTCAAAGACACCAGTACCACTTTCAGAGGCTTCTATTTTAGATTCAGTATTTGACAAATCTGAAGCAAGTGTTTTTCCAGTTGCTACTTGTTGGTCAGTATCAGTAAGTGCCTTCCAGTTTATTCCAGGTTTTGGTTTGTCAGTTTTTACACCAAATTTTACTACTTCGCCAGGTTGTACAGGATTTGAAGTTGTAAATACAATTACTCCCTCTGGTGTTTTTTGTCCAGTCCACCCTCTTTCAGTCTTAAACGATTTGAAATTAGAGTCGCTACCAAGCCATATTCGGAAGGTATCAATTTCTGATGTGTTATCGTTACTGTTTTCAAATTCTATTATTGTGGTTTCCTCAAAACCTATACTTTTTGCTATAACTAATTCTTCCTGAGAATAAAGTTCTGGTATAGTTATCACTGCAAATATAGATACAATGAGAACTAGGAAAAGAAAACCTCCCCTAGAGGATAAATACATATTATTTAACAAATCACTTCCTCCAAATTAACCTTAACTACTTTTTGGATTTTTCATTTTTCTTAATTTGGAAGAAATTGCTAGTAAAGTAAATTAATAACTCATTGATCAAACTTTCGCTTGATATGTAATTTATCTAGATTCCCGCTTGCAATTAGATTTTGATGTTGGCGAATTCTTTCTGCAATTAACCTATACAGCGTTCTTAACTGATCCTTTGATTTATCAGATAAAAAGTCAATCTCATTTAAAGCAATTTTTTCACAAATATACCTTGTAATTTCTTCGTTGTTGAATTTACCCCATCCTTCATCTTTATGTTCCATCCAGATTGCATTAAGATTCTCAAGAATTCCCTTCTTTCCCCTTGCTAAAACATCCTCTTTAGATAAATTACTAAATCCTTCCCTTCTTAGCGTAATCTCATATGTTTGGTTTACGGCATAAAGGTAATCTTCAATATGTAAATAATCCTCTATTGATTGTATTTGTTTTCCACCAGACTCAAAAAATATAGTTTGTACTTGAGAAAAATCATTTGCAGTCAATTGAGTCGAGATATGTTTTGATTCTTCACTGTTGTCAAGTAAGATGAAGGTTTTATATCCATGATCTCGATAAAATATTGCAAGCGGTAATACTGAATTTTTACTATATGCAGCGACAACGTTTAGCGGATTCATTGAGATATTGGGATCTTCTAGAAATTTATCAAACGCATTTAGATACATCGCATCAGACATTGTTTCAACAATTATTACTGGTCTTGAATTAGAACCAATTTCTCTATCTACGATAGATTCCACTAGACCTCTTGATAATCCATACAAAATCGGTGTGAGAGTTTCATCACTAGCATTCCAATAATCATAGTATATCTTGCTTAGATGCTTTCTCTTATCAAGCTCAACTACTAGTAGATTTCCTGGAGTATAATCAAATATCATGAAAGGAGAGTGGGTTGCATAAAGGACTTGGTTTGAGCCAGCTAAGTTCTTTAACAGATCAGAGATTCCTCGTTGTTGGGTGGGATGTAAGTTTCGTGCAGGTTCATCAAGCAGCAATATAGCCTCCTTAAGTTCTGCTCTTTGAGTCTCTGCAGCAAAATTAACTATAAAAGAAAATGTCCATTTGAAACCCTCAGCTCTTCTATTTAGCAATCCTGTATTAGTCACTGTACCATCTCTATGAACATCAGAAATTACTACACTCAAAATATTTCCAGGATTGTATCTTAAATCAACATGTATTGGATCCCCTTTCCAGGCAGGATTGAGCCTTGTAGTTAATCTATTGCTTGCAGTATTGAGATACTTTATTAATTTTGAAGGACTATCATGAAACTCTTCTAATCCTTCAATATCTAATTCAGCTAAATAAAATAAGTTTCTAACAGTTTCTGCTTTGTCAAATTCTTCAATAAACTCTATTCCTTCCGTTCTCTGCCCTTTTGATTCTTTGACGTATTCATTTAGATTGATATTTCCATAGATTTTCTTATAATCAGAAAAATAAACAAAACGGGGGTGTAGGTATTCTTCAATAAAGTTTTCTAAAGCAGTAAGTTCTGTGGTTCCCACCAACATCTTATCAAAAGCAGCATCAGCATTTTCGGAAACTTTTTCCCACTCTGAAATTATTTGTGGTTCTTCAGATGCTAGAACATGAATAGTATTACCAAATTCTCTCATTTGAGAATCAAAACTTTCTCGACTCTCTGGTAGAGCCCCTTCAAAGAATGTTGTATCTAATCTTATTCTAATGTGATTAGGAATTGTTTCAACAAAATTGAGTATATTTTCTGAAAAATTTTCCCAAGAGTTTAACGCTTTATTTTCTTCGTTGCTTATTTTTATTGGACCAAAGTCGTATTGGGTTTTTTGTTTCTTATTGGTACGAAAAATCCTTAATTTTTTAATTTCCGGTATATTTGGAAATTTATCCTTAATCATCTGTGTTTCATTTATTGTTAGATCAAAATCCCCATCAGCAATATTTATCTCATTTTTTAACTCTTCAGACATCTCATCACATAGATCAAGATTAGAAACGTTCTCATCTTTGTTCAATAATGTAAGACCCTGCAAGATTGTTGTTTTTCCACTTTCATTTCTTCCAACAAATGCTGCCAAGTCCCCTACTTTGATTTCCCCAGAATCATGAATACAACGGAATGCACGAACTCTAAATTTTCTCAGTCTCATCCAAGTCGCTATTACGATTCTATGTTTTAACCTATACTACATAATTATCCTGAACACTTTTGTCATTACTAAATAGATATAAAGGAATTAGCGCTGTTAAATTCGAATTGGCCGTTCGAAACATTGCTTTTGTCGTCTTTTTGTTTCCAGTAGTTATTTCAATATTTTTTGGTAGTATAGTTCTAGGTGAGGTTCTAAAATCCCCTGAACGAGAACTTGATATGTGGCCCTTTGAATTTTCGGATAAAATTGTAGTGTCATCTGGGGCAATTACGATTATTGGATTAGATGACGAATTATCAGAGTCAGAACCAATCAAAATTACAGTTTCAGTTAGTGATCCAATTTTTGATTGTGGAGATTTATACATAACAATTTACGATATCTCAAAAACTCCCAAAGAGGTTGTGACTCAAAGTGCATTTTTTGGTCAATGTTATGAAAAAAATAACCTCGTGATGCCAATAGATGATGAATTCTCTGAAATAATAGACAGTGGCCAATACGAGATTGTTGCTGAAATCAATGACAAAGAATTCAAAAAAACCCTAACTGCAAGTGAGACATTTATTGTTAAATAAAAAAAGCGAGGTATATATTGAATTAAATTTTTAATTTGATCAAGGTATACATTATTGAGAGAAATTATGGAACCAAAAAAAGAAAAATCATCACCAGAATCAGACATACCAGCTACAAAAAATGCAATTGCAAAAAAAGCTGAACAGCTGGAACAAAAAATTAAGAAATTAAGAATGGAACTAGAACAAAAAACTTCAAGTAAAGAAAAGAAAACACCAGCTCCATCTAAAAAAGAAGAAAAGAAAACACCAGCTCCATCTAAAAAAGAAGAAAAGAAAACAAAATCCACATCTAAGAAAGAAGAAAAGAAAACAAAATCCACATCTAAGAAAGAAGAAAAGAAAATAAAAGAAGAACTTGAGAAAGAGGAAAATAAAACATACGAAGAGGAGTTAGAAGAACAACTCACAGATGAAGAAATTCAAAACTTTCAAATAGAAAAAATGGATATGGAGAAGCTAACAAACAAGGTCTGTGACATTGTTGCCAAATATGAAACCGATGGAATGTTACAAAGCGAATTGTGGAAGAAATTAAAACTAACTAGCAGAGACGGTTCTAGATTAGCTCTTAAATTAGAAAGATTAGGGATAATTTCAAGAGAAAAAATTCTTGAAAAAGGTAGATGGACCTATAAATTAATAATCAAAAGAACACCAGTTAGTACAGAATCTATTGAAAACGCACCATGTTTGACATGTCCTGTGGAACAGAAATGTTCTTTGGAAGGAGAGATAAGTCCACTAACCTGTCAGTTAATTGAAGACTGGGTACTTGTAGAAATTACAAAATCAAA
>JBQTHA010000079.1:0-21715 GCA_052390375.1 Nitrosopumilaceae archaeon
GATGAACCATAAACAGCATCAGTTAACATAGTGCCATGATCCCCTTTCTTAACATCATCCGCAATAGCATAGAACTTTTCAGCCTCTCTTTTCTGAACTGGAGTACCAGTTGCTTTATTGAATGCAATTGCAATGTACATTCCGTTACTTTTAACAGCAACAGGAATCTTATGATTTTTGCCAGATCCCCCTGGGATGGTTTCGTTGATTAGAATTTCACATTTGTGGTACATGCTAGAAATATATGCAAAAAATCTATACTGTGCAAATTTGCCTTTATCATCTTCTTCACAGTTAACAAAGACTTTGTGTAAAACCTCTAATGCCTTATCATTCATACTTTGTAATCTATCATCAATTCTTCCCCGCTCAAGCAAACCCGACTCACAATCTTTTGCAACTAGAGCAAGAATAAAGTCAGGTAAATTGTAATTTTTTAATGTAGCTACAAATGAGCCAGCCTGCGACATACCAAAACTTGGAAAACCTTTATTGACCATTTTTTATTAAAACACCACTTTTTTCAACAAAATTTGAACGTCTAATATTACCTTGCTTGACAACCACTTTGTAAAGGGGTTTTTCGTTTATAATTGTTAGGTATATTTTACATTGTAAATCGTAAATTAGTATATAATTTCCATTTAAATTTGAAATATTAAATTCCCCAATCAAGCCTGAATAGACATGGAAATAGAAACTACATCTGCACTTGTATCAAAGGTCTATCAAAAAACTAAGAAAAACCTTTCAAATTTTCGAAAAATAGTAGGCAGACCTCTTACACTCACTGAAAAAATTCTTGCTGGACATCTAGTAGAAATAGAAGAAAAAAACCTTGATGAAGGTTCAAACTATGTTTATCTTAATCCTGATAGAGTTGCATTGCAAGACGTTACCGGTCAAATGGTATTATTACAGTTCATGCAGGCCGATTTAAAACAGACCGTAATTCCGACAACTGTTCATTGCGATCATCTTATACGAGCTAAAGTTGGAGGAGAAGCCGATACTAAAACTGCTCTTGATGAAAATAGTGAAATATACAAATTCTTAGAATCTGCTTCACGCAAATATGGTATAGGTTTTTGGAAACCAGGTGCTGGCATAATACATCAAGTTGTGTTGGAAAACTATGCATTTCCAGGGGGTCTTATGATAGGAACTGATTCTCACACTCCTAATGCTGGTGGTCTTGGAATGATTGCAGTTGGTGTTGGTGGAGTTGATGCTGCTGAAACTATGGCAGGACTTCCTTGGGAAATTCTATATCCAAAACGAATTGGAGTATATCTTACTGGTGAAATTAATGGTTGGACAGCACCAAAAGATGTTATTTTACATGTAGCAAGTGAACTAACTGTTTCAGGTGGAACAAATGCTGTAATAGAATATTTTGGACCTGGAACAAAATCCATAAGCTGCACTGGTAAGGCCACTATTACAAACATGGGTGCAGAAATTGGTGCTACTTGTTCTATTTTCCCTTACGATAAAAGAATGGAAACATATCTTAGATCTACTGAACGTGAAAAGATTGCAGATCTTGCAAACATGAACAAAGAATTACTCACTGCAGATCCAGAAATAGAACAAAACCCAGAAAAATTCTTTGATAAGGTGATTAGAATTGATCTTTCAAAATTAGAACCACATATTGTTGGTCCACATACTCCTGATCTTGCACGACCAATCTCAAAACTTGCCGGCGATGTTAAAAAAAATCAATACATTAACAACATTTCAGTAGCTCTAATTGGAAGTTGTACAAATTCTTCTTATGAAGATATGTCAAGAGCTGCAAATCTTGCTGAGCAAGCAAGAACAAAAGGAATCAAGGCAAAAATTCCACTTCTTGTGACTCCAGGCTCAGAGCAAATACGTGCAACAATTGAACGGGATGGCCAAATGGAATCTCTGAGGTCTATTGGTGCAACAGTTCTTGCAAATGCTTGTGGACCGTGTATTGGGCAATGGAGCAGACCTGAGCTAAAGAAAGGTGAGCCAAACACCATAGTCACATCTTACAACAGAAACTTTCCAGGAAGAAATGATGGAAAACGAGAAACTATGAACTTTATTGGTAGTCCTGAATTAGTAATAGCACTTGCACTAGGTGGCAATCTTTCCTTTAATCCAATAACTGATTCAATTACAACTCCAGATGGTTCAAAATTTCAATTCAAGCCACCAAGTTTAGCTCCGGAGGTTCCAACTAATGGTTTTAAAAACACTGAAGGAGTTTACATTCCACCAGCTGATAATCCAGAAGATGTCGAAGTAATTATTAACAAAAACAGTAAAAGATTACAAAAACTTGAGCCTTTTCCGGCATGGGATGGTAATGATTTTCACGAATTACCAATATTAGTCAAGGCCAAAGGAAAATGCACAACTGATCACATATCTCCTGCCGGAGCTTGGCTTTCTTACAGAGGACATCTGGATAACTTGAGTGATAACATGTTACTTGGTGCAGTCAATGCGTTCAACGATCAGATCGGGAATGGGAAAAATATCCTCAACAATAAGATAGAATCATTTCCACAGATAGCAAGACAGTATAAAAAAAGAGGAATACCGTGGGTGATTATAGGAGATAGTAACTATGGTGAAGGCAGTAGCAGAGAACATGCTGCAATGACTCCAAGATATTTGGGTTGCGTTGTTGTGATTACCAAAAGCTTTGCCCGTATTCATGAAACTAACTTAAAAAAACAGGGAATACTTGCACTCACATTTGAAAACCCAAATGATTATGACAAAATAATAGAAAGTGATAAAATAAGTGTAATTGGACTAAATAATTTTCAAGCTGGTAAAACTCTAAAATGTGAAATAATCCACGAAAATGGAACAAAGGACGAGATTAATCTCAAACACTCTTACAATAATATGCAGATACAATGGTTCTGTTCTGGCTCTGCCCTTAATATTCTACATTCAAGATAAACAACATAAATCAAAAATTTCAAAAATGACGTGGGGCCGACCGGAGTTGAACCGGCGACCTACGGGTCACTACAGCTCCAAACTCACATCATCTTTTCATCAGTAGCTTAGTTTAACCTCTGGAGCCCTTAGCGGTGATCTTTGTAGACACTGTCGCCCTACCAGGCTAGGCTACGACCCCACAATTAATGAGAAAAATAGACTTGAATTTTAACTTATTTTACTAAGATTTATTTGCATAATTAAGAGTCTGAAATCATTCAGGTAAATCATGGTTAGAACCTCATTGATTATTGTTGGTGCAATACCAGTAATTTTTGCAATCTTATTTGCTGTCTCACTAATTACTCATCAAGAAATTCCAACTACAGCTGTAGTGCAAGACGACAAAATTACTATAGAATATACTAAACATCAACTAAAACTTGTTTCATTTGGCGTATCAGAAAGTACAGGCTCACAATACACTGAGATTTTGACAATAAAAAATGATGGAGAAATAAAATACAGTGTAGTGGAAGAAGGATATCAGAAACCAGACGAAAAATCTACAATAAACAAAGATAAATTAAAAAAACTAACTGCGTTGATAAAGGAAACAGGTTTTATGGAAATTCCAACTGAATCTTTTCCTGTACGTGATGGCGTTGACGATTATCAAAAATCTACTATCAAAGTAACTTTAAACGGAAAAATACAACAGATCCACTGGGTTGAACAAAATGCAACTGACAAATTCATCCCTCCAATCATATCTATGATTGAATTAGAATTAGACCAAATTATTAATCAATTAATAGAATAAATAGCGAAGAGATTAGTTATTAGTATGATACCGCTTTCTGGTGACTTACCTAAGGCAAAAGGAATTGTAAATGAGAAAATTGAATCAAATGCAATTACTAGGGGCACATCTACTCTAAAACGTGGATTAGCTCACATGCTAAAAAATGGAGTTGTAATGGATGTTACAACCGTAGAACAAGCCCAAATTGCTGAGGATGCAGGTGCAGTATCAGTTATGGTCTTAGACAAACTTCCATCTGATGTCAGAAAAGCAGGAGGAGTTGCTAGAACAGCAAGTGTTAGAGTCATCCAAGAGATAATGGATGCTGTAACTATTCCAGTGATGGCAAAATGCCGTATTGGACATGTTTACGAAGCACGTGTTCTAGAAGAAACAGATGTTGATATGATAGATGAATCAGAAGTGTTAACTCCAGCAGACGAAAATCATCATATTTGGAAATGGGATTTTACAACACCTTTTGTAAACGGTTCACGTTCATTAGCTGAAGCCCTTCGTAGAATTGAGGAAGGAGCAGCAATGATTAGAACTAAAGGAGAACCAGGTACAGGTAATGTTGCAGAGGCCGTACTTCATATAAAAAAACTCAATGATGAGTTACGAATTATCAAATCAATTTATGATTCAGGTGATAATCAAGATCTTATTAAAATGGCAAGAGAATTTAGAGTTTCATATGATTTAGTAAATGAAACCGCTAGAGTTGGTAGATTACCTGTTGTTAATTTTGCAGCAGGAGGAATCTCAACTCCTGCGGACGCAGCCTATTTGATGTTGCTTGGATGCGATGGCATCTTTGTTGGTTCTGGTATTTTCAAAGCTGAAGATGCAAAAGAACGTGCACGTGCTATCGTCTTAGCTACTACATTCTGGGAAGATCCAGATAAAGTCAAAGAGGCACAAAAAATGATTGATGAACGTCAATCAATGCTTGGTCTAGATGTAAAGGAATTAGAATTAAGAATGCAAGACCGTGGTAGTACTGCATGAGTGAAATAAACATTGGAGTTTTATCAATTCAAGGAGATGTTACAGAAAATGTATCTTCAAGTGAAGCTGCACTAAAGGAACTTGGCATACCTGGAAAAGTTACTCAAGTTAAGACTCCTGAACAAATTTCTAAATTAGACGGCTTGATTATTCCTGGGGGTGAGAGTACAGTGATCGGACACCTTTCACTAGTTAATGGTTCATTAAAGAAAATAAAGGAAAAAATTGAATCTGGCATGCCAGTTTTTGGAATTTGTGCAGGACTAATTTTGCTTTCTAAAAAAGCAAAAGACAGAGTTGTTGGAGAGACTGACCAACCTCTGTTGGACTTGTTAGATGTTAAAGTGGAACGAAACTCTTTTGGTAGACAACGTGATTCTTTTGAGGCAGAAGTTTCTCTGGAACCGATAAATATCCCAAAATTCAATGGAGTTTTCATTCGTGCCCCATCAATTACCGAGGTTGGAAATGATGTTGAGGTAATATCTAAATTCCATGAAAAAATTGTTGCTGTCAAACAGGGAAGTATTCTAGCAACTGCCTTTCATCCAGAACTAACCTCTGATATCTCACTACACAAATATTTTGTTAAAATATTACAACAATCATTGAAAGACCAATAACCAATTTTTACCACTATCTGTGGAAACAATTCTACGTAATGCTTTTTAATAAATAATAGAGTGAATGAATAATTGAAAGAAGATAAGGTTCTTGTTATATTTACAATATCTGCTTTATTTGTAAGCGTTCCAGGTTCTAATTTTGGATTTATTGCATATGCTGATGATTCATCTGAAAATGATGACAGAGAAGAAAAACAATCTGAAAAGGAACTAAAAGAACAACATAAAGAAAAAACCGATGAAGAAAAACAATATGAAAAAGAACTACAAGAACAACATAAAGAAAAAATTGATGAACAAAAACAACTTAAAAATGAATTAAGAGACGAATATAAAATAAAATTAGAAGAAAAGAAAATGCAATTTGTAGATTTTGAAAAAGAATTAAAAGAAAAATATAACACATTAAAAAATGAATTTAAAGAAAAGTACCAACAACTTAGAATCTCTAAAATTTCAGAACTTAAGGAAGATACTTCAGATGATGTAAAGTTATCTCTATCAGATGATGAGAAAATTGAATTAGAAATCAAACGAAAAGAACTTAGATTGTTAGAACATGAATTCAGAGAAAATATTAAAAATTTAAAATTAGAAGCTAAAGAACAATTTGATGAACTTAAGCATGAATTAAAAATTCAAGAAGACGATAGAAAAAATAAGATTCGTGATCGAATTAATGAATTAAAAGAAAAATACAAAGACAAAATTAGAGAACATGATAATCATGATTCATCTGATTTGGAAAGTTATCCTTCGGATTATGAGGATAAAAAGATAAATGTCTGTCATGTCCAGCCAGAAAATTCTGATAATGCTCATACAATAAACATTTCAGTTAATGCATTGAAGGTTCATTTGGTTCATGGTGATTATTTGGGTAAATGTGATGAATCTGATCAAACCGATGATGAAGGTAACAATATTAAGATTGAACTTAAAGAAGAAATTGGAATTTACAGTAATGCAAATTAGATGAATATGATGGGGCATACAAATTCTAGTTTGGGTATAAAGATTGCCTCTTTAGGAACACTCTTTTTACTACTTTCAATATCTTTAGGATCACCACTTGCAGAAGCTGCTTCGTTTGTATTAGAAAACCAAGATGTTGATTATGAAATAGAAGGCGGAATCGTCACTGATATGGTTCTTGATTCTGATTTTATTGAATTAATTGTATCCATAGATTCTACAAATGATGGAATTCTACAGATTTCATTCCCACGAGTACTTTTAGATGCTAAATTCAACGATGTTGATGACATCTTCTTTGTTATTGTAGATGGCTTTCAAACAGAATATGTTGAAATTACTAGCGATGTATATAGTCGCACGCTCATAATACCTTTCATTACTGGTCACACCCAAATTGAAATTATTGGAACAACTGTTTTAGAAGAAAGTCTGCAAGAATTTATTTCAGAACCTGAAATTGAAATTCCTGTATGGATTAAAAATAATGCAGGTTGGTGGGCAGATGATTTAATTGAAGATTCTGATTTTGTTTCAGGAATTCAATATTTAATTACTGAAGGAATAATGAGCGTATAATCTCACTTGAGATTATGCATTGCTCTAAGATCTTTTTTGAAAATTTCAAGACTAGATGGAATGGAAATTGCTATTGAATCCTTTAGTGAAAGACCTTTGCTCTTCTTTTCATTCCACACTTTAGAATTAAATTCAATAATTTCCTTAGTATAACTATGCATATCTTTAGGTGATTCTCTTTTTACTTGTTCCTCTTTGTGAATACTTTCTTGAGAGTAAAGTTTCTGCCAAAGGTGTTCAGTAATTAAGGGGGTAATTGGTGCCAATAATTTTAGAATTGTTGATAGTGTTTTATGCAGTGTAAATATTGCTGCATTTTTTTCATCTTCAGAAAAACCTATTCCATAGGCACGTGCCTTTACCATTTCAATATACTGTGCTGCAAAAAGATTCCAGGTAAATTCTCTGAGCGCTACAGCAGGAATAAAGAAATTATACTCTCCATAACCTCTTTCACATTCTGCAATAAGGTTATCAAGCTCAGATAATATCCAATCATCTGCCGGGGTAGTATTACCCGATTCTAAAATTGGAAAACTGGATAAAAATCTAGAAACATTCCACAATTTACTTAGAAACTTTCTTGTTGATTCGATTTTTTGTTCAGAGCATCTAAAATCATGACCATGATTTATCTCACTTGCACTCCAAAACCTAAACGTATCTGCTCCAAATTTTTGAATTATTGGAAGAGGATCTAAAGCATTTCCTATACTTTTACTCATCTTCATCCCTTTTTCATCTAGTCCATATCCCATAATCCAAGCTTCTGACCAAGGCTTTTTTCCTGTAAGCTGTTCACAGCGTAATAGGGTATAGTAAAGCCATGTACGTACTATGTCTTTTGCCTGTGGTCTTATGGCAGTTGGATAAGTTTTTTTGAAAAACTCTTCATCTTTTCCAAATTTTGTAACAAAAAGTGGTGAAACACTAGAGTCCATCCAAGTATCAAATGTTCTTTCTTCACCTACAAATTCAGAAGCACCACATTTTGTGCATTTGTTTATAGGACATTTGTCCTTCCAAGGCTTGTAATACTTGCCGGGTTCAGGTATGTGTGGTTCTAAACAATCTTTGCAATACCATATGGGAATTTCAGTTCCATAGAATCTTCTTCTAGAAATCGGCCAATCAATCGCTATAGATTCAAGCCAGTTCATTAGGATTTGTTTATGCATCTCAGGATAGAATCTAATTTGAGCTCCAAGCTTTTTCATCTTCTCGACAGAATCTAATTGTTTTAGATAATACTCTTCCATCGGTATAATCTCAATGGGGTTTTTACTTCTCTCTGATACTGGGGTTCTATGGGTTATTTCCTCTATTTTTTCAACAAATCCCTTTTTTTCCAAATCCTCGGTAATCTTTTGTCTTGCTTGTTTTGGTTTGAGACCAACATATTCTCCTGAAACTTCAGTTAGCCTTCCATCTAATCCAATAGCTACGACTTCATCTAAATTTAATTCTCTAAATAATGCAACATCATTTTGATCACCATAACTACATACCATAACTGCACCAGAGCCAAACTCTTTTTGGGCAGAATGATGTGTTTTAATCTCAACTTCATGATTAAATATTGGAACTATTGCTTTCTTGCCGATTAAATCAGTATACCTTTCATCTTCTTGATTTACAATAATTGTCTTGCATGCACAGAGCAATTCAGGTCTAGTACTAGCAATAATGATAGTTTTTTGTGATTCTTTGATTTCAAATTTCATATAGACAAGTTTTGTTGGCAAATCCAGATAGGTGATTTCAGCATCAGCTATGGTAGTGCCAGATACCCAATCGTAATTGTTTGGCCTATTTGCACGATAAACCAGACCACGTTTCCATAATTCAATAAAAGTTGCCTGTGTAAGCGTTCTATATTCTTCAGAATCAGTCCTATAATAATTGGAAAAATCGCCACTAATTCCTAAACTCTTCATTATTTGAATCATTTCTGCTTCTAAATCATCAAGTGCCTCTCTACAAAGTTCCAAAAACCTCCCTCGTTCTGTTTCTCTCATTCTTATTCCATTTTTTTTCTCTGTATACAGCTCAACTGGTAATCCATTTCTGTCAATTCCAATTGGAAAATAGACATTTTTTCCAGCCATTCTTGCAGTACGCGCTATCATATCGATTTGTGAATAATGAGATGCCGCACCAATATGCCAGGGACGCCCAGATGGATAAGGTGGCGGTGTATCGATTGTAAAATTTTTTTCCTGTGGATTAAACTGATAAAGACAAGAATCTTCCCACTGTTTTATTATTTCTAATTCTAATTCAGGATTCCAAGCCTTCTCTTGTATTTTTGGTTCCATTTCCTATGATTTTGCTAACTGTGAAATAATATGAGCTCCTTTGTTGTATCCTTCGTAAATGTATACTCCAATTGCCTCTACGTTCTTGGGCAGTTTAGGAACAAGGATTTTGATTATTTCTGTAGAAAGATTCTCAACTGTCGCTTCTCCTTCTAACAAATAGGTTGTATCTTTTGGAATCTGTAATTCAAACATGCCCTTTGGTCCTTTAAATGAAATATTGTAGTGATTACCGTCTTCCTTTTTTAGATATTCTCTGTTTATGAAAAATTTATGATCAAGAAAGGATATTGCTTCTTTGATAATTTTTTTTGCATCGCCAAAATCTACTAGTAAATTATTCTTCATCTGACCTACTAACTCAACCATTACTGCAGAGGTGTGACCATGAAGTATTGAACATTTTTCAACAAGTGGTAAAATATGTGCATAGTCAAAGGCAAATGATGGATCTTCCATGAAGATTGAACCTGTTTGCGGTTCTTTGTCATAAAATACAATTTCTTTTAATTCCTTTATTTGGGCAGCATACTTTGGATGACCTACTGCCATAATTTTTGTTTCAGGTGATATCTTTTTGATTTGTTTATATTTTTCAAGGTCTTCATCATTATCTATTACCTCAATTAATCCATTTTTTGTTTTGAAATCAACAAAAACAGTTTTTCCTTCAAGAGTAAATTTATGTTCATATTCGTATTCTTGCCCTAAAAACGAAAGCATTTGTGCTATGGAAAGTTCCGTTCTTGATTTCATCAAGATTCCATTTTTGTCAATGTATCTAAAATCAGAATCTAGTATTGTTGGGGAGGTGGTCATTTGAAAAAACTGCCTTTATTCTGTATATAAAACGTGGTCTTGTCTAAATTAATGAATTAAGGATTTTTGCAAGCTTGATGTCATTTTCGGTAATTCCTCCCGCATCATGAGTAGTTAGATCAACGATTAACTTGTTGTAAACGTTAAACCATTCTGGATGGTGATTCATCTTTTCAATATGCATTGCTGCCCTTGTCATAAAGCCAAAGGCTTGATTGAAATCCTCAAAATGAAATTCTTTATGCAGTTTGCCCTCAACTACCGCCCAGCCCAGCATATTTTTTAGCTCATTTTTAATTTGTTCTTGTGAAAGCTTTGTCAATCCCATGAAACATACTACATCTATGTTAAATTAATAGATACTCAGTGCAAATTGTATGTTAAATAAATTAGAAGTAGAACTACAAAAGGCAATAAAGGAAACCGTTTTAGAAAAGCAAGTAGGTATTGCCTTCTCTGGAGGTGTAGACAGTACATTATTGGCCAAAATCTGCAGTGATCTTGGTTATCAAGTTACTCTTCTTACTATAGGATTTCCAGGCTCTCATGATATTTTATTCTCAAAAAAAGTAAACGAAAAAATGAAATTACCTCATAAAATTCTAGAAATTGATACAGAAACATTTCACAAAGTTTCATTAAAAATTAAAGATAAAATAAAAACTGATAATTTATCGTGGATTGAGAATTGTATTGCATTCTATTATGTTTCAAAGTTAGCAAAAAGTCTTAACATAAACACTGTATTGACCGCCAATGGAATAGATGAATTATTTTGTGGATACAATGCGTATCGAGATGCTTTCAAACAAGGAGAAAAAATAGTTCTAGAATTAATGGATTTAAAAATTGATAACGAATTGAAGATGATGACTGCCATTAATGTAATATGTACTGAATTTGGAATAAAAATCCTTCAACCCTTTTTATCTCTAGATTTCATTAAATTCGCAAAAAAAATCCCTCTAAATTACAAAATTAAAGATTCTGAGGATTTGTTACGAAAACACATTATTCGAAAGATAGCGATAGACATCGGTGTGCCTGAAATCTCAGCTAATCAAAGAAAAAAGGCACTACAATATGGTTCTTTAATCCACAAAGAATTAATCAAATCTAGATAAATTTTTTACATGTGTTTTGAACTGACTTTGAAACATTATTAATTATAGACGAAGACGAACCTAGATGATTTTCTGGAGTGAATATGGTTTTGATCTCTTTTTCAGTTATTTGTGAAGATATTGATTTATCTTTTCTTACTGCATCAATGTATTCAATTCCTTTATCATGAGCTTCAAATGCAATTCTTTGAACATCTCTATACGCCTTGAATCGTGGAATACCCTTTTTGATTAGAGCCTTTAAAAGAAATTCAGCAAAGATTTGCCCTTTTGTCACGTAAAGATTCTTGTTGATACTATTGGCGTTGATATGTAGATTTTGGATTACGTTGATCATTGTTTCTATCATCTCATCTAACAAAATTGAACACATGGGAAGAATGAATCTCTCATTTGCTGAATTAGATAAGTCGCGTTCATGCCAATGCGGGATATTTTCAAATGAGACTTGTACTTGACTACGTAATAATTTTGATAGTGATGTAATTCGTTCGCTTTTAGTTGGATTTCTTTTTACAGGCACTGCACTGCTTCCCATCTGACCTTTTTTGAAATGTTCTGCAACTTCTCCAATTTCGGTCCTCTGTAGATTACGTATCTCAACTGCTATTTTTTCAAGTGTTGAACCTAAAAGTGCTAACTGAAAAACATATTCTGCATACCTTTCTCTTGGAATTATTTGTGTAGCCACTTCTGCTGGAAACAAACCAAGTTTTTTTGATACTCTTTTTTGAACTTCAAGTGCTTGTGAACCCATTAATGACCCAGTTCCAACTACTCCAAGAGTTTTGCAGATCAAAACTCTCTTTTTTATTTCTTCAATTCTTTCAATGTGCTTTGACATTTCAAAAGCCCAATTTGCAAATTTCAAACCAAAAGAAATAATGCTTGCATGTTGTCCATGTGTGCGACCAACTGCAGGAAGATCTTTGTATTTTACAGCCATTTTAGCTAAAAGTAAAGCGAGTTTGCCTACTTTTGGTTGAATAATTGCTAGGGCATCTTTCATTTGCATAGAATTGCTTGTATCTACAAGATCATTACTTGTCAGTCCATAATGAACCCAAGGTCTTGCTTCTAGTTTACACTTTTCACTTAATGCTTCTACCAGAGCTGCAGTATCGTGATCACTTTTTGCTTCAAGCTGTTTAATTCGCTTTACAGTAATTTTTCCTGATCTTGACGCTCGTTGAATCTCTTTACCTACTACTTTTGGAATCATTCCAATTTCACTTTGTGAAACTGCAGTAGCGCCCTCAATTTCTAACTGATAATTGATTTTTTTTTGTTCTTTGAATATAGCAACCATCTCTATTGTTCCATAACGACCACTATCTATCGGTAATATTGACAACATTGTTTCTTGTTTTGTATCGAAAATAAATCTACTTATGATTTAAATTATCTTAGCATGCCCATTTACCGATCTTAATGTCCAGTTTAATTCCGAAAAAAATTGGAAATATGACATATAAAATTGAAAAAGACGAAGCACGAGGAATGAAAGTTCCTGTTATTATTTATGCTGATGACCAACTTCTTGAAAAAATGATGACTGATAGAACGATTAAACAGGCAGTCAATGTTTCTACTATTCCAGGTATACTGCAAAACGTAGTTGTATTACCTGATGGTCATGAAGGTTATGGCTTTCCAGTAGGTGGTGTAGCTGCCATGGATGCAGAAGAAGGGATGATTAGTCCTGGAGGTGTTGGCTATGACATCAATTGTGGAGTGAGACTATTACGAACAAACCTCAAAGAACAAAATGTAAGACCCAAATTAAAAGACCTTGTAAATGATCTTTTCAATTCTATACCTTCTGGTGTAGGCTCAAAAGGAGCCATTAGACTAAGTAATTCTCAACTTGATGAGGTTTTAGTAAAAGGAGTTCCATGGGCAATAGATAATGGATATGGAACAAAAGAAGATGCAGAGGTTTGCGAAGAAAATGGCCATATGGATAAAGCAGATCCAAACAAAGTTTCAGATAGAGCTCGCAAACGTGGAGCACCCCAACTTGGTAGTTTAGGTTCTGGTAATCATTTTCTTGAAATACAAAAAGTTGCAGAAATTCATGACGAGGAAGCTGCAAAGAGAATGGGAATAGAACAAGGACAGGTTACTATTCTAACACATTGCGGTTCCCGTGGCTTTGGTCATCAAATCTGTAGTGATTATCTAAGGATTTCTGAACAGGCACTCAAAAAATACAACATTTCCTTACCTGATAGAGAGCTTGCATGTGTTCCAAATTCTTCAGAAGAAGGAGAATCATACAGAAAAGCAATGTTTGCGGCTCTAAACTTTGCATGGAGCAATAGACAAATGATCACCCATTGGACAAGAAAATCCTTTGAACGGGTTTTGAAACAATCTGAAGCAGATCTTGGAATGAATTTAGTTTATGATGTCTCACATAATATTGCAAAAGTGGAAAAGCACACAATTGATGGTAAACAAAGATCTGTTGTTGTTCATAGAAAAGGCGCAACAAGGGCTTTTCCTGCAAATAAAGAAGAAGTTCCAAAAAAATACCGAGATTTGGGTCAACCTGTTTTTATTCCCGGTTCTATGGGAACTGGAAGCTGGATTTTACTTGGACAACCAAATTCTATGAATCTTACCTTTGGTTCAACCGCTCATGGTGCAGGAAGAACTATGTCTAGGACAAAAGCTAGACAAAACTATACTGAATCCCAAGTTAAAAAATTTCTTTCTGATAAAGGAATAGAGGTTAAAGCATTAACCCGAGATGGTATTGTCGAAGAAACCCCTCAAGCATACAAAGATGTTGATTCAATCGTTAACGTCTCACACGAGCTTGGAATTGCTACCAAAGTGGCAAAATTAGTGCCAATAGGAGTGATAAAGGGATGAGCGAAGATGACAAGGAACTTGAGCAATTAAAGAAAAAACGTCTTGCAGAAATGGAAAAAAATATTGCCCTAAAACAAAGACTAGAAGAAGTTCCTATTCCAAAAAAAGCACAACCTTCTGCAAGAGAGACACTGGTAAAAAATTTAGGTTATAGAGGCCTAGAAGTTTTACAAAATGCAGAATCCCAGTTTCCTTCTGAAACTAAAATAGTAGTTGAAAAATTAGGAGAATTGCTCCATTCTGGTGAAGTCAGTGAAGAAATAGATGGTGGAAAACTTCTAGCTTTGTTTAGATCTGTTGGAATTAATGTGCGTATGCAAACAAAAATCAACGTAGAACAAGATGGGGAATTTGTTTCACTTTCAGACAAACTTGCTAGCAAATCATCAAATAATGAAACTTCAATTGAAGATGATTTAGATTCTCAATGAAAACTATTTTTGAAGTTAGTACAACTCAGTACGATGAAGATAAAATCCAAATTATTAAAGCATTAAGCCATCTTCAAACTCTATGTGAAGTATCTAATGCTTATCATTTAGGTAAACCTATCTCAAGATTTGGTTGGACTTTCTTTCCTTTATTGTTAAAACCTACTCTACTAACTAGACTGGAAGAAAAATTTTCTGATATGATTAAAAAAGCTAAAGGTAGAAAAACTGATGAGAAACTTACTAATTTTATGATTGATTTTTTTGAATCACGTGGTTGTAAAATAAAATTAAAACTAGTAGAATCAGATTAAACTCTTCTTCCTCTCTTTCCACCTTTCTTTCTAGTGGTATCGTGAGGTATTGGTGTTACATCGTCAATTCGTCCTATCCTAAAGCCACCTCTAGCAAGCGCTCTAATGGCTGCTTGTGCACCAGGACCAGGAACTCTTGAACCAACGCCACCTACTGCTCTTACTCTTATGTGCAATCCTGTAAAGCCCTTTGTTTTTGCTATCTCGACTACTGCATTAGATGCTTTCATAGCTGCAAAAGGTGATGATTCGTATCTATCAGCATTTACATGTACACCGCCTGAACTAAGTGCAACTGTTTCAGCCCCCGTAAGATCAGTTACGTGAACAATAGTATTGTTGTAACTGCTGAAAATATGTGCAATTCCCCATTTTTCTTTAGCTTTTTCTGATGTTTCTTCTTTAGGCTGTTTTTTTTGCTCAGTTTTTATTTTTTCTTTTTCTTCGCCTTTTTTCCCTGCTTGCATTTCAGCCTTGATTTTCTCAGCTTCAGCTTTAATCTCTTCGATTTTCTCAGCTTTTATTGCTTCAGCTTCAAGTTCTAATTCAGACAATGTCTACCCACCACATAAAGGGTTTAAAAATCATTAACTTCCAAAATGTAGCCAGCCTTTATCTTTAATTGGGATTGTTTTTGTGTCCATTTTATACATAACACCGACTCCATTTGTCACATAACCAATTTCAAATAATGGTATTTTTTGTGCTTTAGCATTGCTCTTAACTCTAGCAATACTTGCAGGATTAACTGTAGCCACTATCTCGTATTCTTCACCCCCATTGAAAATCAAATCTAATGGGTCTATCCTATTGGTCTTTGCGAATTCGAAAATGTCTTGATTTGTGGGAAGTTTTGTTAAAATGAATTTTTTTTTACTTTGCTTTGCCATTTCATGAAGAGTTGTAGATAAACCGTCACTAGAATCCATTGAAGATGAAAAAAATTTGTGATTTGTTATGCCGAATTTCAATCTAGATACTGGTCTAAAGACTGCTCCTTTTGCTTTTTTTGAAAATTCTCTAGTAGCTTTTTTCTTGTTTAATAATATTTTTAGACCTGCTAATGAATATCCAAAGGGACCAGTGGTAACTATAATATCATTTGTTTTTGCGCCTTTTCTTGCAACAATTTTTTTAGCAGAACCAAAAAGCGAAATCTGAATTACTAATTCTTTTCCCTCATTAGTATCGCCTCCAATAAATCTAAGATCAAACTCTTTTGCCGCTTTTCCTAATCCAATAGCTAAGTCAGTGATCTTTAATTTAGAAAATTGTTTTGGTATTGTAATAGATATCATGCCATAGAGTGGCTTTACTCCCTTTGATGCAAAGTCACTAACACACGCGACCACACTTTTTCTTGCAACATCATTTAATTTCATTCCTGGTGGAATGTCTGTACTTTCCACTAGAGTATCCACTTTTGTTACACAATTTGTTTTTCCTAGTATGAAAACCTCAACATCTTCTGAAACAAATCTATGATTTTCTAGCTTTTTCTGAAAAATTGAAATAATTTCTTTTTCATTTAACTTGGTCATAACTTTGTTTCACTAGGTCTCTTACTTGTTGTGCAATAGTTTTTGCTTTTTCAATATTGTCTGACTCAGCTGAGATTCTAATGATATCTTCTGTATTTGATTTACGTACTAATACCCAACTATCCTCATCAATTATTGCCTTAATTCCATCCATTGTAATTATTTCTCCAAACTTTTTTGACATTTTTTCTTGTACTTTTTCTAAAGTTTTATCATGCAGATTTGACTTGATTTTTATCTTATCTCTTACCTGATGATATCTTTCCATAAATTTGAGTACATCTTCAAAGATGTTTGTTTCAAGCATTGAAGCAATTAAACCACTTGTTAGAATACCATCACGACAAAAATTGAATTCAGGAAGAATGAATCCTCCACTACTGCCTTCTCCGCCAGCTTGAGATTTTGTTTTTAGCATAAGATCAATGACATTTGCCTCGCCAACTTTAGAACGTTGAACCTCGCCTCCTTTTTTTATAATAAATTTCTCAACTGAAACACTAGAATCTATGCTTAGAACAAATTTCTTATACCCAAGCTCAAGAGCTTTTGCTACTCCTAACCCTAATGTGATATCTGGAGATAGCTTTTTTCCATCTTTGACAACAACTAGACGATCTCCATCTAAATCAAAGGCAAAACCAATAGCTCCTTTACTGTTCGATATCAGATCTTTCAAATCATCTGAAGTTGGATCAGGTCCACGAGAACATTGTTCCAAATTTTCATTAATGGTTTTAACTTGACATCCAATTTTTTTTAATAAAGCTGGTGCAACATATTTAGCAGCACCACCACCTACATCTACAACAACTTTGGGCGAACCTGCAACTTTTCCGATTAAATTAGCAGCTTCATCAATGTAATTGGATTCAATTTTAGTTTCTAATCCAATAATTGATTTTGAAGTGTCCTGATCATTAGTAAGAAAATTCAACTCTTCTTCGTTAATGCCTCTTCCATTTACAATGAATTTTAGACCATTCCATTCAAGAGGATTATGAGAGGACGTAACAATGATTCCTGCACTATATTTTCTAGATTCCCTAAATATTACGGGAGTGGGGACAATTCCTAGATTATAAACATCAATCCCACATTGCAACAATGCAGCACTTGCCGTTTCTATTATCATAGAGCCTGAGGGCCTTGTATCCTGAGCAATTACACATTTTTTTGATTTAATCAGAGACGAGAAATTGTTACAAAATCTTAAAACATCCTTCAATGTTAAATCATTTCCAAAAATGCCCCTTATTCCGGAGACAGATATTTTCACTGAATCCAAACCAAAAAGGCTTTTTATAAACTCTGACAGGAAACGTTGTGTGCCTCGATAGCTCAGCCTGGTAGAGCGAACGCCTCGTAAGCGTTAGGCCGTGGGGTCGAATCCCACTCGAGGCTTTCAATTTTAATTTACAATAGTTAACAGGAATTTTAGAATTTGTTTAATTATTCTCCAAGGGATTCAATATCATCTTCTAGTTCCCTTGCTAGTCCTTTCCACCATTTTGTTGCCTCGCTTGTCATACTCCCCTCGATATTACCCGAATAATCATCCTTTATAGATCTGTCGATTGTTTAATTTTTGATCATCAATGTCAACAATTTTCATAAAATTGTTCAGTATACATACCAGTTCAAGAATTACTAGATTCCAATTTTTTTTTCATCCATTTTCTGTAAATAATTATAGCTAAAGCACCTGAAGCACAACTCCAAAAAACCGGCCATCTCAAATCATTTCCAATCATTCCAAGATATGAATAAATAGTTCCGCCTATCAGTGCAAAACCTATTATCTCTAGTATTTTTGTCATTACGCCTAACTATTATGTAGTTTATTCAAAAAGATATATTATTTTGTGATTCAGGTGAAGGATGGACAAATATCTTCTCATTATTTTGATGTTCATGATTGCCGGAATGATAATTGCCGTAACTAGAGATCCTTTCATACCTGGACTCTTTTATGCCATGCTTGGTGGTGCTATAATTATAATCATTTATGGATCTATGAAAAACAGAAGAGAGCACAATGAGAAGAGACGTGAAAATCGAAGATCTAAAAAATAAACTTAAAGATCTAATCCAAAAGAACCTGCAATATCTGAAAATGTTTTGTATGATTCAAGATACTGTCTTCCTTTTGGCGTAATGACAAAAGCAAGCTTTCCATCATATTCTATTTTGTTGATTAATTCTGCACCGGTTAAATTTTCAAGGAATTTGGAAAGTCTAGAATGTGATAGATTTGCTTTGGTAAGAAGTGAGGTCGTCTTAATTCCTTCTTGGCCAGATTGATCAGTTGCAATTAATAAGTCTGCTACGATCTGCATACTAGTCCTATATCCTACCATATGCTAGGCATCATTAATCGGTGATATAAGAGTATTACCCATAATTTTGCACATATTAAATAGAATTTGCCTCTCCTTAGTGATATGTCAAAAGAAGCATCGATCCCATGGATTAGTGATTTTTTGGGGGTGGCATATCGATATTACGATTTGAGAATGAATGTGGCCCCACTATTTTCAGAACGAAAACAAGCAGTAAATCTATGGCATGACACAATACATTGGTGGAATGATCATTCAATTAAGATTCGTTTTGTTGAAACTGATGGCCAGTATTGGTTTGTTATGGGTGGAGATTCAACAAAGCCTCAAACTAACAAATCCTTTTTTAAAATTTTAGATAAATCCCCAAATTATGAACGTTTCAAAAAAGGACATGATGGAGAAGCTTATCTAAGATTAGGAACTTATACAAAAAAATTCAAAAACGATGTAAAAGATGACGCCGTTTGTAACTGTAGTCACATTAAAGAAGATCATGAATTAGAACGCGATCAAGATACTTGTCTAGTCAAAGAATGTCAATGTAAAAAATTTGAAACTTTTCAGGTAACTCTATTAAAAAAGAAAAAAACAATTACAGACATTAAATTTCTACAAGAAGATGAAGTAAAAGATGATCCCCTCACATGGAATTGTCTTTATATCAACAAATATAAAAAAATGAATTGATTCTATAAAATAAAATTGTTTAACTATTCATCTGATAAATTTACCCTTACATGTTCCCCAGGGTAGAACTCAGAAATTTTTTTAGAATAACATTTCCCACATAATGCCCCATTAATTTTCCATTCCTCCATGGGAATATACTTAGTTTCCAATAAATTATTGCATAAAACGCATTTTTCTTCTTTTTTCAAACCATCCTAGTTTTTTTGTTCTATATAAAAATCATTTTAGATGTTTTACTATTCATTTCAATTGGAGAAATCATGTTAAATATTACTATCTTGTAGAAAATATACGGTAGAATGTCTGGCCAATGTAAACCTCCTGCAAATTTTTACTTGGTTAGACCTCTACCGTTTAAGTAAAAATAATTGGTTATGCTAGATTACTTATCAATTTTTTAATACTCTCAATTTCATCTTCTTCCTGTATTATTTTTTTATCTACCACTCGAAGCATTGCATCATTCCAGACATGATGTGAGAAGAAATTATGCTTGGTATTTGCTATTTCCATTTCATCATCTACTACCGTATCTTCAAGGAATTTTGTGACTACTGTATCAGCCAGTTTTAAAATTCTACTATTTAGCTTAAAGCTTCTAAAAATTGGTTCTAATTTTGTAATGTCACTTTTAAAATCACCCTTTGTTTCTAAGATATTTTTATGTAAGATCCGAAAATACACTGCTACAAAGAATAAGGTGGCATATCGTTTTGTTTTATGCCCTCCCCTCTTGCCATACTTTAAGGTATTTTTCGCAAATTCTTTTACAAGATATGGGTATAGCAATAGTCTGTACTCATCTTCAAGTTTTTCATTGAACACATCATCATACTTACTTCCACGAGGTAAAAATTGTGCTGGTGAGCTATAAGATTCTGTAGGTCTTTGTTCTATTCCTGCAACTAAAGATTGAATCGCATCTTTAGCAACAATTACCTTTTTGTGATTATCTGGTAAATATTTATTATAAATTACATCTCCTTTTAATTCAGATTGTTGTGATTTAGTTTTTGAATCAAAAGATCCCGCTTGAATTTCATAAAAGTAACCGGAATTTTGTAATTGAGATTTTATTGATTTATGGAAATCCATTAATGATACCAGGTCTTTGCCCCTAACAGAATTCTGCGAATTTCTGTATTTTGTAATATTATTTTGGTCTTCTTCATCATCAGCTCGAATGATTGTGACTGTTATACTGCCATCCAAATTATGTGTGCGTTTAGCACGGTCAACAATTGAATTTGATGTTTGAGCTCCATTTACTATTTGTGGAGCATGTAATAATATGGAATTATTTCCAATTTCTTCAAAGTTACTTACTACAATTGTAATTCCGTTATTGTAATAGAAGAACTTGTCAGGTGCATTCTGCAGGGTTTCTCTAATGCCTTTGTTTACAGTAGTTTTAAACTGCATCCACTGTCTAATGTTGGACTCAAAGACATAGTCCCGATTTTTAGAGATAAACTCCGTTAATTCTCTTAGTTTCAATATCCCTAAAATAGTATTTTCATGTCCTAGCATCTTTTCCAATTTTATCGCAGATTTTTTGCCAGCTGCTGGTTTTTTTATTCTGCTCCACAATCTTTGGATGATTTCTTCTATATCGATAATCTCAAAATACTCTTCATTTTCATATTCTACTTCCTGATCCGTTACATAGCAACATTCCACCTTCAAATTTTTATCACGTATCTTGGTAACTAAATGTGCTAATTCAGGACGCATCTTAGTAACATCACTTTTGAGTAGTCGTTTAACATCTTCTTTGAATTTTGCAATAGCTTCCATAGAGTGCGATGTTCCATATTTTGACTGGAATAATCTTATCTTGTTATCAGAAAAATCAACTGGAAGGTATGCATCAATGCCTAGGTCATTAGCCCCATCAACTATAGCATCAGCCGCATCGTCTTCTGTTGCTTCATAAACTCTTGTTAGAACCCAATGAAGAAAATTATGACCTTTTTCAACTTCATTTTTAGCACATTCTGCATTTTCTTTTATACTATCTCGAATATTTTTTGAAAATCCTTCTAGTGGTTGGTTACTATTTTCTTGAACTAGAATAGAACTTGAACCAGGAATGTATCTTAGTAATCCCCTGTTGTTTATCTGTGCCAACTTATTTCTTCTAAAATACTCTCTATTTAGAAAAGCAGGTAATTACATAATAACTCAAAACTTGAAAGGTGAGGAAGGGATTCGAACCCCTATCGATAGGCTTTGCAGGCCCACGCATAACCACTCTGCCACCTCACCGTATTCACAGAAACGAGTTATTCACAATTAAACTCTTTAGATCAGAATTTGGTAA
>JBQTHA010000080.1:0-2001 GCA_052390375.1 Nitrosopumilaceae archaeon
TCAGAATGAAATACTCCACCAATTCCAAAAAATCTAACTAGTTGACCTATTTCTTTACCTAGTCTAATGGCTTCATATGGTGAGTAACTAAACATTCCTGAAAAATTTTTAATTTTAATAACTTTGATAATAGACTTATCTTTTAAAGATTTTTGGATTATTTTTGATTTACAATTCTTCATAAGTTCAGTTATATCAAAAACATCTTCTTGCCTTGAAATTTTTTCAAGTTTTAATTTTTGTAACTTTTCTGAAATTAATAGGAGTCCGTGTTGCCTTTTTGCCTCATATTCTACAACTTTTTCAAGCTGATCCAACTGTTGTACTCCTTTTACTTCAACTATTCCGCCACCACTAACTGAAACGTTTACGTCTTGTCTGATTGATCCTATTCCTCTGGTAACCTTCTTTGTTGTTCTTAACAGTCTACCAATTGTAAGCGCTATCTTTCTCATTTCTGAAGGGCTAGCGCTGACAGGTTCTAAAGCAATCTCTACAAGTGGAATACCCAAACGTTCAAGACTATAATCTCTCTCTGTTTCTCTATCTGCTAGTAATTTTGCGGCGTCTTCTTCAAGACAAATTGATTGCACTCCAATTTTTTGCCCGTCAGCTTCAAGATACCCTCCTTGAGCTACCATCATAGTTCTTTGAAAGCCAGAGGTATTGGAACCATCAATTACCATCTTTCTCATTGGATAAATTTCGCTAAAAATATTTGATTTCAAAGAGCTAGCAATCAGTAAAGCAATATTTTTTGCATCAGAATCAAGATCATGTGGTGGTTCTTCGTCTTGTTCTACTAGACAACAACTATTTGGATTTGTATAGTATATCATCTTCTTAGATTTCATATTTTCAAATATTGCTGCAGGGTCATATTCTCCCAATTCACTTTTTGAAGCACGTAATTTACGAGAAAATTTGGCTGTAAACTCATTTGTTTCTCTGGGGGAACAATTGCAAAATAATTTCTTACTAGTTGATAACTGCTGATGAATTTCAAGTCCTACTTTTAATCCAATTTTATCTATTTTTAATTCAGACACTAATTATCAACCATTAAACAGTCTTAAAAGATTAATCAGAAAATTCAGAGGCTATGTTTTTTAACATTAAATTTTTCATTTCAACGGGACTTCCAGAATTTCCTAAGGCCCACATTGCCTTTACCAAAGCAGTTTCTGAAATCATATCTGATAAAGGTACAATTCCAAGTTCTAGAAGATCTCTTCCACTTTCATAGACATTCATTCCAACTCGTCCGTCAATACATTGTGACGTCATTCCCATGAATAATCCTAATTCGTTGGCTTTTTTGATGCATTCATACATAGTTTTCCCAACATGTCCTAATCCTGTTCCCTCAAAAATTATCGCTTTATATCCTGATTCTATTAGAAAATCAATAATTTTTGGGTTATAACCAGGATGATATTTTACAAGAGCTACATGGGGATCAAAATTTAACTTTGGAACATATTCCTTTTGTTTAAAAAATTCTTTTTCTAAATTTTTTTCAATTTTTTTATCGAAGATAAGGAAAGCTGGATTACCACCTATTGTTTGAAATGCACTTCTTTTACTGGTGTGATTTTTTCTAACTCTAGTTCCTATATGTCCTACAACTAAATCATCACTTTCGTTGTGATGCATTACTACAAAAACACCACGAGTATTAGATTCCACAATAAATCTAACTGCTGAAATCAAGTTTAATGCAGCATCTGACGAGGGTCTATCTGAAGATCTTTGTGAACCAACTAAAATTATCGGAATAGGGTAACCTGCTAATGCAAAGGAAAGAAATGCTGCAGTATACTGCATAGTATCTGTTCCATGTCCTATAACAATTCCTTTATAGTTTAATTTTTCATATGAATCTAGTTTTTCTGCAATCTTCTTCCAATGTTCAGGTTCTAAGTTTTCAGAGTATTCTGAAAAAATGACTTCTGCATCAATATTTGCTATTTCAGCAAGTTCAGGTACAGCAGAATTAAG